>DASYCD010000512.1:0-5346 GCA_036500405.1 Bryobacteraceae bacterium
GTACCAACCGCGCCCCCGCAGAGGGTGCGGCGAGTGCGCCGGCCCGTGCGTATTTCGGGCAAGGCCGTTCCGGACAGTGAATGCGAACTGGTCGGAATCGGCGACGGGGTACTTTACCTGCGCTCCGAGCGGCGCATCGCGGACACGTCGGCCGTCAACGTCACATTCGAACGGACTCAGCTTTCGGGTTACGTATCGAGCTGTGTCCCGGTTGAGGGCGGATGGGACGTTTCGATTTCGCTCCTCTCGAGCCGTCGCAAGGAAGTGCGCATTCCGACCGGCGAGTACCTTTCGGTCGGAATCGTTGGGCGCAACGGGACGAAGCGGTATCACTGCACGGTGGTGGACCGGTCCGCTTCAGGGCTTGGAGTGCGCTTCGCGAAGTACGTGGCGCCGGGCACACGGATCTACGTCGAGTTCGAAGCATCTATGGTGCTCGGCGAGATTCGCCATTGCAGCCAGACAGTGGACGGCCACTTCATGGCGGGCCTGGCGATTCTGGACTGCGTTCCGGACGCGCGCGAGATCAACGCGTTCTCCGAAATTGTGCACAAGCTGCGCTGGAAGATTTCGTCAGGCCTGCGCGGCCCGGCAGTTCGCTAGGCGCCCGTGGCGTCTTCATGTACCGCAAGAAGTTGTCGGCTTAGCATCGCGGAAAGGCATCTGTTCGAGCTTGCCGAGGTCAAACGTTCCCGAACTCAACGATTCATCAGCCGCTTCCAGCGCCCCATAGTAAGGCTGCCTGTTTTCCGAGAGGTTCCCTTGCCGGGGAGCAGATAACCAGGGCGGCAGCACATCACCATATACGTTAGTGAGCGCGCCGACCGTGTGGCGATGCACGGGCGTGAGAGCCAGCGGCCCGTTGCGCTAGCTGAAAATATTGGGAAAAAAGGCAGGATTGGCGGGGACGACGGGGCTCGAACCCGCGACCTCCGACGTGACAGGCCGGCGTTCTAACCAACTGAACTACGTCCCCGCGCGTGTCGGAACTGTTTCATCGTAGCATGCTTGCTTCGTCCGTCTAATTTTTCCCAAACGAACTCAGCAAGTCATACACAAACCCCACGCCATCATCGAACGACTGCGTCAGAATCCGCTCATCTTTCCCGTGCGCGCGATCGTCATCTTCATCGCGGAAAATGCCGCTGACGCCGTACGCCGGAATGCCGCCGCGGATCAGATAAATGCTGTCCGTCGCCCCCAGACTCATCTTCGGCACTACCGGCAGCCCAGACCAGTGCTTCTCCGTCACCGCCGACACCGCACTGAGCACCTTCGGCTCAATCGGCGTATACGGAACCGTCGTCACGTTCTTCACCGCCGTGACCTTGATCTGCGGATCGGCCAGCAGCTCGACGATCTTCTTCTCCACATCCGCCGCATTCTCCACCGGCAGAATCCGGCAGTTCACCGTCGCTGTCGCAAGCTGCGGCAGCGCATTCTCCGCGTGACCGGCCGCGAGCAGCGTCGGCGTACACGTGGTGCGCAGCAGCGCGTTGTCCTGCGGCTTTTCAGAGAACCGCGCCACCGCCGCCGCATCGTTCGGATTCGCGGCGATCGCCTTCATATCGGCGCCCTCCTGCCCCCCGTAATACGGCGCCTGACGCTCCAACTCCTGCCGCGTCACGTCGAACAGATGCACCGGAAAATCGTATTTCGAGAGTCGCGTGAGGCCCTCCGCGAGGCGATAAATCGCATTGTCCTTCGTGGGCCGCGAGCTGTGACCGCCCGGATTGGTCACCTCAAGCTTGTAGCTCTCATACATTTTTTCCGCGGCCTGCAACCCCACATAGAGCTTTTTGCCGCTCTTGATATCGCCGCCACCGGCATCGAAATTAATCCCAAACGCGGCATCGATCAGATCCCGATGCTCTTTCACCAGATACTGAACGCCGTTCGCAGGACCCGTTTCCTCATCCGACGTCAGCGCGAGAATCAGATCCCGCGAAGGCTGGAAACCCTCGCGCTTCATCCGCAGAAATGTCTCGATCGCCAGCGCATCGTCGCCCTTCATATCCGTCACGCCGCGCCCGTAGAAAAAGCCATCCTTCTCGGTCAGCGTAAACGGATCCATCGACCAGTCGCTGCGCGCCGCTTCCACCACGTCCAGATGTCCGATGAACAGCACCGGCTTGCCGCCGGTCCCCGTGCCGCGCAACCGCACCACCAGATTCCCCTTGCGCGCCATCGGCGTCACGACCTGCACATCCGCGGCAGGAAAGCCTGCATCGCGGAATCGCGCCGCCATCGCGTCAGCAGCCTTCGTGTTATCGCCAACCGAATTCGTCGTATTGATTTCGATGAGCTGCTTCAGGATCTCGCGCGCTTCCTGAACCGGCGACGATGCAGCGGTTGGCGCGGCAGCAGCCACCGGCTTCTCGCTCTTCGCCGTCCCCAGATTTTTCGATAGATAATCGAGCACCGTCGCATAGTCGGCATCGGAGATGGCGAGCCCCTTCTCCGTCATGCTCGCGATCGTGCGATCCCAATCGAGCTGGCCCTTACGCTCGCTCGCCCACATCTCCGCGCCGTGGCAACTGGTGCAGATCCGAAGCGTCACATCCTTCCCTGGCCCATCGGGAATATCCTGCGCCGCGAGCGACACAGCTACGAACGGAATCAGTGGGAGAAGGAGAGCAGATCGCAGCATCAACCCCGTTATACCGCGAATACGTGCGGAACGAATCGCGCGCTGTTGCCCGTGATCCATCCGTCTTCGCGGATCCCCATCCCGGCGGGTTCCCCATCCACCACCCAACTGCCAATCACCGGACGATTGCCGCCGAAATCCGGCAAATTGAACAGCGCCTGATACACGTAGCCCTCTTCGCCATAATCGCCGCCAGCCTGCGCGATCACATTGCCATCGCGAACCACCGTGACATTCGCGCCTTCCCGCGCGAGCTTCGGCTTCTTCACATAACTCGAACCCTGCGGAACCTCAAAGCACGGCAGCAGATTGGGATGATTCGGAAACAACTCCCACAGCACCGGCAGAATCGCTTTATTGCTGAGGATCATTTTCCAGATCGGCTCGATCCAATCCGTCTGCTCCCACGACTCGGCAATATGCGGGCCAAATTCCTCATTCACCATCCACTCCCACGGATACAGGTGAAACAGCACGTCAATCGGACGGCTCTCCAGATCCACGAACCGCCGCGCCGAGGCGTTCCATCCAATGTCTTTCGTGAAAATACCGGTCGTCTGAAATCCAGCCTGCTCCACGAGATCGCGCAGATACGCAACTGTCACCGTATCCTCGCCAGCCTCGTCATCCACATGCGTGAAGTGAATCGAGCGCGATTTCAAATACGGCAGAATATCTTTCCACTTGGCCAGCAGTTTGTCGTGCAAACTATTGAATTGATCCGGCTGCCGCGAACCGGTAAACACCGCCTCCTTCCACTCCCACTGAATCACCGCTGCCTCCAGCAGGGAAGTCGGCGTATCGCAGTTGTATTCGAGCATCTTCGGCGGATTCGCTCCATCGTAAGCCAGATCGAAGCGCCCATGATTCAGCGCGGGCGGCTCTTCATCCCACGCACGGCGAATCAGTTCCACCGCATAATCCGGAATACCGAAGCGCGGAAAAAGATTTTTATCGATGACGTGCTGCGCGGCCGCCATGCAGATCCGGTAAAGCTCTGCCGTAGCAGCCTCAAGCCGATCAACCTCCTCCGCACTGAACCGGTAATACGCGGACTCGTTCCAGTACGGCGTTCCATTCGCCGTATGCCAGACCAACCCCTGTTTCTCCACGATGCGTTCCCACCCGGAACGAGCCGTGATCTCGATTCGCTGCATTATTCGCCCGCCCCCGCCTCACCACCGCCGATGCCACCAAACCCGCCGCGCGACACAGCGCCGGCCGGCGTGGAACCAGGAGCCGATGCGTAACTGCCGCCTCCCGAAACGAAGGACCCGCCGCCCACAGCGTGGCCAAACCACGGAATGTAACCGCCCCGCGCAATGTAGTACCAGTGATAGGGCATCAAGCCCGGCGAAGCTGTCTGGCAGCGGTCGTCGGGAATGCGTTTACCGGAATCGTCCACGCAGACGCGCGTGTCGCTGGAAGCCTGCCAATCGCGCTCGTGATTACAGCCCGCCGTAGCAAGGATCGCGGCAGAAATTGCTGCAGTCAGCGGCAGATGGAATTTGCCCACCAGAGAATCATACGAAAATCGCCGCCGGATGTTCAGTGAAGGAAATTCGCGGAAAAGGAAAAGCGGGCGCGCTCAGGGGGTGAGGGGTTAGAGCGTGCCCGCTGTTGTAACGGGGATGCCAAATAGGCGCTGGTATTTCAGACTACGTTACTTCCCGAGGTGAATGATATGTTAGTTTTCGAACATTCCCTCAAAAAGGATGCTGCTCAGGTAGCGTTCGCCTGAGTCCGGAAGGACCGTAACGATCGTTTTTCCCCGAAACTCTTCCTGTTTGGCGATCCGAACCGCCGCCGCCACAGCAGCTCCGCATGAGATCCCGGCCATAATGCCTTCTTCTCGAGCCAGACGGCGCGACATCTCGATCGATTCCTCATTCGACACCAGTTCCATCCGGTCGATCACGGAAAGATCCACATTCGCCGGAACAAACCCGGCGCCGATGCCCTGAATCTTATGCGGTCCTGGTCTCAGCGTCTCGCCGTTGATGGTCTGGCTGATCACAGCGCTCGCGGTGGGCTCCACCCCGATCGTCACGATCTTCCTGCCCATTTTCTGCTTGATGTAGCGGGAGGTGCCGGTGATCGTACCGCCCGTCCCCACGCCTACCACCAGGACGTCAATCTTGCCTTCGGTATCGTTCCAGATCTCGGGGCCCGTGGTGTCGAAGTGAATTTGCGGATTGGCCGGATTGTCGAATTGCCCTGGCATGAAGTAACGGTCCGGATCGGAGGCCATGATCTCCTGCGCCTTTTGAATGGCGCCGGCCATGCCGGTTGAGCCCTCCGTCAGTTCCAGCTTCGCGCCCAACACGCTGAGCACCTTCCGGCGTTCAATCGACATGGTTTCGGGCATCGTGAGCGTGACCGGATAGCCGCGGGCGGCGCCCACAAAAGCGAGCGCAATGCCGGTATTGCCGCTGGTCGGCTCAATGATTTCCTTGCCTGGCTTGAGCAAGCCCCGCTTCTCGGCGTCCCAGATCATCGACGCGCCAATGCGGTCTTTCACCGAGTAGGCCGGGTTGCGCCCTTCCACCTTCCCGAGCAGCGTGACGGGAGCGCCGTCACTCACGCGCGCCAGCCGGACCAGTGGGGTCCGGCCAATACTGAACGAATTGTCCTGATAAAACATCAGATCTCCCAGTTGGGTACGAAACGGTTGTGTTTCTCGGTCCAGTCGCGGA
>DASYCD010000513.1:0-3526 GCA_036500405.1 Bryobacteraceae bacterium
GTCTCAGATCGTCGGCGCCAAAGGCTGGATTGACTCGGAACGGTACGACATTAACGGAAAGCCAGCGGCTGCCGGCAATCCGAACCTCGATCAGTTGAATCAAATGCTTCGGAATCTTCTCGCCGATCGCTTCCAGTTAAAGTTCCACATGGAAGAGAAGGAGATGCCGGTATACGCCATTACGATCGGCAAAACCGGGCAGCACAAATTGACGCCGAGTCCGGTGTCGCGGCCTCTTGGCGGCGGGGACTTCCGGGGGCCTGGAGCCTATGCCGCGCGAAGCGGAACCATCGCGGCCCTGGCGGCGGCGCTGCAGAGCGTGGTTCTCGATCGGCCGGTGGTCGATCAGACAGGGCTCACCGGGCGATTCGATTTCGTTCTGCGATGGAGACCGGACGATTTTCAATATGGCGGCCGCGGAGCCACGATGCCTCAAGCGCCGGATGCCGATTCCCTCCCCGATCTCTTCACGGCGTTTCAGGAACAGTTGGGTCTGAAGATCGAAGCGACGAAGGCAAAGGCGCAGGTGTTCGTGATCGACAGCGCGCAAAAACCTTCGGCGAATTAGAATCTATGCGATGTGAGCGACTTCCATACCAGCAGTAACAAATTCATCGGCGCGGGCGCCACCGGCGTTGCGGCCTTCTGCTGCAGGGCGGTCCAGGCGGGCGCTGTCAGGCTGCTCCCGATTTTCAGGACATAGAAGAGGAGAAGCAGAGGCAGCCCCACCAGCAGGGTGTAGGCGCGATCGCCTTGTTCCCGACGAGCTTCCTCCCTGACATGAGTTCGATTATTGCAGGATTGGCAGGGAAAGATAGTCTTTCGAGACGAACAGGCTTCCCTGGGTAACCCCGCCGGGCGCGACGCTTTTCAGTTCGCGCTGCAATTCGGTGAAAGAAGATGTGCCGGCCAGGGCATCCTGAAATGCGCGCGTCACGTGTTCGACCTCAGACGCGGTCTCGTGCGCGAACTCGACGCGAAAATGGCGGATACCTGCATCGAGCCAGTTCCTGAGGTGCGGACTGGCTTCCTGGGCTTCGGCTCCGAAGACGGTGTTCCGGCAGCCGACATCGGCCAGAACGGGGTGCGAACGGCCCGATTCGTCGCGCAGTTCCACGCGGTGCTTCTCGCAGGGGCGGCCGCAATCTTTGTAACTTGTGCCGGTCGAGAGGAATCGGCAGAAGACGCAGTGCTCGGTGTGGAAGACCGGCAGATGCTGGTACGCGATGACTTCGAAACGATCGGCCCCGCAGGCGCGCGCGAGATCGGCGACCTGGGCGGCGTTGAGATCGTGCGTGGGGGTCAGGCGCGAAACGCCGCGGCGGAGATACTCGGCGGCTGAGATTGAATTGGCAGCGTTGAGACTGAAATCCCCGATCGTCTCGCGATCTTCCAGCGAATGCAGAATGCCGCTGGCGCGGACGACGATCGGGCAATCGAAGCTTTGCAGGAAGTTCACGATGCGCGCTTCACCCGGCTTGAGGACACGCGGACTTGCGACGCGGACAGGAATTCCGGATGAACGAACCCGTTCCAACGAAGGGCGCAGGCCGTAAAGATCCAGGTAATCGAGCGTGATGCTGGAAGGCGCGAGATGGAGCGCGGCTTCGAGTTGCTCCGGCGTGCGAACAAGCAAGTGCAGGCGCCGAGGGGAATCCTTCGTCTCGTGCCGCGCCTCGCTGAGAAATCTTTCGAGCACGTCCGAGGGAGGACGCACGTTCGCTGAACGAGAGGCGGTTTGCGCAGCCTGCAATTGTTCCACGGCCTGACGCCTCATCGAATTCAGAACGGATGACGGGACGAACGGCGCGCCTTCCGCGTTGAGCGTCACTTCTCCCAACTCGTACGGCGTGTTTCCGAGCCGCGAAAACTGTTCCCTCACAGCCTCGATCGAGAGCCCCTGATTGCGCGCCGCTGAGAGCGGAGAATCGGATGCCACAGTCGCGCTGACCGCGCCACATCTCCAGACCGCTTCGAGCAGCGAACCGAGTCGCGCCGAAACCTTAACATCGACACGTTGCTTCCGCACGGGCGCTGTTGCCTCTGTATACGGCTTCGCGAATGCATGCAGCGAAGGATCGTCCGTACGCCAGAGAATATCGCCCGCACGAATCCGGTCGAACCGAATCGCGTTATTCGCGAACGCAAGCTCCATATTCTTCCCGCGCGGTGAAACCGAGTACAGCCGTCCGCCCTCCTCCGGCTCACCGGGACTACGCCAATCCGCCGCATCGAACACGACGCCGTCGCCCGGCTTCAATGCCGAAGCGATTCGCTCCGGCGCAATGACCACGCTCCCTGGCAACAGCGAAACAACCTTGCCCACGCAAACACCACGATGCCGCGGAGCCCGGCCTCGAACCACCGTCTGATGATTGGTCCCCGAAGCGAACCACGGACCCAGCCCGCGCGAATATGCCTGCTCCAGCCGCCCCATTTCGGCCGCAAGCTCCGCACGATTCGCCTCCACCCCAGCCCACGCGCGATCCACCGCATCTCGATACGCTTTCGTCGTCAGCGCGACGTAATCCGGATCTTTATATCTTCCTTCGATCTTCAGTGATCCGACGCCCGCCGCCACGATCTCCGGCACATTTGAAACCGTACACAAATCTCCGGGAGATAGTAAGTAGCGGGCATCGCCCAAAGGCTCCTGCTCGCCATCCACCATCAGGTCATAGGAAAGCCGGCAGGCCTGCGCGCACTGTCCTCGATTCGCACTGCGCCCACCCCAGGCCTCCGATGAAAAGCACTGGCCCGAATAAGCAACACATAAAGCCCCGTGGACAAAAATCTCCAGTTCGCAGCCGGTCTGCTCGAAGATCGTTCGTACCTCGCTGAGCGAAAGCTCGCGCGCCAGGGTGACGCGATGCACGCCCAGATCCTGCGCAAAACGCACGCCTGCCGTATCCGTGATGCTCATCTGCGTACTGGCGTGGAGTTCGAGGTCCGGCGCGATCTCGCGGGCGAGCTTCAGGATCCCGACATCCTGAACAATCAGGGCGTCGACCCCGGCTTCCGCTACAGCCGCGATTGTGCGGGCCGCCTCCGCGAGCTCATGCTCGAAGACCAGGGTGTTAAAGGTAAGGTATCCGCGAACACCACGCCCATGCAGTAGCCGGACAGCGTCCGGCAGTTCCGCCAGAGTAAATCCCACCTTAGCCCGCGCGGAAAAGTGCTGTAGCCCGAAGTAGACAGCGTCGGCGCCGGCCTCAATTGCGGCGCGGAGCTGCGGCCAGTGCCCCGCGGGACTCATGATTTCCGGCTTATTTCTGCTCGCTAAAGAATTGGAACTACAAGCCATCGGACTGCCGTCTATCCCCATGGTGACACGGCGTCTCCGGGCGCCGTTTCCTCACTATATAAACCAAAGATAGGGAACATAGGCACGTTGTCGGCGTGCTATCGTCAATTCATTGTGAAACTCGCGAGACTCACCGCTCTCGCGGCCTTGTCGGTGGCCGCGTTCGGTGCTGCGGACAGTATTGTCCTCGACACCATGGGTCAGGAATTGCAGCGCAATTTC
>DASYCD010000514.1:0-29335 GCA_036500405.1 Bryobacteraceae bacterium
GCTATTAGTCGACGGTCACTCCCGCTCGACGTTGTGGGTGTGCACGGGCCAGCGCAGATACGTTTCGAGCGCGTCTGCGAGCGCCGAGCCGCAGGAAGACGCGTTCATCGCCGCGTGGTGTTCGAAGCCATTCCGGCAGATGTAGCGCATGAACTTGTGAAGCCCGGGCACTTCCACAACCGCCCGATTTCCAAACGTGCGGCGCAGAAGCGAAAGCGATTGAAAGGGGTCGCGCCAGCTAACCGGCTGATCAGCCGGCCCAATCAGGAGTGGGCGCTGGATTTTGTTTCGGACGCGTTGTCCAAGGTGTTCCGGCAAGCATACGCTGCGACAACGGGCCGGAGTTCACCAGCCGGCATTTTCTGGCGATTTCGCCGCCCGCCTGAAATGGTCCGTCACACCGAAATTCGCCGGCGCGAACCACGCCCCGAAAGTCAGCATCAAAGGGCCGCTCGATGTCTCCGCCCGTCCCGGCGCCACAGTCCGCCTCCAGGGAGAGACCTCCGACCCCCGATCGCAACACAGTGAAAGTAACCTGGTGGCAATACAACGACGCCGGCACCTATCCCGGCGCCATCACACTCTCGGACCATCCGTGCCTCTCCGACGACGTTCCGCGTCCCCGATGACGCCCAGCCCGGCCAGCTCATCCACGTCATTCTGGAAGCAACCGACAACGGCGCGTCCGCGCTCACCCGCTACCGGCGAGTTATCGTCCGGGTCCAGTGATAACGAATTAACCCTGCACGCCAGCGCTCAAATCGTGATCGGCTGCGTTGGTCTGCCGCGCCGCCTGCCGCTTCACAATATCCTCAGCCGGAAACTGATCGAGGACGGCCTTCGACACCGGGTCGACTACCTGCACGACAAACCGCTGCGTATCCGGATCCCGCACCACACTGAAGCGCGCGGCGCCATCGCCCAGCGATCGAACGTAGCTCTGAATGAAACGCAGCTGCGTGACGTCCGCCGAGGAGCCGTCCTGTGTATCTGCTGAAGTTGCTGAGTTGACTATCATCGACTTCTCCTTTCAACCCTTGCTCTTTCCCCATCCGTATCGACGGCATTTTCATTCTCTCGAATCTCTTCGCTGAAAAAATGTGCGCTAAGTTACTGATTAGCCGGGAGATATATCTCAGATATACTCCCGGCGTACTGTTTTAATCGCCTTTCAGCGCTGTGGCGCTAACTAAAGTTGAAGGAATTTACTATCACCATTAACCAAATGGAGCAGTAAATACCACCAGTAACCGTTACGATCAAATGAAAGACTGGTCTAAACGCTGCGGCCGGTTGTCTCGAAACTCACAGACAACTGCCGATAGATGCTCCAGACAGTTCGCCTGACGCTGAGGTAACATCCTGATGCCTACCATCGCATTGACCGGCTCCTACGACTACCGCCTGGTTGCGCTCTCCGTCCTGCTCGCCGTCCTCGCATCCTGGGCGGCGCTAGATCTCGGAGGCCGCGTCACCGCAGCGCGCGGCTACACCCGCTTCGTTTGGCTGACAGGCGGTTCCCTCGCCATGGGTACTGGAATCTGGGCGATGCACTACGTGGGCATGCTCGCGTTTTTCCTGCCGGTGCCTGTTCTGTATGACTGGCCCACCGTGCTGCTCTCCCTCCTGGCGGCCGATGTCTCGTCCTTCATCGCGCTGTTCATCGTCAGCCGCCGCTCCATGGGCATCCTGGCCATCGCATTTGGCGGATTGCTCATGGGCGCCGGAATCTCATCCATGCACTATGTCGGCATGGATGCTATGCGTCTGCCTGCGATGTGCCAATGGTCGACCCCGCTGATCACCCTCTCCATCGTTCTCGCCGTCGTGATTTCGTGGGTGGGCCTCTGGCTGACTTTCCATCTGCGCGAAGAAACCCGTTCCATCGGTTGGCGAAAAGTAGCGAGCGCGATTCTGATGGGCCTCGCCATTCCGATCATGCATTACACCGGCATGGCCGCTGTCTCTTTCACGCCGATGTCCGGTCCCATCGATACTTCGCACTCCGTCAGCGTAACCGCTCTTGGCGGAACCGGCATCGTGGCGATCGCTCTAACTGTCCTGGCCCTCGCTATTCTCACGTCGCTTGTGGATCGCCGCTTCTCCGCCCAGGCGATGCAGTTGCTCCAGAGCGAGCAGCGCTACCGCCAGATCGTCGAATCCGTACAGGTGATTCTCTGGAAAGGCGACCTGGCCGGCGCCCGCCTCAGCTACATCAATCACGAAGCCGAACAGTTACTGGGCTACCCGCAGCGACAGTGGACTGACGCCCCATCGTTCCTGATCGATCACGTCCATCCGGAGGATCGCGAGATGGTACTCACCCGCTGCGCCGCGGCCAGCGAGCGTCCGGAAGGCCAGTCCTTCGAACATCGCATGCTCGCGGATGACGGCCGCACGGTCTGGCTTCGCACCTCCATTCTGCTGGTCGAAGCCGGAGACAAAGCCGACGAAAAAAAAGAACTCGTCGGCGTCATGACGGACATCACGGAAAGAAGACGCGCCCAGGCGGAGATCAAACGCCTCAACGAGCAACTCACCCGCGAAAACGTCCGCATGAGCTCGGAGCTCGAAGTCACGCAGCGTCTCCAGAAGATGATCCTCCCCTGCGATGAGGATCTTCGCGCCATCGCCGGTCTCGACATTTCCGGCCACATGGAAGCCGCCACCGAAGTCGGGGGCGACTACTTCGACGTTGTCGCCCATGACAACGGAATCGTCCTCGGCATCGGCGACGTCACAGGTCATGGTCTCGAAAGCGGCGTTCTCGCCATCATGGTACAGACGGCCATTCGCACGCTTCTCGCCAGCGGCCGCTACGAAAGCCGCAAGTTCCTCGAAGTTCTGAATCAGGTCGTCTACGATAATTCCCACCGGATGAAAAGCGATCGCAGCCTCACTCTGAGCCTGCTGCACTATCAGGACCGCTTCGTCACCATCAGCGGCCAGCACGAAGAAATTCTCATCATGCGCTCCAACGGGTCGCTCGAACGCCATGACACCATCGACCTCGGCTTTCCTCTGGGACTGGAGCGCGACATATCGCCATTTATCGCTGAAGCCAGAGTGCCGCTGGACCCCGGCGACGTCATGGTTGCCTACACCGATGGCATCACCGAAGCCATCGACGAGCAGGGCCGGCAATATGGCATCGAACGTCTGGCGGATGTGCTGAAATCCAGCTACACCCAGCCCGCGCACCTCATCCGTGAAACCGTGCTGGCAAACCTTCGCGACTACATCGGCGTCCAGCAGCTGATGGACGACGTGAGTCTTCTGGTGGTCAAGCCCGCGTGAGTATGACTGCCCAGGAAAGTTCCGCAATCCCTGCCCCCGCTCCGGACGGCTCGCCCGACTTGCAGCGGGAACTCGAACTCCTGCATCGCAAGATTCAGGACTATCAGATCGAGCTCGCCTTATCCACCGAACACGGAGACATCCTCCAGGAGCATCTCTATCGCCTCAGCCAGAGCCTTACCGCTGAAATTCGCGAAAGGCAGGCGGCAGAGCAAAAACTCCAGCGCGTGCTGAGCGCGATCCGGCAGGAAAAAGGAGACCTCGAAGTCCTGGTTCAGATTTTGATCGAGCAGGGCGACACCGCCGCGGAAGAGAGTGAGAAGGCGCGAATTGACGGTCTGACCCGCATTGCGAACCGTCGGCGATTTGACGAATATCTCGCCAGAGAGTGGGAGCGCTGCGCATTGCAGTCCGAACCCATCGCGATCTTGCTCTGCGATGTGGATCACTTCAAGGCGTACAACGATCACTACGGACACCAGGCCGGCGATCAGTGCCTCAAAGCAGTGGCCCAATCAATCGAACGATGCTGCGGGAGCGGCTCCCTCGTGGCCCGTTACGGCGGCGAGGAATTTGCCGCCATCTTCCCCGGGGCCAGATGGGATCGCGCGATCGAACGGTCGCAAGCGATCCTGGGGGCGATTACAGCCGCGAATTTGCCGCATGAAAAGTCCGCCGTCGCGGCTCACGTGACCGTGAGCATCGGGATGGTGTGCAGGGTTCCGGTAAGCGCGCGTGACCGCGATCTTTTGGCTTTCATCGACGACGCCGATCGCAACCTCTATCTCGCCAAACGCCGCGGAAGAAATCGAGCCGAATACTAAAGGAGAACTGTCGGATTCCACTATGGCAACTGAAACCATCGGCTACTGCCAAAATTCACCGGAGGATCAATGCGAATACCTGCATCTCGCTTTTTCTCCTCTCAGCGCCCCCCTCCAGTCCCGCTGGCGCAACAACGGCCTCTCCGCCGATTTCCTGGGCGATTATGTGACAACGTTCCTGCCCACCGCCAGCGAGTCGATGAATGACGGCGGCCAGCAGCTCATCCGCCATGCTGTCACCTACATCGCCAATGAGCTGCTGGAAAACGCGATGAAATACCACGAGCGCGGCGTCGATGTCCCGATCGGAATCCATCTGGAGCTGACGAAAGAGCAAATCACGGTTCGGGCAACCAACGGCGTGAGCACCGGTCAGGCGATCCAGTACAAAGAATTCGTGGAACGGATTCTGAAAGAAGACGCCGGCGAGTTGCTGGTCCGGCAACTCGAAATCAATTCCGGCGAAGCGCCCGCTCAGAAGTCCTGCCTCGGAATCCTCACAATCCTGAACGACTACAGCGCGCGTATGGGCTGGGAGTTCGATGCCGACCCAGGCATGCCGGATATCATGACGGTAACGACCCGTGCAGTGCTCTCACTGAAAGACCTGTCTGGAGCAGCGGCATGAAGACCATCAAAGACGAATCCTTCGAAATACAGCAGCAGGAAGACGCGCCGAAGGTCTGCTTCAAGGGCGCACTGCGCCTTTCGGGCGCCGCGGATTACACCCCGATTCTCGAGATGCTCATGGGTCTGCTCGCCGATACCCAAAGACCCATCGTTCTGGATCTGCGCGACCTCGAATTTCTGAATAGCTCGGGTATCACCATGTTTTCCCGCTTCGTCATCGCCGCCCGCGATCGCCAGGAAGCGAACCTCGAGTTCATCGCGTCCGAAAAGAACCCCTGGCACGCCCGCTCGCTCAAAAACCTCCAGCGCCTCATGCCGGAGTTGGTCGTCCGCCTGATGTGAACGTGGGGCACGGCCTGGCCCCCGCGGAGTCCTCAGTCACTGATAGCATGAACGGGAACAATCTATGTTCCATATCGAAGTTCACGCCATCGACTATGTAATTCTCGCGATCTACTTCGCCTTTGTCCTCGGCGTCGGTTGGGCGCTCAGACGATATGTGACCACCAGCAGCGATTTCTTCCTTTCAGGCCGCGCCATCCCGGCCTGGATCACCGGCCTTGCCTTCATTTCCGCCAACCTCGGCGCGCAGGAAGTCATCGGCATGGGCGCCTCCGGCGCCAAATACGGCATCGCCACCAGTCACTTTTATTGGCTCGGCGCCATACCCGCCATGGTTTTCGTCGGCGTTTTCATGATGCCGTTCTATTACGGCTCACGCGCCCGCTCCGTCCCTGAATACCTCAAGCTCCGCTTCGATGAGAAGACGCGCGGCCTCAACGCCATCTTCTTCGCCATCATGACCGTGTTTTCTTCCGGCATCTCCCTCTACGCCATGGGGCTTCTGCTGCAAACCCTGCTCGGCTGGGATTTCACCTTCAGCATCCTGGTTTCCGCCGCCATCGTTTTGACTTACACTCTGCTCGGCGGCCTGACCTCGGCGATTTACAACGAGGTGCTGCAATTCTTTCTGATCATCGCCGGCTTCCTGCCGCTGGTCGCCCTCGGTTTGAAAGACGTCGGCGGGTGGACAGGCCTCAAACACAAACTGGAGCTCGTTTCAGTCGCACACGGCTTCGCCCCCGGAGCTTACTCGCACTCCTGGGCGTATCTGGGTTCCCCGTCCTCCAATCCCATGGGCGTCGAATGGTTCAGCATGGTGATGGGTCTGGGCTTCGTTCTCTCATTCGGCTATTGGTGCACAGACTTCCTGGTCGTCCAGCGCGCCATGGCCTCCGAATCGATGTCGGCCGCTCAGCGCACCCCTCTGATCGCGGCGCTGCCCAAAATGTTCTTTCCGGTTCTCGTCATCCTTCCCGGCATGATTGCGATCGCACTCACGCAGAACGCCGGTCACACGGGTTTTGCTCTCCCGCCCAAGCCCGATGGCACCCTGAATTACGATCTCGCCATCCCCATGATGCTCGGGCATTACTTCCCCTCCGGCATCCTCGGACTCGGCCTCGCCGCGCTGATGGCGTCGTTCATGTCCGGCATGGCGGGCAACGTCACCGCGTTCAACACCGTCTGGACCTACGATATTTACCAGGCCTACATCCGCAAAGGCGAGAGCGACAGCCATTACCTCCGCATGGGTCGGATGGCGACGTTTTTCGGCATTCTTCTGTCGATCGCCGCGGCCTACGCCGCCACCAGATTCAACAACATCATGGACATGCTGCAGTTGGTGTTTGCCTTCGTCAACGCGCCACTGTTCGCCACCTTCCTCCTCGGCATGTTCTGGAAGCGCACGACTGGCCACGGCGCCTTCTCCGGCTTGCTGATCGGTACTATCGCGGCGGCAATACATCACGGTCTCACGGTGCCGGCCGGCGCTGTCGCAGGCATCAAGGGCGGATGGCTGGCGATCACGCACACCTATCCCAGTGAGATGGCGCAAAACTTCTGGACTGCCATTTATGCCTGGACCGCTTGCTTCCTGTGCACGCTTCTAGTCAGTCTCGCCACACGCCCCCGGCCGGATAGCGAACTTACGGGGCTGGTCTATTCGCTCACGCCGCGGCCGCGCGACGAGTCGGCCCGCTGGTTCGAACGGCCCGCCGTTCTGGCGTGCGTCGTGCTCGGTATGGTTGTAGTGCTGAACATCATCTTTTGGTAGGAGAAACGTTTTTATGGGATTGGACATCCGCCTGCCGATCGGCGGTTTCTTCGCAATTATCGGAGTCGTACTCGCGGCCTACGGCGTGCTCGGCGATTCGTCGATCTACCAGCGTTCGCTCGGCATCAACGTCAACACCATCTGGGGCCTGTTGCTCGTGGTGTTCGGAGTGACCATGTTCTTCTTCGGCCGCCGCGCGGCATCGCGCAAAGGTCCGAATGAGTAGCCGGGTTTTTCGCGCGCCCGGACGCGTGAACCTGATTGGCGAGTTCACCGACTATAACGACGGCTTTGTGATGCCGGCTGCGGTCGACTTCGCAACCCGCGTCGCCGTGACGAAGCGGCCAGACCGCATGCTCGGCATGCACTCCGCCAACGTGGGCCAGCATCGCGAATTCCCTCTGGATGATCCGGCCGCACATCCGGCAGAGGATTGGAGCGATTACGTGCGCGGCGTAGCCGTGATCCTCGAACGTCTCGGCCATCGCCTTCAGGGGGCCGATCTGGAAATCGAAGGCGACGTCCCCATGGGGGCGGGCCTCAGTTCCTCCGCCTCCATCGAAGTGGCGACTGCGCTGGCGCTCATTGCCAACTCCGGTCTTTCTCTCGGCCTGAAAGAGATCGCGGAATTGTGTCAGCGCGCTGAGAATGAATTCGCGGGCTCGCGGTGCGGGATCATGGACCAGTTCATCTCCTGCTTCGGGAAAACCGGCCACGCTCTCCTGCTCGACTGCCGGTCACTCGACTATCGCCAGATCCCCATGCCAACGGGCGTACGGCTGGTGATCTGCAACACGATGGTTCGTCATCAGCACTCCAGCGGCGAATACAACAATCGCCGTGCCGACTGCGAAGCGGGCGCTCGCCATTTCGCCCGCTCCCTGCGCGATGTGACTCTCGCCGATCTGAGCAGCCATGGCGATGGGCTCACGGAGACTGTCTATCGCCGCTGCCGCCACGTCATCACCGAGAACGCCCGCGTGGAACGCGCAGCTCAGGCGCTGGAGCAAAACGATCTCGATACCCTCGGCGTCCTGATGGGCGAATCGCACCGCAGCCTTCGCGATGACTTCGAAGTGAGCTGTCCCGAGCTCGATCTCATGGTCGATCTGGCGTTAGCGTCACCCGGCATTCGCGGCGCCAGAATGACAGGCGGCGGTTTTGGCGGCTGCGCCATCGCACTCGTCGAGCAGGACCGCGTAGACGACTTCGTGAAACAGGTCCGCGAAGGCTATCGAAATTCGACCGGCACAACTCCGGAGCTGTACGTAACCTCCGCCGCCAACGGAGCCGAAGAACTCTTTCCGCCCGCATAATATATCGCAGGGAAGACCGTCTACCCATTAATTCGCAATCCAGGGTAGAATGTCTTCCATGGTCCCCGACAACAAACCCTCCGAACGAGTAGAACTCCTCCAGGGCACACTGGACATGCTGATCCTCCGCACCCTCCTCTTCGGGCCAGCCCACGGACACCAAATCGCCAAACACATCCAGTCCAGCACGGACGAACTCCTTCAGATCGAACACGGCTCCCTCTACCCCGCGCTCCACCGCCTCGAGCGCAAAGGCTGGCTCGCCGCAAAGTGGGAACCCGCCGCCAAAAATCAAAAACGCGAATTCAAGTTCTACCGCCTCACCCCCGCAGGCAAGAAACAACTCGCCTCCGAAGAATCGAAATGGAAACTGATGAGCGCCGCGATCGCCCAGGTCATGTGGCCTGAGAAGGGGAGTTAACATGCGCTGGCCGTTCCCCAACAGACAAGATCGCGATGCGGATCTGGATCGCGAACTGCGCTCCCATCTCGATCTCGAAGCCGCCGAATTCCAGGAGAGCGGCCTTTCCTCGGAAGAAGCCCAATACGCCGCCAAACGCGCGTTCGGCAACGCAACTCTGGTCCGTGAGGATGTTCGCCGCGCGTGGGGTGGAATCTGGCTGGAAGACTTCCTCAAAGACGTCCGCCACACCGTGCGCTCTCTGCGCACATCCCCGGGATTCACCGCTACGGCCGTGCTGAGTCTCGCCGTCGGAATCGGCGCCAATACCGCGATCTTCACCATCATGAACGCCGTGCTTCTGAAATCTTTGCCCGTTCGCGATCCCCAGGAACTCCTCGTCCTCGGCCCCGCGCGCGGCTCCGGCAGCGGCAGCGGAATCCCCGCGGACGGCTTGTTCTCGCTCTATTCTTACGACCTCTACAAACATCTCCAAAGCACGCATGTGATGGGCGAACTCTGCGCCGTCCAAAGTACTGGTGAAACGGACGTCAGTATCCGCCGCGCCAATGCAGCGCTGCCGGAACTCGGGCAGGCGAGACTTGTCTCGGGGAATTACTTCGACGTACTGGGCGTAAAGACTGCGCTCGGCCGCACACTTGGTCCCGGCGATGATTCGGCCTCCGCCGCGCCTGTAGCGATCGTCAGTTACCGCTATTGGCAGCGCGAGCTGGGGGCGAATCCTTCTGCGATCGGCTCTGCTATTTACGTCGCCAATACCCCATTCACAATCGTCGGCGTCGCTCCGCCGGATTTCTACGGCGAAACGCTCCGGCCCGATCCGCCAGACATTTGGTTGCCGCTCTCCGCCGATCGCCAATTGAATGGAGTACGCGCCCTCGTCGATCAATCCGGCGAGCATTGGCTCTATCTCATCGGACGGTTGTCACCCGGCATCTCCGAAACGCAGGCGCAGTCGAGGTTGACAGCCGCTCTGCGGAATTGGTTGTTGACGCGCGCCGGATCGGACCTTTCCTCCGATGACCGCGCGGAAATTATGCGGACACGCGTCGAACTCACGCCCGGCGGAAGCGGAATCGCGCACATGCAGCGCGACTACGCTCTGTCCCTGCGCCTTCTGCTCGGCATCTCATTAGTGGTCCTGCTGATCACCTGCGGCAACATCGCGAACCTGCTGCTCGCTCGTGGAACCGCGCGGACGCATGAAACTACCGTACGGCTGGCGCTCGGAGCAAGCCGCTCGCGTCTGGTGCGCCAATCCTTGACCGAAAGTCTGATGCTGGCGCTCGCAGGCGGCGCACTCGGGCTCGGATTCGCTGGGCTCGGCACGCGCGTCCTGATCGCGCTCTTCTTCCGGGGTTCGAGCTACCTGCCGATCGAAACCGGACCCAATTGGCGCATTCTCGCGTTTACGGTAGCGCTTTCCTGCGCCGCGGCGTTTGTCTTCGGTCTGCTCCCCGCGGGACGCACGACTGCAAAGCTCGCGCCGAAGCTCAGAGGCGGCCGCTCTTCCTTCGCATTCGGAACCGGCGCCATGCTCATCGTCGCCGAAGTAGCGCTCGCGCTCGTGGTTTTGTCCGGGGCCGCCATGTTCGCGCGAAGCCTTGCAAAGCTGGGCGGCCAGCAATTCGGCTTCAATCCCCAGCGCGTTCTTGTCGTGAATGTAGATGCGCTTCACGCAGGTTACGACTACAGTCATCTCGCTTCGCTCTATCGGACTCTCGATGCGCGGCTCCATTCATTGCCGGGTGTGGAGTCGGCAAGCCTTTCTCACTACAGCCCGTTCAATGGATGCTGCTGGTCATTCTCAACCTCAATTCAGGGTGACACGCCCAAAAAAGACGACCGAATGCACGCCATGCTGAACCGTGTCTCGCCCGGTTACTTTCAGACGCTCGGCACCAAACTTCTGCTCGGCCGAGCCTTCAACGAACAGGATTCGCCGGACGCGATGCCCGTGGCGATCGTAACGAATGAGTTTTTCCGGCGCTACCTGCCGGGGCGAAATCCGATCGGAGCGCGTTTTGGCATCGGCGGCGAACGTCACGCGGGAGATTTCCAGATTGTCGGCGTCGTCCAGGATGCAAAATACGATTCGCCGCGCGACGACTCTGAGCCGATGGCATTTTTCCCGTTGCTCCAGCGAATCCCCGGCACTCCACCCGCTTCGGACGAATCGAATTTCATCAGGACGATTGAAGTGCGATACGCCGGATCTCCATCGTCAGTCGCCGAAGAGGTTCGCCGCGCAATCGCGGAGATCGCCCCTGGTCTCGGCATCCTGCAAATCAACACGCTCTCAGACGACGTCAATCTGATGTTGAATCGGGAGAACAGCGTCGCGACGCTCGCCATGATTTTCGCCGGCGTGGCGCTCGTGCTCAGTTGCCTCGGGCTCTACGGACTCCTGACCTACACAGTGCAGCGCCGTACCAGTGAATTCGGTATCCGCACCGCATTGGGAGCGCCCCGGGCCTCACTCCTGGGGATGATCGTTCGGGAAGCCCTGGCGCAAGGCATCGCCGGCCTCGCCATCGGTTTCCCGGCCGCAATCGCCACAACTCGTCTCGTCGCCAATCAGCTCTATGGCGTCAGCCCCAATGATCCTGCGTACTACGTCGTTGCGGCCCTGATTCTCTTTGCGTGCATGCTGGCCTCAGCCAGCACACCGGCGCTCCGCGCTGCGCGAGTCGATCCCTTGACGGCGTTGAGATACGAGTAGTTTCAATCCCCAAAGATCTCTCGCAGGTAAACCTCCGGCCTCGAGAGAAATCGAGCCACAACCTGGTATGCCGCAGTCTCCTGCCACGTCGTCTCATGAATCGCGCCATCGTCAAACGACAGGATCTGGGCATCCGGATAGGCGAGCAGAATCGGCGAATGCGTCGCAATCAGAAACTGTATTTCGTCGTTCTGGTCAAGCAGTTCTCGAAGGACCGAGAGCATAGTGAGTTGCCGCTGAGGGGACAGCGCGGCTTCGGGCTCGTCGAGAATATAAAATCCCGCGCGGCCAAACCGGTTCTGCAGCAGCGCAAGGAAAGATTCTCCATGGGACCGCTCATGCAGGCTGATATCCCCATATCCATCCGCGGCGCCAAACCGGTCGACTTCTGTAGCAATATTAAAAAAAACTTTCCGCCCGCAGATAATAGCCCCGCCCGCTCCGCTTACTGAACGCAACCCGCAGCGCCCTCGAAAGCGACGACACATTCCGAACGCTCTCTGTAGTCTCCCGATAAAAACTACGACTTCCCCCTTCCGGCCCAAAGCCGTAAGATTCCGCAATAGCCTCGAGCAGCGTCGACTTGCCGGATCCGTTTTCGCCCACAAAAAAGCAGATCCGAGAGCGAATTTGTAGAGTCTCCAGGGTCCGAATAGCAGGTATAACGAAGGGATATGTAGACCAGTCGGCTACTTTTTCCGGCCGAAGCGCAACCGAGAGAAGCCGCATCATGGGCTTATTCTACTGAGCGAGTCTGTGGGTCTGCCGGCCGATTGTGAATCGGCCGCACAACCCACTACCGGATCGAAGACCGCCGCCGGTATCGCACGCCGGCCAGCAATCCCACACCCGGCAGCAACAACGCAACAGTTCCCGGTTCCGGCGTCGGATTCGAAAGCGTCGAGGAAGCGAACGTAGCGATGGAGCAGCCATCCGTGCATCCCGGATCGATTGCGAAAACCAAAGGATTACCTGGGGCGAACGCATAGCTATAGACCAGATTGCCGCTCCCGCCCACAAAAGCGGCGCTGGCGAATCCAATGCTGTCCTGAAAGCTGCCGTCGTTCGCAAAAAGGATGCGCGGAATATCGTTTTGATTTGTATCGGTGAACGCAAAGTAGAGCGCCGCGGGCGTTGCGGTCAAACCGGAATTCCCGGTCGCGGCGCCGATCGACAGTCCGTAGCCGGGATTATTGATGCTTTGAATCGCAGCCGTGCCATCGAAGAAGAACTGCCACGAGACAAGATCGCTCGCGTGGATGACGCAATTATTGCAATCTGTCGTAATTTCCCCGCTGATCTGGTGATCGTTCTCAAATGAAAACGAGTACGTGAACGTATCCGCGCTCGCCACGCCCGCCAACCCGCAAACCGAAATCAGAAGCAGCAGCCCTCGCGTAAGAGACAGTCTCATCGTTTCCTTGTCTGGACCAAACCGGAAAATACCTTTAGAGTACAAATCACCCGCGGTGATCTCAACCCGGAATGTACCGGTACTCGCGATCCAGGAAACCAGGCTCTTCGGCGAAGACCAAAAACTCGCGGGGATCTTCGAATGACAAAGATCCCCGCGAATCCGGCTGACGGCGATTGCGTTAATGAGTGGTTGATGTATCTAAGCGCTGCTCGAAAGGCGTTATTATTTACCCGGCGCAGCCTGGCAGGATGCAGATACTCTTTTCACCGACTGAGGCACGAACGAAGTTGTCGCTCCACGCGCAACAGTCTCCCCGCTCAGTTCGACCGTTTGATTCAAATAAGGCTCGATCTTATCGGGAGCCGCGAACGTGACGTGCCGTTGCGTCTTGTCATCGACGATGCTGTACTGACCGGAACCCGCCTTCGTAAGACAGCCCGTAAGATTTGTGGCTTCCCCCTGGGCTTGTTCACTCTGCTGCGGACCTGCCGGAGGCTGACCCGCTGCCGAGGGTGGCTGGCCCGGCGTGGAAGGTGACTGGCTCGGGGTCTGAGCCCATACCATCGAGCCCAATCCAAGACATGCTGTAAAGGTCGCGATTAAAACATTTCTCATGGATGAAAACCTCTGGCGCGTATCATTGCAATGAGCTGGCCGTAGGCAATGCCTGACATTTATCGGACCGAATCTCCGCTGCCCGGTACGTTAAAACCCCGCATTTTTCATCAAAGACGGAATCCTGTTCCAGTGACGGTAATTCTGCCCGGTAATTCATGCTGATCCAAAAAAAAGCGCGGACGCTGTGAGCGCCCGCGCAAAATTTCAAACGTACGATTGATTGTGCTCTGACCTTACGGAAGGTCCCACTTGCCCATCGACTGGTAGCCGGATGACAGACCAGCGTGATCCATACCCTGCATGTAGATGGTCTTATTCCCGTAGAAGTTCTTCAGGTATATCGTAACCGTCACGATCGCATTATTGCCGGATCGATAAGCGCCAAAGCCCGTTCCGGAAATGGAGCACTGACTGTTGCTGACAACGCCGCTCGTCCCCTGCAACACCGAGGTCCAGTTTGTACCCGCATCGTTCGCGAGCGAAACAACGGCGCTATTGAGGTCATAGTAGAACCAGCAACCGCCCTGGCCGTTGAGAGTGGAGTTCAGCAGCAGGCTGGCCCCTGTCAGATCGCTTCCACCATTCGAATCCCCAACCGTGTAGGTGAAGGTGATCGAGCGGCCGTTGTTAACCGGATAGACCGAGACGACATACGGCGCAACGTTCGCCGGGGTGGCAGGCGGCGGCGTGGTGGAACCAGTCGAACCGGTGGAACCAGTCGAACCGGTGGAACCAGTCGACGAAGACGACGAAGAAGAAGAAGACGAATCGCTCGAACCAGACGAAGCTCCCGTCGTGCCCGTACCCCCGCCATATGCCTGATCCAGCGCCTGACCCAATTGCATACGCACATTGGCAATCACATTCGAATCCTGCGTCCAGTTCGACCAGTCGGTCGCCGCGTTCGCGGAAAGATTCATCGCAAGCGTGCCCTGGCCGGCGGCCTTCAGCAGCGCCACATAGTCATAATCGTCAACGCCATCGCGAATCCACTTCAGCCGCATCGAAGGAGCTACGCCCTTGATTCCCACCTGAGAACCCGGATAAACCAGCATTCCTTCGCCAGGATAGTTGTTCGAGCTGAACTGGCCTTCCGTGTTCACCTGATTCCACGGATCGTTGGACCAATAATCAGTCCGCCAGTAAAGCAGGCCGGTAAGTCCGAGGGTCTGGCTGATAAAACCCGGCTGAATACGGTAATTCGCGGGCGAGAAATCGATCTGCCATTTCGGGGAGTAGCCATCCTGCACCAGCGCCGTGTAAGACCACACGCTGTCTCCTTTATTGATAGCGGCCCTGACATTCGTGGCGTCGTAAGAGAGCCCCATGATCGTCCAGATATCAATTGCCGAACGGCCGCTGCCGGAGCCGTCATCGAAGAGAGCTGGAGTAGGCGGCAGGGTCGCCAGATTGTTGACGCCGGCCTGGTGCAGCACGTTGCCCCATTGTTTGATCATCGGATAAAGCGAGGTGCAGTAGCCAACTTCATCCGTGCTGTAAACCATCTTGCTGAGAGACGAGTCCTGCTGGGCCGCGGAAGCGCGCACGGATGCCACGCTGGGAGGCGCCGACATGTAGCAGGAGCCCGCGGCCGCGCCGCTGTAAAACGGAAGCCCGACGGTCTGCAGTCCCATGGAGACGAGAGCGCTCTGGTTGCCCGTATCCGACCGCAGAGGCGAGATTCGGTTGCGGAGCAGTTCCGCATCGGAATTCAGATCCTGCGTGGTCCAGTAGAGAAACGCCGATTTCAGCGCGGACTTGAGCGGAAGCGTGAAGTGCCAGACCGTCACTGAGATTGTGCCGGTGAAGTTGCCCTGATTGCTGGTCACCGTGAACGTGCCCGTGTAAGTGCCGGGTGTCGCGGTGCGGGGAACCTGGAGGTCCACCCAGATCGGCTGATTACGCGCGGCATTCAGATTGAAAGGCACAGCCTGAATCTGAGCGCCCTTGAGCGGCGCGCCTGAGACCGGATCTGTAAACGGGATGAGGCCATCGGGATACCAGCCGGCTCCTAACGGCTGGTTAGTGCCCCACCAGTTAACGCTCCCTTTGTCGACATAAACATATTGTTCGCGAAACAGCGAGAACGCGCTGCTCGGAATGGTGGCCCCGCCAGGTCCGCTGAGACCGGAAACGCTGAAATTCACGTTGCTCAGTCCGGAAGAAGGCGCCTGCACGACAACCTGAAAAGATTCGGTTTCGCCTCTGCCCGCATAGAGCTGGGCGAAGCTTCCAGAGCCGGCCGCATCGGTGGGACCGGTTCGTTGCATGGACGGTGTGACCCAAACCTTCGGCTGCGCAAACGCGGCTAGCGGCGTCAGGCTGCACAGGAGAAGTGTCGGGAGTGATCGGTGGAAACGTTTTAGTCTCATTTAACCTCTGAAAATTGAATGCCGCTCCCATCGGAAGGAGGCGGGCACACGTGTCGCGTAGTCACGGAGAACGGCTTGAGTTCGGACAAGCCCCGCCCCGCACGATCTTCTTTCTGATTAGTCGAAAGCTATCGGAAAGAAATACCGGAGAGTTGTATTTTTATCAACTCTCCTTTGTAGTAATGTGCTTAAGAATACTTAAATATGCAACATGTTGAATTTTAAGTATTTTATGCCTATATTTCCCGTTCATTTCCACATCACTGGTACAGAACAAAAGTACCAAATTGGCATGAAAAGCACACTCCGGGATAAGCCTGGTATCGGAGGGGGAATGCACCTTAGAGCCATCGATATTGATTCACTATTAACGACCGCTATCAATTTCCCGGTCATGGCGGTTCGAATGCGTGGCGCTGCCACGTGCCGTCTCGCGACACGAAGCGGTGGTCAGGAATCGCAATTGCATTCACGGTACTCGCATGCCTGGCCGGATGCGGAGGGTACCTTGTCCGCCACTTTCCCTTTCAGCGGAACGCATTGCTTGTCCGGCTCCATACGCACTCCGAAACCACTGTCGAGATGGGAGAGTTTACGGAGGATTGGCTTACGCCCGGTTTTTCGGCGCGAAGAATTCGTCTCTCGGATCGTGATGGCGATGTGATCGCCATGGATCGGATCGCGGTCCGCGGAAGTTATGTGGGGCTCATCTCCAAACCCTTCAGGCTGGAGAAAATCGAGATCACTGGTCTTCGCATTGTGCTGGCGGCGCACCACGGCGCTTCGGAACCATTCGGCATCTCGAGCGCTCCGGGGTCAAAGCCGAAGTTCCAGGTGGATGAAATCCGCCTGAACAATGCGATGCTGCGCGTGCCTCGCGATTCTCCTGGCCTGCCGCCTCTCGACTTCGCCTTTCAGAGCGCAATCCCGCAGGATCTGGGCCCGAACACCAGGGTCCGATTTCAGATCGCCGCTCACAATCCAATCCCCTCCGCTGAAGTTCACCTGAAGGGCCACGCCACGCCCTTCGCTGTCTCCAGCCTGCGCAACATCCCCATCGAAGGCCAGTTCACTTTTGAGAAAGCCAATCTGAGCGTTCCACATTCCATTTCAGGGCTGCTGAATGCCAGCGGCAACTGCCGGGGAACCATGGGCGATCTCAAATGCGCCGGAACTGCCGATGTCCCTGAGTTCCAGGTATACGGCAGCAAAAACCCCGTCCATATCGCATCGCGGTATCAGGCGGCGGTGGACACTCTGACCGGAAACGCCAAATTGAGCGAGGTGCTGGCGCATTTCAATCGCACCACCGTTTCCGCTACCGGCCAGGTCAGCGGTGATCCGGACCCGAAAGGGAAAACTCTCACTCTGGATATGGCCGTCCATGACGGCCGCCTGGAGGATCTGCTGGAACTCTTCACGAGCGCCCCCACTCCAGGAATGCGCGCCGCAATCGACATGCGCGGCCGCTTCGTCATTCCGCCCGGCCCGCCGGACTTTCTGACGAAACTCAGAGTCAATGGAGAGTTCTCTCTCAGCCGCGCTTCCTTTACCAATCCGGAAACGCAAACGCCTCTCGACCGGCTTGCCGCCAGCGCTGAAGGAGTGCCGAAGAAACAACAGCGTAAGAACCCGGAAACCGCAACCGCAAATGTGCGCGCCGGCGTAACCGCGAGAAATGGTGTCGCGGATCTGCGCGAAGTTGTCTTCGACCTCCCCGGCATTCAGGGACATCTCGCCGGAACGTTCAGGCTGCACGACAAGCAGGTTAGTCTGAATGGCGTTTTCGAAACACAGGGTAAGCTGTCGGATACCTCATCGGGCCTGAAGGCTCTGCTGCTGAAAATGATTGGACCTCTCTGGCCAAAAACAGGTTCGGTCAGGTCGATTCCGTTCGCAATCTCCGGTCGTGGATCGCAGAGTTCGTTCCGGCTCCGCCTTCACGAAAAATGAGTCGACCCGGATAGGCGCGCCGCGAAAGTCGCGTACTAATCTGGCCATCTGAGTGCAAAAGCGGGTTTCGTATGAGGTCAATGATTCTCTGGATAATCGGCATTCCGATCCCGATCATTATCCTTCTCGCGGTCTTCACCCACCATTGCTGATCACATGACAGATCGGATTTCAGCAGTTCTTCAGGATCGCTGCCGCTCACCCGGTCTCACGCCCGGTTGATCGCCTTCGCGTAGCGTGGCATGACTGCTAACATGGATACGGGTGGAGTTGGACCCAGCCGCCCCTATACTGATAGCCCGGCCGCCGGCCGTAAACCGGCGCACACCTCACCACCTCCGAAGGGAAACGGCATGACCAATATTTTCGTTGGAAATTTGAGTTTTGACACTACGCAGTCTGATCTGGAATCTGTGTTCGGCCAGTTTGGCGCCGTGGACCGCGTTCACATCGTTACCGATCGCGAGAGCGGCCAGCCGCGCGGCTTCGCCTTTGTCGAAATGAGCGAACGGCAGTCTGCGGACGCCGCCATCGCCCAGCTGAACGGAACCGAACTCCGCGGACGCGCCATGAACGTCAATGAGGCTCGCCCGAAGCCGGAAGGCGGCGGTCGTCGCGACGGCGGTGGCGGTGGTGGTTTCAATCGCCGGCCCGGTGGTGGCGGCGGTGGTCAACGCCGCGATGGTAATCGCGGGTCGCGCTGGTAGGCGCCCGTTATGCCCGGCCGCGGTCCATTAACATTTAAAAAGAGACAACGCGAGCAGCAGCAGAAGGAAAAGCAGGCGGAGAAACTGGCGCGGCGTCTGGAGCGGAAGGAAAAGCCATCCTCCGAAGAGGACGAGGTTCTGGATTCCCCTTTAGAAGCCGCTCCGGTAGAAGCCGCTCCGGATACTCGCGAACCCTGACCTTTCCAATTCGGATATGGTCTTTCGCGCTGAACGCGCGAAAGGCCATCCGGATGGTCATCCCGGCCTCATCGGCCGTCAGGCATGCTGCTCTGCTTCGCGGGAACCGTCCATAGATAGACGGGATCCCCATCCACGACAACTTCCTTATCGGGTTTCCAGTCCCCCATCGCAAAGCTGTGAGTCACAACGCGAGTCCCCGGCCTGAGTTCGCTCAGTAGCCGCGGACGAAGCCGCATGTTGACCTCGGGAAGCAGATAGATCGCCACTACGGTCGCATTCCGGATATCGCTGTCAAACACGTCCTCCGTCTCGAACACAACCTGTCCGTCTACCCCGGCGGCGTGCGCATTTGCGCGCGCCTCTCCAATCCGGTCCGCGTTGATGTCGATTCCGACGCCGTGCGCCCCATACTTCTTCGCCGCGGAGATCACAATGCGCCCATCGCCGCACCCGAGGTCGTAAACGACATCGTTGTTCCCCACCTTTGCCAGCTCCAGCATCGCGTCCACAATTTGCGGCGGACTGGTTACATAAGGAGTATTGATCGCGATCTCGCCGCTCTCCGGACTCTGCCCTCGCACAATGCAGACAGGCGTTGCGCAAATCAGGAATACAGCGAGTAAAAGCGACGAAAGCGTACGCATCTCCCGATAATCGGCATGAGCGGCGCCACTGTGAGTTTGATCCCCGGCGCCCGGCGCGCAACGCACAATAATGTGGAACGATATTGTCAGCCTGGCGAAGGAGCAAAATGCGAAAGCTAAAAATCCTCGAACATATGTCGCTCGATGGCGTGATTCAGGCTGGGGGCGGTCCGAACGAAGACGGCGACTACCCATACGGCGGCTGGGCGGTGCCGCACAGCGATCCCGCTATCGGAAAAGCGGTACTCACGGTGCACAGCCAACCCTTCAATCTGCTCCTGGGCCGGCGCACTTACGATATCTGGGCGGGCTATTGGCCGAAGGCCGGAAGCAGTCCGCTGGCGGACAGCTTCAACGCCGCCAAAAAATATGTCGTCACCCACCGGCCGGAAAGCCTGGGATGGGGCCCGTTCGAAGCCGTTGAACCGGACATCGTCGCGGGCATCCGCCGCATTAAATCGAATGACGGACCCGACCTGACCGTCTGGGGAAGTTCCACGGTGACACCGCTGCTTCTCGAACACGGCCTCGCGGATGAGGTGATGTTGTTCATCTATCCCGTCCTGCTGGGCACAGGGAAACGTTTCTTTTCTGATGGCTTCCCACCACGCGAACTCACGCTCACCAGTACGAAGATCGCGTCGTCGGGCGTCATCATCACCACCTACACGCCCGCCGGCCCACTGCGCACCGGCGCCTTCGACAACAAGGCGTCGTGATCCCGTTGCAGCTCCGCGAGCCGCTTTTCCCACGGGGCAAGAGCCTCACGAATTTCTTCTTCGCTGAAGCGAGGTTTGATGTTCTGACTGCAATTCCAGTCCGTCGCCTCCACGCGAATCACTATGACCCGCTCCACCACCCCGCCGATCCCTTCATCGCCCAACTTCCCGATCCACGGAGCGGCATCATCCCCTTCGAAAATCTGAGCGCGGCCAAGGATCTTCAATCTCGCCTGCCGCGGATAATCAACCAGAATGATCGCTACCCGATCGTTCTCCATCAGATTTCCCGCCGTAATGTACTGCCTGTTGCCACGCAGATCCCCGAACGCAATCGTGTGATCGTCAATCACCTTTAAGAAGCCGGGGGGACCGCCCCGGTGTTGTATATACGGCCAGCCACCCTCACCCACCGTAGCCATATAAAAACTGTCGCGTTCCCCGATGAATTCCGCGGCCATAGGCCCAATGGGCGGTTCCGCCGGGCCCGTCTTCTCCCTTTTTTCGTATTGCCGCCGGCTGCCATATTTCGCCTGCAGCGCTTTAGTAGCAGCCCTGAAAATTACCGATCCAAACGGAAAAGCCACAGTTCATAGATGCTGACTTCGCAATTCGGATGCCCGGAATCTGCGTTGATCTGCGGCCATCTGCGGCCATTGACTTTAATACGCTACTTCCCGGATTTCCAGGTCGAAGGCTCCCTACGCCAATTTCATCGACACGATCGTTGATGCTTATGCGAAGAGCTACCCCAACCTGAAAGCCCACGCTCCGAACTACCCCACTCCGGCTTCCCTGAAGTCGAAAATCAAATGGGGCAATGTCGATTTCGAAGGCGATTACGCAAAGGACACCGACGGCTCGAACCTCATTAAATCTCTTCTGCTCGATAACAAACCGGGTCCGGTCTATGTAACCGCGCAGGGCGGGCAGGGAACCATCGCCCGCGCCCTCAAATCCATCCACGATCAGTATTCCAGGACGCCGCAGTGGGAGACGATCCGCGACAAAGTTTCGGCGAAACTCGTCATCATACCGTTCGGAGATCAGGACGCCACCTACGCTCGATACATCAAACCCTCTACGGATGACCTCACAACCACTATTGCGCCCAACACCGTCACGGGCACTGCGTGGTCCTACGCGACGCCTTTCACGCTGAGCTAAGGAGGCTCTCTCTATTTCACATCAGTGCAAAATGTCTACTATTCGCAGCAGCCGGGAAGCGCGGGCGGGCAGATTTTCCCCGTTTCGGTGATGCCAGCCTCAGGCACGCAGCAGGAATTCACAACGCAGACATATACCGTGGTAATTGGTGACACGGCCGGCGCCAGCGATATCGGCGGCGTCGACGTCCAGTTACGCGACAAGCCCACCCAGCCGAATGCCTGCTGGCTTTATTACAACGCAACTACTAATTCGCTTACTGTGAATCATTCGAACAACTGGAGCACGCCATCGCAGGTCGGTTCCAGCGGATCGGTGCTGACCGGCGACGCATGCGCGGTCGATACGAAAAACGGGACTGTCAGTTCCTCCGGCAACAATCTCACACTGGCGATTCCGATCCAGTGCACCTTTGCGGACAACACGGTAACACGACTCAACTGGGGCCCTCCTTCAGCCCGCAAACATTGGCGTCATCGGGAACCACCACAATAACGGTGCCTGTTCCCGATTCCGCAACTCCGGATGGCTATGCCCTCACCGTAACAGGCACATCCCAGACTCTTACCGAAACAACGAATGGCCTTACGGGAGGCTTTGTGCAAGTCCAGAACGCACCCCCGATCATTACCCTGTCTCCGACTACGGGAGCCGGCCTGAGCCAGCAATTCACGCTCTTCTGGCCGTCGAACTCTCCGACTGCAATTGCCAACTTCCCGACCTCAATCGATATGCTGATTGCCCCCTCGCTCGATGGTCGCAATGCGTGCTGGATTCACTTCGATACTCAGGGCCCTGCAGCTTTCGTTCGCCAGCGACGATGGCGCTACGTGGATGACTACGGCGAGTGGCGGAGGATCCGCATCCAACAGCCAATGCTCTATCACCCCCAACTCGACTGTTGGCGTGACGTTCAAACCCGGTTTCGCGGGAACGAAGACCATCTTTGTGGAGGCTTCCAACGGAGCAGGCTTCGACACCGGCGATCAGCCGTTAGGCGGCTGGACCGTGCAATAGCCCGAACGCCGAATGGCGATGGATACGATTACGCACAATGCGGAATCGTATCCATGCCCGCTCTTTCCTGCATCGCCGAATAGAAAATGGCGCGGCAAAAAATGCCAACCCGTAAATATCCTGGTATTTATCCCACGTTTCGCCGTTCCCCGGCGCTGCGCTTCTTCCCCACAAACACGATGAGTGTCACGTTCCTGACGCTTGACTGCTCCCCGTGCGCTCCGCGGTCCTTTACATCACGGATTTTCCTGGTAAGTTCGGTATAACGTGGGGACATGGAACGCAGCGACGTTTTCATCGTGATTCCTGCGTTTAACGAAAACTCCGTCATCACTCATACGGTGGCTGAAGTCGTAAATCGCGGCTACACTGCTGTCGTGGTCGACGACGGCTCCACGGTTCCGGTAGAAAATTTTCTCACCGGGCTCCCGGTCTATCGTCTTCGGCACGCGATCAATCTGGGGCAGGGCGCGGCTTTGCGCACCGGCTGTGACTTCGCGCTCGCGAAAGGCGCGCGTATCATCGTCCATTTCGATGCCGACGGTCAGCACGATCCCGACTTGATTGAACGTTTAATTGCTCCGATCCGGGCTGGCGAAGCCGACGTGGCTCTTGGCTCGCGATTCCTCAAGGAGTCTGATAGCCATGAGGTCCCGGCTGTCAAACGAGTGCTGCTAAGGGCCGGGGTTTTCGTATCCTGGGTGTTCACGGGAATGTGGCTGAGCGATGCGCACAATGGATTCCGCGCGCTCTCGCGCGTGGCCGCTGAAAAAATAAGGCTGGAAGAGAATGGCTTCGCACATGCTACAGAAATTCTGGAACTGGTCCGCCGCTCGCGGCTCCCGTGGGTAGAAGTCCCGGTCACGATTCACTACTCGGATTATTCGCGCGCGAAAGGCCAGAGCGTATTGAACAGCTTCAACATACTCTTTGACCTGATGCTGCGGAGGTTGTTTCATTGACGTCTATTCAGGGAATTCTCATCGCCTGCTTTCTCATGGCGGCAATTCTCGCCAGTATCGCGTTCCGGGCGCGGCTGGTTTACAGACTACTCGCGGTTGTGCTTTTCCTGGCCGCTACCGTTTTCATTTTTTCTCCCGACCTCACCACGGTGATCGCAAGATCTCTCGGCGTGGGCCGCGGCGCCGACTTGCTGCTCTACGTTTCGTTGATTGCAGGCGTCCATATCGCGCTGTTGCTTTACAGACGAACGCGTGAACTGGAACGCAGGATGACGCAACTGGTGCGGGCCGCTGCGATCCGGGATGCCCAACTAAATCCACAATCATGAACGGCGCCGATGCCGGAGTGCAGTCGCACGCGGGCGCGGCCCATACGCTCCGTGGAGAAGCTGCAGGGCTGACCGGTGTTCGCCAGCTGAGTGTCCGCCTGCTGCTGGCTCTCGCCTTCCTGGGCGTGTATCTGCCTCCGCTGCTGCGCAGCCTCTGGATCGACGAAGCCGGCATGTTCTGGATGGCGCGTGGCGGCCCTGTCGCAGCCATACAAAAGACGTTGCACTGGCCGGGTCAGTCGCTTCTTTACGCGGCCATCACATCTTTGTTCTGCTTCGAAGGGTCGCCATTACGCGATATCCTCCTTCGATTGCCCGCTCTGCTGGGCGCCGCGGCTGCAGGCTACATCCTGTACCGCTTCGCCAACGACGCGATTGGCCCAGGCGCCGGGCGTATCGCGGCGATTCTGTTCGCTTTCAGCCCCACCACCATTGAATTCGCGACCCAGGCGAGACCCTACGCCTGCGCCATGGCTGCGGCCGCCGCTTCCTGTTGGACGCTTTATCGATGGGCCCAATCCCGCGAGCGTCGTTGGCTGTCGTCTTATGTCGTCTCGCTGACGCTCGTCTTCTACTTTCACTACATGTTTGCGGTCATACTGGCCGCACATGCGGCGCTGCTTGGCTGGGAAATGCTTCGCAACCGTCGATGGACGCGAGCCGCCGACCTGATAGTCGCTTACATCGCGGTCGCGTTGCTCGTGTTGCCTCTTGTTCCGCACCTCCTGTTGCTGTTCCATCAGTCCCACACGTTATCGTTTGCCCACAAGCCGTCCCTGGCGGATCTCACCGAGCTTCTGTTACCGCCTGTATTCATCACCGGAATATTTATAACGGGAATCCTGGCTCACACGCTGTATCCGGAGAGAGCCTGGAAAGGCGCCGCGTGGCGGCCCGGAGTCGTGGCGATGATGATCGCCTGGTGGTGCGTCGGACCATTGCTGGCCTTTGCGGTCTCCAATGCAACTTCGTCGGAGATATTTGTGCCCCGTTACATCTCCTATTCCGCACTGGGGCTGGCTTTACTTCTCGCCAGCGTGGGCTATTCCGCGTTCGGCCCCAAACTGGGTTTTGCGTGGGTTCTGGCGGGAACGCTGTTGACCACGGGAAATCCATTGCATATCGCAACCATCCGTAACTTGGGCGCGGCCGAGTTACGGCCCGCCATGCGTATCATTCAAAACGAATCCGCCGGTCAGTCATCGCTGCCGCCCGTAATATCGCGCAGCGATCTGACGGAATCGGATTTTCTCGACTGGCGGGCGGGGAATGCGCCGGATAGCTATCTGTTCGCCGCCTATGCCGCCTATCCCATGAAGAATACGCTCGTACCGCTGCCTTTCCGGTTAACGAACCCCGTGAAGGATCATGTCGAGCAGCTGATCGATCATTCCCTGAAAAACGAAAACAAAATCATCTTCGTGACGTCCGATCCTTCCTGGATTCCATGGTTCGACGAGCAATTTGAAAACGCCGGCTTTACGAGCCGCTGGGTGAAGCCAAATCTCTACTCTGTGGGAGTCTTCGAACGCAAGCCGGGTGCGGCCGGCAAATAAATAGCGCGGTGGCACTCCTGGCAGACGGACGCATAGATCGCATCGAGACCCGCCATCTTATTCGCAAAACCGCAGTGCAGACAGTGTACGCACGTGACGCACGCCGCCAGATTCAGGATCTGCAGAGCCGCGCCAGTGTCCTCCTGTCGGGCGCAGGCAACCGTGGCTCCGCACTTGTTGCAGACGAAATCGACGGTCAGACCTGCCCGTCCCACAACTTTCAGGCGGCCGCGGCACGCGGCGTTGTCAAAAGCGGAGTGCGGGATCGCGGTTGCAATCATGCGAGCCCTCTGTTGCCGTTATCAGCACACGACGGACCATTTGGAACAATGATTGCATAACAGCACTGCGGAGGTTGCAATGCTAAACAACGCACTCATTTTCCTGATCATCGCTCTCATCGCGGGAGCTCTGGGTTTCTTCGCAGTCGCCGGCATCGCCGCGACCATCGCGAAGATTTGCTTCGTTATTTTTCTGGTTGTGTTTCTGGTCAGCTTCATCAGCGGCCGCCGCGCCGTCTGACCTCCGCCTTTGTGAGGCAGATTGTCAATCTGCGGCCGATTGTGAATCGGCCTCTCCGGTCACCGAATACCGGCCAGGCCGATTCACAATAGCCCGCAGAATATCTCCCGCGTAACCTCAATACGAGCCGTAGGAGCCATCGTAGGTGCCGTCCGCCGGCGCCCCTGAGCCATCGCCACTGTCCACCTCAAGCGGAACTCCCTGGCCCGGATAACGGTTGTCGTAGAGATAATACCCGCCATCGCTGTAATCGATATACACGTCGTCAGAGTTATACCAATCGGGTCCCCAATAGGCAGGCGCGGCCCCAGCGAAGTTAAACCAGAATCCACCATACTGAAACCGCGCGGAGCGGCCGTAGAAAACAGGCCGGCCGATCCGGAAATAGTGCTGCCGCCCGAAGCTGCTGTAAAAGCGGTTCTGCGGAATAACGTAGTGGCGAGCCCCGCCGAAACTGTTTCCACGCGAATTGTATTCGCGCCGCGCGCCGCTTTCGTTTCGATAAGAGCTGCCGCCATATTGGCGAGCGTCGCCACGACTCTGCGGAACCGCGCGATTCCGGAATGAATCGCCGCGTTGCGACCCCCGCTGAAACTGCGAGTGCCCGCCTCTGTCGGAACCACGCTCTGATCCGTGCCCTCGCATCTGGCCGAATGCCGGAATAACGCCAGCGGCCAGAATCAGAGTCGCCGCGATCGATTTGCTGTTGATGATCTTCATGAAGAGCACCTCGCTTCCACTTCCTGTAAGGGCAAAAGCTGTACCAAATGAATCGGGCTGTATTTTGTTAAACCTGCGAGCGGACAGCGCTCTCAGGCGCTGTTGAAGGCGGCCAACACGGTGGTAATCAACCAGGCATAAAGCTCGCGGGCACCACGTATGTTTTCGCCCGGAAGCAAATAAATTCGTGACGCAACCGCCCCCGGAATACGGCACACTGTGATTCAGCAAAGGAGCCTGCCTTGGACCTGAATTTAGGCGCAGTGAAAAAACTGGTTGACACCGCTTCTGACGGCGTCGGCAAATTGCTCGACGAAATAAACGACGTTCTCCCGACAATGCGCGCGCTCGGATTCAGCGTCACCAGCTTTCGCCTCACCACGGCGCTGCCCCCGGAACTTCTGTTTACCCTGCTGGCTTCGGTCAACACCCTCGACGCCGGACGAATCAAAGAGCTGATCCAGAAGAACGGCGAGAAGAAACTCCTCATCACCGTTCTCAAGGCGCTCGAAGCCGCGTATCACATAAAGGAACAGTTAGGTGATTCCTGCTTTTCGACAGTCCAGATGGACATCGCACTCGGTCTTTCGCCCAAAATCAGTGTGAACTTCGGGCCTGCGACGAGGGAAGCGAAAGCAGCTTAAACCTCCAGCCGCCCCCACACCGCAGTGCGCCCAAACGAGCCATTTCGATGAGAGGCTTGACAGCATTATGTTCCCCGGAATACGATAGCTTTTACTCAACTCGGGTCCATGTGCGACGGAGGCGACGCTGTGTGGCGGCGGAATTCATCGTTTCGAGGACCAAATGATTTTAAAAACGTATGCTGTTTTTGCGCTGCTTCTGAGCAGCGCGACGGTTTTTGGACAAACGGTTTCCAGCTCGCTTGTTGGAACCGTTGTTGACCCGGCCGACGCGGTCGTGTCGAATGTCCCGGTCGCGCTGGTCAATCAGGACACGGGAGCCAGCCGATCCGCCAATACCGACGGAAGCGGCACCTTCCGGTTTCTAAACCTCACACCTGGCACTTATCGCGTAACCATCACGGCGCAGGGCTTCAAGACCCTTTCGCAGACCGATATTGTGGTCGCCGCCGAAGAAACCCGCAGCGCCGGCAAGATGGTCCTCCAGATCGGCAGCCTTTCGGATTCCGTTTCGGTCACGGCCGATACCACCGCCATTCAGTTGGCAAGTTCCGAGAAAGCCCAGACGGTCGACGGCAATCAGCTGAATGACGTGACACTGAAAGGCAGGGATCTGTTCGGTTACCTCCGGCTCGTGCCAGGCGTCGTCGATACCTCCGCAACCCGCGACGTCACTGGCCCGAATCAGATCAGCGGCATCACAATCAACGGCAATACCTCCGCCAAGAATTTCACCGTCGATGGCATCACCGATATGGATACCGGCTCGAACACCACGCTCCACTATGAGCCGAATATCGACGCCATCCAGGAACTGAAAGTTCTCTCTTCCAACTATCAGGCGGAGTTTGGCCGCAACTCCGGCGGCACCATCACCGTCGTGACAAAGAATGGCACGCAGCAGTTTCACGGCACCGCGATGTGGAATCACCGCCACGAAGAATTCAACGCCAATAGCTGGGTCAATAACCACAACGTCGTGAATGGCGCCGCGACTCCGATTGTGCCGTACCGGTACAACGTCGAAACCTATAGCATCGGCGGGCCGGTTTTTATTCCGAAACACCTGAACAAAAACAAGACAAGGCTCTTTTTCTTTGGATCGCAGGAGTACACCGGACAATTCGTCGCCGGCGTCCCGCAGTCCAAATACACGCCCACCGCTCTCGAACGCGTCGGTAACTTCTCGCAAAGCTTCAATAACAATGGCACCCCGATCAAGGTGCTCGATCCGCAGAACAACAACACGCAGTTCTCCGGCAATCTCATTCCGGAATCGCGGATCACACCGGTCGGTCAGGCCATGCTCAATTTTTTCCCGCTCCCGAATTTCACCCCCACATTGCCCGCTCAGCTCAACGTCATCAATTACTTCGAGCAGGGAAGCGCCACACACCCGCGCCGCAATGATGTCGTCCGCGTCGATTTCGTGATCACCTCGAAGCTGAGCGGCTACTTCCGGTATATCAACGATCACGACGATATGCTCCAGCTCTATCAGGGCGTTTCTTTTACTTCGGACGTCGGAGGAACGCTGGGCGCAAAGGGAATTGCTCCGATCGATCACCCCAATCCGGGCCACAGCTATTCCGCCACGGCAACCTACACCATCACGCCGACTCTGATCAACGAAGCGACAGTAGGCGAAAGCTGGAATACATGGGCCTTCTACTCGCCCGATAACTACGCCAGCGAAGACCGTGGTCTTGTTCCCGGCGTCCCCTCGCTCTTCCCGGTGCCCAAGGGAGTCGTACCCGGTTACTCCGCGGTAAATAGCTATCAAAATCTTTTGCCCACCTTCAGCTTCGGATCGCCGCCCAGCAACTCCATGGCGTACTCGCGAGTCTCGAACACAGCAGGGGCATTTGAGAACTTCAATCCGATCTGGACCTATCTGGATAACATCAGCAAAGTAGTTGGCCCGCACACCTTCAAGGCCGGGTTTTACCTCGAGCACAATGACAAGCTGGAACCTTTTGGCGAAAACTACATGGGCGCCTTCAACTTCGGCCCCACTTCGGCCAACCTCGTGAACAATACCGGAGACGGTTACGCCAACGGTCTCATGGGCTACGTCGGGTCCTACAGCCAGACGTCTGCGGTCACGACTTACAACACCGTTTACTGGAACGCGGAATTCTACGTTCAGGACAGCTGGAAAGTGAATCGCAGGCTGACTCTCGATCTGGGGGTGCGCTTCTATCATCAGACGCCTCAGGTCGATCTCAACAAGACCTTCGACAATTTCCTCCCCGCCAGATATTCGGCGTCTGCGATGCCTCATATTTATGTTGCCGGATGCACCACGGGAGCGGCTACCTGCACCGGCGCAACGCGTCAGGCTGAGGATCCGTTCACCAAAACGTTCGCCCCGGTGACCTACATCGGTCTGTTCGTTCCGAACACCGGCGATCCGGCTTCCGGCATGGTGCAATTAGGGACGAACGGGGTATCGCTC
>DASYCD010000515.1:0-3822 GCA_036500405.1 Bryobacteraceae bacterium
CCGCAGCTTATCCGAAAGCATGCGTAACGCGATGGCAATGTGGCCGATCAGCTGGCCTTCGGCGGAATAGCCGAAGCCGCGCTCATAAGTCAGCTCATAAATCTTGCCGATGTCATGCAGCACAATGCCTGTGACCAGCAGGCTCCAATCCACTGTCTTGTAATGCGCAGCAATGGGCCGCGCCAACCCGAGGAGTGAGAGTACGTGCTCGAGCAGCCCGCCACGAAAGGCGTGGTGGATGGATTTTGCAGCCGGTGAGACGCGGTAGCGTTCCGCAATCGCGGGATCATCCAGAAACGCGTCGAGCAGCCGCCGTAAATCGGCGTCAGGCAGCTCCGCCACAATCTGCCGTAATTCCGCCCACATCTCGTCGGGATTGCGAAGCGACGCGGGGAAAAAATCGGCGAAGTCGACTTCGTTATCGAGCAGCCGCCGCAGGCGATGGATGATGAGCTGCGGCCGCGTGTTGTAGATCTGCAGTTGCCCGCGAATTTTGATGAAGTGATCGCGCTCGAACGTGTCCATCACTTCGGCCACGTTGTCCCACATGCGGGCTTCAATCTCGCCCGTGCGGTCGGAAAGCGAGAGTGACAGATACGGCTCGCCGGTGCGCTTCTGGCGAATTTCCTTCGACTGAACCAATAAAATCGCAGTCGCGATTTCGTCCGGTTTCAGTTCGCGAACAAACGGGCTTTTCATCAGCGGGGACTGCCGTCTGAATTAGTCTTCGGCGGCTCCTGCTGGGTCGGTGTCTGGGTGGGAGGAGCGGCCGGCGCCTCGTCCTTCTCGCCCGTGTAGCCGTAGGGAATCACATGCAGGAATTTCTTCATGTGGCGCTGGTTCGCCACCTGAGCTTTGGTGGTGGTCTGCGGCAGCAGGCGCGCCGGATCGCGCCACGCCGTGTCCTTGCCGGGGGCCGCGCCGCTATCGATAAAGCCGGGCTTGATCTGGAGGAACGCGTCGCGCCGCAGACTGGTCAGGAATTCACGCAGCTTCGGCTCGGCGATCGGCTTCGCCAGAATGTTGTTGATCTGATTTTTCACGTCGTCGAACGTCGCCTGGCCGGCGGGCGTGTGGTCTTCAATCTTATAGATGGCGAAACCAACGCCGCGGATCTGGATGACATCCGTAACGTAACCTTTCTCGTGACTGAAGACGATATCCTCGATCGGCTTGCTGAGCTGGCGATTGGGATCCGCGCCTTTCCCTCGCTCATACGCGATGGGCAGCATACCTTCGTCCGCCGCGCTGGGGGCGTCCGAGTACTGCCGCGCCAGATCGGAGAACTTATCCGCGCTGCCGCGCGCGCGAACCAGTAGCCCGTCGGCCTTTTTGCGCGCAGCCGCCACGCTTTCCGGCTTTCCGTCGCCGCTCGAAACCATAATCTCGCGGAGCGCCACCGATTCCACGCGGACGAATTCCGATTTGTGCGCGTCGTAGTATTCCTTCAGCTTTGTTTCCGGAATCACGATATTGCGCCAGACCTGATCTCCCACCACACGATCGGTGATCAGCTTGTCCTTCTGCTTTTGCTGGAAGTCTTCGAAGGACATCCCGGTCACGCTGCGAATGTAATCGTGGAATTTGTCGGGATCGGCGATCTTGCTCTCCGACTGGATGCCGGCGATCTGGCGCTTGAGGTCGTCATCCACCTTAATATCGAGTTCTTTGCCCTTCTGCACCAGAAGGAGCTGATCGATTTCGTTGCGCAGCAGATCTTTGTTGCCCTGATCGATGAGCTGTTGCACGTCGGGGCGCCCAGCGGCCTGCCGCTTGATCTCGGCTTCGAGGTCGTTGCGGTCCTTTTCCAGCTGGCCGCGCGTGACGATGCTGCCGTTCACTTTCGCGACGATCTCTTCCACGACCTTCGGCGGTTCGGGACGATCCTCCGCTTTCAAACGAAGCGCTAACGGAGTCAGCCCGAAACCGAGAGCCAAAGCCATCGCAGTCCATCGCGCGAGCGACCGCGAAATGCGAACCGCGCCTTCGAATGAAGGCCAGAATGTGGGGGACATATGTAGTTATTATGCCAAACGAATTGCGTAGGTTCCGAACCGTCTGGCGCTCCTCGAAATAATCGTACGTTTCTTCGCAGAAGGCGGTTACGATTGTTTACGATCAAGGCTCATGCGACCGATTGCAGCGTTGACGATTGCTATCGCCGTCTTCCTGATGGCGCCCCATCCGCACGCGTTCGCCGCGCGCCGCACGAAAGCCACATCGTCCAAAATCCAGCCGCGGGACCTTGTCGATATCAACCACGCGCCGGTGGAGGAACTGAAGAAACTTCCCGGTATTCAGGACGCGCTCGCCGCGAAAATCATCCGCAACAGACCCTACGCCAACAAGACTCAGCTTTCGAGCAAGGGCATCGTTTCAGCCGCGGCGTACCGGCAAATTCGACGGCTCATTATCGCGAAGCAGTAGGTTCTCCCGCTGTGCTACAGTTCAGGGTTATATGGCATCGCGCAGCGTCAACAAATGCATTCTGGTCGGTCATCTCGGGCGAGACGCCGAGACGAAGTTCACTCCCGGGGGAGCCGCGGTCACGCGCTTCTCGGTAGCGACGAACCGCCGGTGGAAAGATCAGCAATCGGGCGAGTGGAAAGAAGAGACCAACTGGACCAACGTGGTCCTGTGGCGCGCGGAAAACCTCGCCAACTACCTGACTAAAGGTAAGCAGCTTTACGTGGAAGGCCGCATCCAGACCCGCAGCTATGACGACAAGGATGGGAAGAAGGTTTACGCCACCGAAGTCGTGGCGGATGAAGTGATTCTGCTCGGCGGCCAGGGCGGTGGCGGCGGTGATCGTGGTGGCGGAGGCGACGATTTCGGCCAGCCGGTTTCCATGCCCCGCAGCGCCCAGCGCGCTGCCCCCCAGCAGTCCGCGCCCCAGGACGACTACGGTCCGGGCATTACCGACGACGACGTCCCGTTCTAATTGAGTAACGCTGTGGGGCAGGATGGCATCCTGCGGCCGATTGTGAATCGGCCTCCACGATCGTCGAGTACCGGCCTGGCCGATTCACAATCGGCCGCAGATTGACAATCTGCCCTACACATTTTCATGTCGCGCCAGATTACTTTCGAGCTTCACGCCGAATGCCCGGTTACCCGTGCGCGCGCAGGCGTACTGCACACCGCGCACGGCGATATCCTCACGCCCGCATTCATGCCTGTGGGCACGCAGGCCACGGTCAAAGGCCTGAGCCAGCGCGATCTCTGGGAAGACCTCCGCGCCTCCATCATCCTCTCGAACACCTACCACCTTTTCCTGCGCCCCGGCCACGAACTGATCCGCCAGATGGGCGGCCTTCATCAGTTCATGGCGTGGCCGGGCGCGATCCTCACCGATTCCGGCGGTTTCCAGGTGTTCAGCCTCTCCGATCTCCGCAAGATCACTGAACAGGGCGTTACGTTCCAGTCTCACCTGAACGGCGATACCCACCGCTTCACGCCGGAATCCACGGTGGACGTTCAACTGGCCCTCGGCAGCGACATCATGATGGTGCTCGATGAATGCCCGCCCTATCCCGTGAGCCACGAGGCGGCGCGCGTCTCCATGAACCGCACGGTGCGCTGGGCGCGCGAAGCCTTCGAGCACTACCGCCGCCGTATCGCGGATTCGCCGACGCGTCATGCGCTGTTTCCCATCGTCCAGGGCTCGATGTTCCCCGACCTCCGAAAAGAGTGCGCGGCTCGGCTCGTGGAACTTGACGCCGATGGCTACGCGATCGGCGGCCTCTCCGTGGGAGAACCCCGGCCGCTGAGCATGGAGATGGTGGACGCCTCCGAACCGCTCCTGCCGAAAGACCGGCCACG
>DASYCD010000516.1:0-8589 GCA_036500405.1 Bryobacteraceae bacterium
GATGAAGCCGATGAAGCCGATCGAAAACGTCGCAATGACCATCGCGCGGTAGGCGAAGATCGGCTTCCGGGAGAACGTCGAGATGATGTGCGACGTGATTCCCATGCCCGGCAGGATGATGATGTAGACCTCCGGGTGTCCGAAGAACCAGAACAGATGCTGCCAGAGAATCGGTGAACCGCCGCTGTTCGGGATGAGCTTGCCGCTCACCACCATACCGGCCGCCAGGAAGAAACTGGTGCCCGCGAGCCGGTCGAGCAGCAGGAGAATCGCTCCGCCGAAAAGCACGGGGAAGGCGAGTAGAGCCACGGTGGCGGCGGTGAACCAGGCCCAAACCGTGAGCGGCATCCGCATCAGGCTCATGCCGCGTGCCCGCATATTCAGCGTGGTCGTGATGAAGTTGAGCGCGGTGAGCAACGAGGCAATACAGAAGATCGCGATACTGACGATCCAGACGGTCTGTCCTTTGCCGAGACCCGGGCCGGCAATTTCTCCAAGCGCGCTGAGTGGCGGATAAGCTGTCCAGCCGGAGATCGGCGGCCCGCCCTGAATGAACAGCGTCGAGAGCAGCACCATCAGGCCCGCGAACGTGAGCCAGAAGGAGAGCATGTTCAGGACTGGGAACGCCATATCGCGCGCGCCGAGCTGGATCGGCAGAATGTAATTCCCAAAGCCGGAGAGCGGCACGGTGGTCAGCAGGAAGAAGACCATGATTGTGCCGTGGAGCGTGAGCAGCGAGAGGTAGAACTCAGGCGACATGACGCCGCCGGGGAAACCCGCTGGAAACAGATGCGCGAGGAACGGCGTCGGCGAATTCGGCCAGGCGAGCCGCAGCCGCATCATCATCGAGAGCGTGGTGCCCAGGATGGCGGAAAACAGGCCAAGAAAAATGTACTGCAGGCCGATGACCTTGTGATCCGTGCTGAAGATGTACTTCCGGATGAAGCTGGTGGGCGCGGCGTGGACGGCGGTGTGCTGCATTACTGGGCGCTCCTTGCTTTCAGCCACGCGCTGAAATCAGCGTCGGATAACACGAGAAACCGGGCGCGCATCTTGAAGTGCTGCATGCCGCAGAGCTCGGCGCAGGCGACCTCATATTCGCCGATCTTCGTCGCCGTGAAATGGACCGGGATACCCATGCCGGGCACGGCGTCCTGCTTGAAACGCAGCACCGGAACGAAGAAGCTATGCAGTACATCGCGCGAGCGGACGATCAGTTTGACCGGCCGGTTGACCGGCACCGCGATGATGTTCTGCGTCATGATGTCGTCGTTGCCCGCGGGATCGCTGTCGTCGAGCCCTATGAAATTTCCGTCGGCGTCGCTGACTTTATCGGGACGCGTGCGGCCGAACTTGCCGTCCGGCCCGGCGTAGCGGAAATTCCACGCGAACTGCTGGCCCATCACTTCGATGGTGAGCGCGTTGGCGGGCGCATCGGTCAGGTATTCATGCGCCCAGATGCGGCTGCCCTGCAGACCGAGCCCGATGAATACGATGGCCGTGACAACGGTCCACGTGATTTCGAAGCGGTTGTCTTCGTGCCAGTAAAGCGCGGGACCGGGACGGCGTCCGCCCCAGCGCCAGAGGAACGCGCCGAGGAGGAGATGCGCAGCGACGAAGGCGACGCCGGCGATCTCAAGCGTGAAGATGAGCTGGTTATCGACCTCGACGCCCTGCGCGGAGACCAACTCCGGGAGCCAGACCGGGTGGACGATGAATGAGATCGCCGTGCCGATCGCGAGAACCCAGAAGAAAACCGCCAGCAGTCGAGTCATCTGGTTGCGTTATCCATGATATGCAAGGCTGTCAATTCTCCAGCGCCGCCCTCGGCCAGTCGTTCCCCCAGGTGAGTGTGGAAATCTGCAGAGTCCGCCGGCCGTCTTTGGCGTCGTATGCGTGAAAGACCAGCAGGTCACGGTCACCGTTTTGCAAAACGGACCCACCGCCCGGCCCCTTCCACCGGTCGTTGCCCGCCAGTAGCTCGGTCGCGTTGCCGTCCATCATGCGCTTCCCGTTTTTGTCTTTGTACGGGCCCGTGATCTTGTCGGCCCGGCCCACCATGGTCCGGTAGGTGCTCTGAGCGCCTTTGCAGCATTGGTCGAACGAGACGAACAGGTAGTAATAACGGCCATGGCGGAAGATGTAGGGGGCTTCGATCGCGCCTGGCTGTCCGGGTGACCTCGGACGGCTGGCGAGCGAGTAGAGCTTCTTGTCTTGCGTCGAGAGTTTGCCGGATGCGGGATCGACGCGGCGCATTTTGATGCCACTCCAGAAGCTGCCGAAGGCAAGCCACTGGCCGCCCTGGTCATCGACCGCCAGGTTCGGGTCTATGGCGTTGAAGTCGTCCGATTTGACCGAGCCAAAAACTTTGCCCTGATCCGCCCAGTGGTAGGCCGGGCTCCTGGGATCGAGCGTTTTATTGGTTACCAGACCGATATCGGATACGTTGCTCCCGAAGGTCGATACCGCGTAATAAACGCGGTAGGCGCCCTCGACGTATCTCACGTCCGGGGCCCAGATGTCCTTCGCGCCCGGTATCTCCTTGAGGGCCCAGCCAGGGACGTCGTCAAAAATGCTGCCGCAGAAGGTGAAAGTGCGCAGATCGGGCGAGCAAAACTCCGGAAGGTCCTTCTCCCGATAACGGTTGGTCGAAAAAACGTAGTAGTTCGATCCTTCGCGCGCGATGGTGGGATCGTGGATCGGGCTGATATCGCCCCGGAGCGGAAGCGCCTGCTGGGCCAGCAGGCCGCCCGCGCTGAAAATCAGCGCCAATCCGGTGTAAGCAAAGGATTTTGGCCGACGTGGGCCAATTTGCGTAACCGGTTCCATATTCGACACGATTCTGGCATAAGGGAAACCCCAATGGCAAGCCGCCGGGCTCTACCACTCGCGAGGCGGGCGGGTCTCGAAGAGCTGGAGGGGGTTTGTTGGATTGCCGGGGGCGTTCGCTTCCGGGCTGCGGGCTCCGTGGGTGACCGCCGTATCGAGGGCATGGCGGGCTTCGTCGAAGCGCTTCTGTGCGGCGAGAATCATTCCTTTCGCGACCCAAACCCCTGCGATTTCAGGCGACTGGCGTTGGAGATCGTCGGCTAACTTCAGGGCTTCCTCGGGCTTGCCGGAGATTTCCAGGACCGCCACGCGGGTGAGCGGGATCGAGGGGTCCTGGGGCCGGTTTTTTGCGGCGTCGTCAAGCAGGCGCAGCGCTTCGGGCGCGCGCTGGTGCTGGGTGAGCAGGATGGCGGTCTGCCAGTAGAGCTCGGGGTTCGCAGGATCGATTCCGATCGCGCGGTTCAGTTCGGCCACGGCCTCGTTCAGCTTGCCACCGGCGTTCAGCATCTGCGCGCGAGCCAGATAGTATCGCGAGTTTCGACCTGCCTCGGGCGCCCGATCGAGCTGGCGCAATCCATCTACGGAGGCGGCGGCGGTTCCACCCGCGGCGTGGAAGGTGGCGATCGCGAGATCGACGTCCGCGTTCCCTGCGGCTGCCAGGAGATTTTTCGCGGGGCCGTATTGCTTCGCTTCCAAAAGCGCCCGGCCGTCATCCGCGAGAAGGCCGGGGGGCGGTTTCAGATCGGCGATGGTTTGGGCAACCGTCGCGGCTTGCGCCATCTGATTTTCTTCGAGAAGGATTTTGAGATAGCGGGATTGGGCTACGGCGTCGCGCGGGTTGTCTTTGATTGCTTTTTCGACGCGCGCGAGGTAATCGGCGCGCTGCTCGGCGGGTGAGAGCGTCAGGAAGTGCATCAGGTCCACAGGACCCTGCGTGGGGCGAGCCTGCTTGTATTTCGCGAGGAGCGCCTCGGATTCGTCCGTCTGTCCGGCTTCGGCCAGAGAGTTCGCCAGATGCAGCAGGACAGTGGGGGCCGCGCCCGGAAGATCCACCGCGCGGCGCAGAACGCGGATAGCGTCCGGTATTCGATTGAGCGCAACATAGGTCTGCCCCAAACGGTCGAGCACGGCGGAATCGCGGGTTCCCGCAGCGACCGCTTCCAGGTCCGGCAGCGCGAGTTCGGGCTTGCCTTGTTGGTAATACAGCGATCCCCGTACTGCGCGCGCGGCGGGGAAATCGGGCTTGAGTGCGAGAGCTTTGTCGATGTTTGCGATGCCCTGCGTCGGGTCGGCCGAGCTCTGTGCCACGCCCAACTCATAGTGACCCATCGCGTCATCCGGATGGCGGCTGACGAACCACTCGATATCGGCCATGCCTTCCTCGAACTTGCCGATGTGGATTTTCGCGAAACCTCGCTCACGGCGCGCTTCGTCGTCGTTGGGCGTGAGCTTGGCGTAGCGGTCCCACGCAGCGGCTGAATCTTCGAAGGCGTTCAGATCGTTTGCCGTGACCGCGAGCAGGCGCTGGATATCTGCGCGCTGCGGCGCAATTTCACCCGCCTGAGCGAGCCAGCGAATCGCCTCGTCCGGCTGATGCAGAGCGGTTTCGGCGAAGGCCAGACTGTAGAGAACGTCAGCGTTATTCGGCTGCTCGCGCCGGGCTGTTTCGAGAACATCTTTCGCGCGGCCGTAGTGGCCGGCGTAGAGCGCGACCACGCCCAGATCGTAGAGAACGTGGAAGTCGGACGGCGCGGCGGCGTGCGCATGCGTCAGGAAAGTTTCGGCCTGGGCGTATTGGCCGGATTGGGCGAGCGTCCATCCGATGGAACCCGCGGCATTGGGTTCGTTTTCCGTGGCAGCGGAGAGACGCGAGAAGAGAGCATTGGCTTCGCTCTCCTTTCCCGGGAGGGAATCGAGCGCGACCAGCTTCGCGACCGCGACTTCCGGCATCTCCTGCTGGGCGGCGGGGATGCGGCCGACGTAATTGAGGGCGCCCTGAAAATCTTTCTGGCGAATCGCCGCCTGGGCGAACTGGAGATTGGCGAAGCGGTCCGTGGGATCGAGCGCCAGCGCCTGCTGCAGGGTTTCACGAGCGCCTTTGGGATCACCCGCGACGAGGAGGTGCTGCCCATAGCGCGCGAGGATGGTTGCTGACCGCGGCGCGGCGGCGATCGCGCGTTTATGAAGCGCATCCGCTTCGGCGAGTTTCTTCTGAGCGTCGAGCGCCATCCCGAGCAGACTCATGGTTTCCGCCGACGTGGGATGAAGCTTCAGATTCGTTCGAAGAAGCTTCTCGGCCTGCCCGAAATCCTCCCGCAGAATGGCGGCGTTGGCGTCTTTGAGAGGGTCAGGCACAGCGGCGGGAACCGCTGCGGGAAGCGATAATACAACGGCCAAAAATGCCAGGCGGATTGCTCGCATTCCACGTCGATTATAACGGTCGGGCGGCGATCCCTTTGTTATCCTCAACGTGAATGACGCGCCGGGAATTATTGTCTCTATCCGCTCTGGCGCTTCAGGCGGCGCGGTCCGCGAAGGGCCAATACCGCTCCATGGCATCGGCCGGAGTGAAGGCGGCTCCCCGCAGCAAACCCTCCGGGATTCCGTTCCATGCGCATTTCATCGAAGTGGCCAAACAGGCTGGTCTGACCGCGCCGGTGATCTATGGTGACGAAGGTCACGTCGATTTCATCCTGGATGCGATGGGATGCGGCGCAGCGTTTATCGATTACGACAACGACGGCTGGCAGGACGTCGTGATCCTCACCGGCAAGCGTCAAACCGGGCCGACGCCGCCTGAAGCGACGATCCGGCTTTATCGCAACAATCGCGACGGCACGTTCAAAGATGTGACGGCGCAGTCTGGTCTGGGGCGAAGTGTGTGGGCTGTCGGAGTGACGGTCGGCGACTACGATAACGACGGCCGCGACGATCTGTTCATCACCTGCATGGGGCAGAACATCCTGTTTCACAACGAAGGCGACGGGAAGTTCAAGGACGTGACCGAGAGCGCCGGACTGCTGCATCCGGGCAATCGTTATGGGACGGGCTGCACGTGGATCGATTACGACCGCGATGGCAAGCTCGATCTGTTCATCGGCCATTACCTCGAATATGACGAGAAGAAGATTCCGATTCGCGGCAAGGAAGCGTCGTGCAATCGCAAGGGCGTGCCGGTTTTTTGCGGTCCGGGTGGCGTGCAGCAGGAGGCGTACCGTCTGTATCACAACAATGGGGACGGGACTTTCAAAGATGTGAGCGATGCGTCAGGTGTCTCGAAGGTCAAGCCGGGCTATCCGCTGGGCGTTTCCGCGGCGGATTTCGATTACGACGGCTGGCCCGACATCTACGTAGCGTGCGACACCTCGCCCGCGCTGCTTTTCCGCAATAATCACGATGGCACGTTTACAGAGCGCGGCCTGCAGGCGGGCGTCATGTTCAACGAAGATGGACGCGAGCAGGGCGGCATGGGCCTGGGGATTGGCGACTACGATAACGACGGTGTGCTCGACATTTTCAAAACCCACTTCAGTGACGATACGAACGTCCTCTATCACGGCAACGCCCGGGGGCACTTCACGGATGTGACGACGCGCGCGGGTTTGGCGGTGGAGACGCGGTTCGTGGGTTGGGGCGCGTGCATCGAAGATTTCGATAACGACGGGCTGCCGGACCTGTTTTACACAACCGGGATGGTTTATCCGGAAGCGGAGAAGAACGAGCCCGGCGCGCCGTACAAAACGCCGAGCGTGATCTTCCGCAATCTGGGCAACGGCAAGTTTGAAGAGCTGTTCGAGGAGGCGGGACCGGCGATGCTCGAAACGCATTCGAGCCGCGGCCTGGCGGTCGGCGACTTCGACAATGACGGCGATCTGGACATCCTGATCATTAACCTGAATGAACCGCCGTCGCTGTTCCGCAATGACGTGACCGGAACGAACCACTGGCTGAAGGTGCTGCTGACCGGCGTGCAATCGAACCGCAGCGCGATTGGAGCCACGGTTTTTGCGACCTTCGGCGGCAAGCGGCAGGCGAAGGCGGTGATGGCGCAATCGTCGTATCTTTCCGCGAACGACCGGCGGCTGCATTTCGGACTTGGGGAAGAGACAACGGCGAGTCTCGAAATCCGCTGGCCGAACGGCGGGGAAGAGAAGATCGAGAATGTCGCGGCGGACCAGCTTGTGGTGATTGAAGAAGGCAAAGGCGTGGTCCGGAGCGAGAAGTTCAAAAAGTCATGACGCGGCGTGAGGTATTGGCGCTTTCCGCGCTGGCTGTCCCGATGGCAAAGGGGCAGAGCGGTGGTCATGGCATGGCTTCGCGGAACGTAAAGGCCGCGCCGCGCGACAAGCCTTCCGGCATTCCGTATCACGCCCGCTTCACGAACGTTGCCGAGAAGGCGGGCCTCAAATGGCCAGTCATTTACGGCGATGAGGGACATGCCGATTACATCCAGGAGTCGATCGGCTGCGGCGTCGCGTTTTTCGATTACGACAACGACGGATGGCAGGACATTGTTGTGCTCACCGGCCGTCGGCGAACGGGTCCAACGCCGGCCGATGCGACGATTCGGCTCTATCGCAACAAGCGCGATGGCGCGTTTGAGGATGTGACGGCGGAATCCGGGCTTGGCCGAAGCGTGTGGGCTACCGGCATCACGGTCGCCGATTACGACAACGACGGTTTGGACGACATTTTCATCACCTGCTACGGCCAGAACATTCTCTTCCACAACGAGGGCAACGGGAAGTTCCGCGACGTGACGAAGGATGCCGGCCTTCTGGTGGAGGGCACACATTTCGCCACGGGCTGCACCTGGGTGGACTACGACCGGGACGGACATCTGGATCTGTTCGTCGGCCACTATGTGGTGTTCGACAAGGACAGGATCAAGCCGCGCGGCCAGGATCCATCCTGTACGTTCAAGGGCGTGGAAGTGTACTGCGGACCGATGGGCCTGCCCAGGGAAAGCTGTAGGCTCTACCGAAACAACGGCGACGGGACGTTCAAAGACGTGACGGAGAGCGCGGGCATTCGTAAGGCGAATCCGAGTTACGCGCTCACCACTGTTGCGGCGGATTTCGACGGGGACGGCTGGCCAGATATCTATGTGGCGTGCGACAGCTCGCCAAGCCTGCTTTACGTCAACAACCGGGACGGCACGTTTCGGGAGAAGGCGCTTGAGAGCGGTCTTGCGCTGAACGAAGATGGCCGCGAACAAGCCGGGATGGGGCTGGGGATTGGCGACTACGACACGGACGGCCAACTCGATATCTTCAAAACCCACTTCAGCTCGGACACCAACGCACTTTACAATAATCGCGGCCACGGCGTCTTCCGGGATGTGACGAACGTCGCTCGGCTGGGAGTGGAAACGCGGTTCGTGGGCTGGGGCGCGGCGATGCTCGATTTCGACAATGACGGACTGCCCGACTTGTTCTACGTGACCGGCATGGTGTCACCCGAATTAGGCGGCGCTTTGCCGGATTCGCCTTACCGGACGCCGGCGGTGCTGTTCCGGAATCTGGGCGGCGGCAAATTCGAGGAACTTCTGGGCGGGCCCGGCCCGGCGATGGAAGAAGTCCACTCGAGCCGCGGGTCGGCGTTCGGGGACTTTGACAACGACGGCGACATGGACATCCTGGTTATGAACATGAATGAGCCGCCGTCGCTGCTTCGGAACGACGTAGATGGGGACGGACATTGGATCAAGGTGCTGCTGGAGGGGACAAAATCTAACCGGAGCGCGATCGGGGCGAGGGT
>DASYCD010000517.1:0-22238 GCA_036500405.1 Bryobacteraceae bacterium
GGTGGACTTCCATTGCGCGAAAAAACTAAATCCCCTCGCCCGACCCCGTCTGCTCTTCGCGGCTGACAAGCACGGCGCGCTTCTCAAGCAGCGTCAGCGTTTCCGATGGCGACAGCTTCTTCACGTCGATCGCGTTCGACGGCGCGGGACCGGTTACGATCACGATCAACCCAGCCGCCCTGGCGAGCTGCACACTCTGCTCGTTCGCGCCTTCCACCACAGCGACAGCCGCCCCGCGATCAAACAGCTCGCGTTCCAGCAGCACGGCCGACTCGTGATCTTCCACCGCCACAATCGCCGACCGGTGTCCGAACCGGGCCACACGATCCGACTCCAGCACGAGGCCGCGGGTTTCTTCCTTGCCCTCGATGTCGATGATCATCCCGGCCGCCAGCGTTTCATTGGAGACCGGATCGATCAGGATAAACGCGCCCGTCGAACGATTGCGCGAGTACGGATCGAAGAACAGCGGATGATGCGTTTCGATCGAGATCTCACCGATCTCATTCAGTTCCAGCCGCGCGGCGGACACGTGCGCGAGCGAGTTCACATCCACACGATGATTCACGCTGCGAACCACGCCGCGCACCTGATGCGCGGTGTGCTTGATGAAATAGCTGCGGCCCGGCTCGAGCGGCTGCGCATTCATCCACACGCAATGCGCCCGGAAGCGGCGGCTCACGTGCGGCAGGGAAGCGATCGGAACAATTTCGTCACCGCGGCTGATATCGATCTCATCCGCGAGGCAAAGCGTGACCGACTGTGGCGCGTAAGCCGACTTCAGATCGCCGTCATACGTGACGATACGCGTGATACGCGATCGCCGCCGCGCGGGCAGCGTCATCACCTCTTCGCCTTCGCGGAACACGCCCGACGCGATCTGCCCCGCATACCCGCGGAAATTCAGATTCGGCCGCAACACATACTGCACCGGAAAACGTCCCGGCAGATCCGCGATGCCTTCGCTCACCGGCACGGTTTCCAGAAAATCCAGCAGGGCCGGACCCGTGTACCACGGCGTCTTCAGACTCTTCTCGACGACGTTATCGCCATCGCGCGCGCTGATCGGAATGAACAGCGCATTCGGCGCGCCGATCTTCGAGAGAAAAAGCGTGAATTCCGAAACGATGTTGTCGTAAACAGCCTTGTCAAAGCCGACCAGATCCATCTTATTGATGGTCACGACAAAATGCCGGATGCCGAGCAGATTCGCGATAAACGCATGCCGCCGCGATTGCGGCAGAACGCCATTGCGCGCGTCGATCAGGATAATAGCGAGATCGGCGGTTGAAGCCCCGGTCGCCATGTTGCGCGTGTACTGCTCGTGGCCCGGCGTATCGGCAATGATGAATTTCCGCTTCGGAGTGGAGAAATAGCGATACGCCACGTCGATCGTGATGCCCTGTTCACGCTCGGCGCGCAGGCCGTCCGTGAGCAGCGCCAGGTCGATGAAGCCGTCGGTCGAATTGGCGGACGCTTTCTGTACGCTCGCCAGTTGATCTTCGTAAACGCCCTTGGAATCGTAGAGCAGGCGTCCGATGAGAGTACTCTTGCCGTCATCAACGCTGCCGGCGGTCGAAAAGCGCAGAAGGCTCATCATGGTCTAGAAGTAGCCCTCGCGCTTTTTGATTTCCATCGACCCTTCCTGGTCGTGGTCAATTACGCGATTTTCGCGCTCGGAGCGTCGCACCAGCTTCATTTCGTCGATGATCTTCCCGATTGTGTCCGCCTCGGAGTGAATCGCACCGGTACACGGGCTGCAGCCGAGCGAACGCATCCGGCACATCACCAGCTCGGGCTTTTCGCCGGGCATCAACATGAAATCCTGCTCCGGAGAGATGATCTGATTGCCGCGCACCACCATCTCCCGCTTTTTCGCGTAATACAGCGGCACGATGGGGATGTTCTCGCGCTCAATGTACTGCCACACGTCGAGCTCGGTCCAGTTCGAAAGGGGAAATACGCGAATATGCTGGCCTTTATCGACCCGGGAATTGTAGAGATTCCACAGCTCCGGCCGCTGATTTTTCGGATCCCACTGGCCGAATTCGTCACGGAACGAGTAGACGCGTTCTTTCGCGCGGCTCTTCTCTTCGTCGCGGCGCGCGCCGCCGAAGGCTGCGTCATAGCCGCCTTCCGCCAGACCGTCGAGCAGCGCCCGGGTCTTGAGGAAACCGCAGCACTTCTGGGTGCCGATCCGCAGCGGATTGGCGCCGTCCGCAATCGCCTGGGTATTCGTCTTGACGACCAGCTTTACCCCGATCGACTTGCAGAACTCGTCGCGAAACTCAATCATTTCGCGAAACTTATACGTCGTATCGATGTGCAGGAAAGGGAAGGGAATTTTACCGGGGAAGAAGGCCTTTTGGGCCAGACGCACCATCACCGAGGAATCCTTGCCGATCGAATACAACATGACCGGATTCTGGAATTCCGCCGCGACTTCCCGGATAATCTGAATGCTCTCGGCTTCGAGCAGGTCTAAGTGGTCCACAGGGATTTAGATTCGGGCTTGAACCTTCAGGATACACCACGAACTCGATAGGAATTCAGGACAAGCGGTCCGCGTGCCGCTAAGTCATGGCGCTACATGCGGAAAGCGGTAAAACACATAGATCAGCCGAACGCCGAATTCGAGCAGCGGGCCGTAGAAGTACCCCAGGGCGTACGTTGCGATCACGATGCCCACCAACAGTCCGAAACCCCGCAGGTGGACACGCATGCGCATCAGCTTGAGCGCGCCTTCGGAATCGGTAAAAACGGTCAGGGCGCCGAAGCCATCGAGCGGAGGAACCGGCAGCAGGTTAAAGCAGCCGAGCAGGAGATTCAGCGAAAACACCACGCTCAGCACGGTTGCAATGCCCGCCAATAAACCGTCGGCCGCAGTTGCAACAATTGCATCTGTCGAAATGGAGCCGGGCAGGAAAATGCCCGCTTCGAGACCGACCCGCATGACGATTGCGGCCAGCAGCGCCAGTGTGAAGTTGGCTCCCGGACCCGCCAAAGACATCAGCCCCGACTTCTTCGGATTTTTGATGGCCCACGCCGGATCGTACGGGGCGCTGGCGTAGCCGATCAGCCCGGTACCGGTAAGAATTCCGAACATCGGCAAGAGCACCATGCCGAAAAATTCCCGGCGCACGTGCGGAATGGGGTTGAGCGAGACCTGCCCGCCTTCGGAGGCAGTAGTGTCTCCGCCCCATTTGGCCGTCAGCGCATGAGCGGCCTCATGACACGTTGTGGAGAAAAGGAACACTACGTATTCGAGAAATCCAAATGCGAGGAATTTCGTGTCCATGCGTGGGGAGTTCAGCGCCAGTATAGCGGACCAACGGCAATCCACGTGCATGATTGGATATATTCTGTGATGAGAGGGACATACATGAGGAATAAATGGCTGTATCTGGTCTTTTGCGGCGCGCTGGTGCTGGGCGGCTGCTCGAAGAGCGCGCCCGCCGGGCCCACCGCGACGGTTTCACTGCGTGACGGGACAACGTTCACGGGAGCCGTGACGAAGAACGACGCGGCCGGTATCACTCTGACGTCGTCGACTGGCGAAGTGCGGACTTATCCGATCAGCCAGGTCGATTCGATTTCTTACGCGAATGGCGCGCCGGGCGGGACAGGAGACACAGGAGAACAGACCGCCGCGACGACTCCGGCGACAAGTACCCCTGTTGCGCCTGTGCCGGCGCCGGCAACAAATCCAACCGCGCCGCCGCCACCTGCAGCCCCCGTCGCGGCCCCCGCGGCAGAACCCGTGGCGCCTGTGGCAGCCGTCATTCCGACCCGTACCGTTGTGGCAGGTTCCAAAATAGCCGTCCGCAACAGCGAGCGGATCGAGGCCGGAGCGGCGGAGGCCGGACAGACTTTTCCGGCTGTGGTCACACACGACGTGATGGGTAGCGATGGCGGTCTGGCGATTCCCAAGGGCGCCGACGCAACGCTGGTCGTTCGGGGATCGGAGGGGCAGGGCAAACTCAAAGGGCGCTCTGAACTCGCGCTCGATCTCGCCTCGGTTACTGTGCGCGGACGCCGCTATCGCCTGGACACGCAGGATATCGTTCAGCAGGGAACGCAGGGCGTTGGAAAAAACAAGCGCTCGGCGGAATTCATCGGTGGTGGCGCCGCGCTCGGGGCTATCATTGGCGGTATCGCGGGCGGGGGTAAGGGAGCCGCGATCGGCGCCGCGGCTGGCGCCGGAGGTGGCGTGGGCGCGCAGACTCTCACGCGAGGCAAGAACGTAAGTGTGCCTCCGGAATCGGTCCTTGATTTCGAACTGAACGCGCCGCTGCGTATTCGCTTGACCAACTAAAAGACGTACCGCCCGCGGCCGCCGCGCGTAGGCGAGGGGAGGCAGCGTGCCTCTTTCCGCCAGCGTCTTCATATTCTGTACGGCTCGCGTGAAGCTGGCGGTGCGCTGCGCTTTGTCGCGGTCGCGCGCGGCGTCGTCCGGCGAGCATCGAGTTGTCATATATCAGCGGGTAGTAAATGTTGCTGGCCGTCGCGGTGAGCGGACGGACTTCAACCGTGCCGTGATACAGGTTATGCGGACATCCTTCGCGCACGGGAAAATTGTGCAGGTGGTTACCTGAAGCCATTCCGAGATATCGCAGTATTTCCCGGCGCGCCACCAGCGTGCTCACAGGGCCGCTTGCTCCGGTTGGCGCGGCGCCTGCGCCTTGCTTGTTTCAGGCTGCTAACGAACGGCGCAGGCTCGGGGCAATATCCTCAGTGCCAGGGGACAGGACGGCGGAAAGTCGAATCGACTCAGTAATTGCCGCTGTCCGATTGAAGAGCCCGCCGGAACCCACCTCCTGGCGGGCTTTTCTTTTTCTGTGAACGTCTGCGTCGCGTACTGCGTCTTTACTGGCATGATGGCGCGGTTCATGGCGGCTCTGGTGTGCGCGGCTTCCTGTTTGCTGGCGCAGAGCGCGCCGCAGTTCGAGGTCGTTTCCATTCGCCCGCAAGCGGGGGATACCTCCGGTTCGAGTACGAGTGTGAAGCCGGGCGGGCGCCTCGTGTGCCGCAATGTCTCGGTAAAGAAGCTGATTCGGATTGCGTTTGTGGCGGAGGATTCGCAGATTCTCAACGCGCCGGGGTGGACGGAGACAACGAGCTACGATATCGACGCGAAGACGGCGGGCGGCGTGGAGGTGAATGAGAAGAATATCTCGGGGTTGCTGTTGTCGCTGCTGGAAAGCCGGTTTCAATTCCGTTTTCATCGTGAGCAGCGGGAGAAAACGATCTATCGGCTGGAGGTGGCGAAGGACGGGGTGAAGCTGAAGGAGAGTCCGGCGGATGGGCGGCCGTCGATGTCCGTCAATTCGAATGAGGCGACGGTGACGTTATCGGCGACGCGGGTTTCGATGAAGGATCTGGCGGCGTCGATGCAGCGGCAGGTGGGGCGGAATATCGAGGATCAGACCGGGCTGACGGGGCAGTACGACGTGGATCTGAAGTGGTCGACGGAGCGCGCTGGGATGGATACAGCGGGACCTTCGGTTTTTACGGCGCTGCAGGAAGTGGGGTTGCGGCTCGTTTCGGCGAAGGGCGCGGTGGAGATGGTTGTGGTGGATGGGGTGGAGCGGGCTTCGGAGAATTGATCAGCGGGCGCGTTTGAAGGGATTGCGGATGGTGAGGTCGCCGAGCTTGTGGCCGTTATGCAGGTCTTCGGAGTAGAAGAGGGTGCAGTTGGCTTCCATTGCAGAGGCGAGCATCAGCGAATCGTAGATACGGTAGCCCGAAAGATTGGTTAACTCGAGCGCTCGCCGATGGATTGACATCGTGAGCGGCACGGGTTGCTCACAGAGTTGCTCGATAGTGTCGAGCCATGAGATTACTTCGGGCCATGGCTTTTTCATTTTGCGATCAACAACGTCGACGAATTCGTTTAGCGCCTGAACGCTGATGGCTCCCCCCGCCAGCAGCAGGGCGAGCGCTGGTTCCCGGCGCGCATCTCCGATCGAAAAGGAATAGACCAGAATATTGGTATCGAAGAACGCTTTATCGGCGTTCATAGATTTCCATTCGGTTGAACTTAAAACCTGGAGGAAGAACCCCGCCCGTCTTTCGGATCCGCTCGATCAGTTCCTCACGTGTGGGCTTGCGCTCCACGACGAAATCGTCTTTGCCGGCAACTTTGATGTTGATCTCATCGCCTGCTTTCAGCTTCAGCTCTTCGACAACTGCGGCGGGGAGACGGATTGCGAGGCTGTTGCCCCATTTGGAAACCTGCATAGATATACATTAGCAGATTTGTAGATCCATCGCCGGCGACCTAAAAAAAGCCGCCAGTTCTTCAGGAACGGGCGGCTTTTTGTTTGCAATTGCGTTCGGCGATTAGCCGCTCATCGCAGCGAGGAACTCGCTGTTGGTGCGGGTCTTGCCGAGTTTGTCGAGCAGTAACTCCATCGTTTCCACCGGGGAGAGCGGGCTGAGGACGCGGCGCAGGATGTAGACGCGGTTGAGCTCTTCTTTGGCCATGAGGAGTTCTTCCTTGCGGGTGCCGCTCTTGTTGATGTCGATGGCCGGGAACACGCGCTTGTCGATCAGCTTGCGATCGAGGTGGATTTCCATGTTGCCGGTGCCCTTGAATTCTTCGAAAATCACGTCGTCCATGCGGCTGCCGGTGTCAACGAGGGCTGTCGCGATGATAGTGAGCGATCCGCCTTCTTCAATGTTGCGGGCCGCGCCGAAGAAGCGCTTCGGGCGCTGGAGCGCGTTCGAATCGACGCCGCCGGAGAGCACTTTACCGGAGGGCGGAACGATCGTATTGTAAGCGCGGGCGAGACGAGTGATGGAGTCGAGGAGAATCACGACGTCCTTCTTGTGCTCCACCAGGCGCTTCGCTTTTTCGATCACCATTTCGGCGACCTGAACGTGACGCGTCGCGGGTTCGTCGAAGGTGGAAGAGATGACTTCGCCGCGCACGGAGCGCTGCATGTCCGTGACTTCTTCCGGGCGCTCGTCGATGAGGAGAACGATCAGCGAGACTTCGGGATGGTTCGTTGTGACGGAGTTGGCGATGTTCTGGAGGAGCATCGTCTTACCGGTGCGGGGCGGCGCGACAATCAGACCGCGCTGACCTTTACCGATAGGCGTCACAAGATCCATCACGCGGCCGGAGAAGTTGTCGCGCGTGGTTTCGAGCTTGAGACGGCGATCGGGATAGAGCGGCGTCAGGTTGTCGAAGAAGATCTTGTTGCGGGCTTCCTCGGGCGGCTCGAAGTTGATGGCGTCGACCTTGATGAGGGCGAAGTAACGCTCGCCTTCCTTCGGGGGACGGATCTGGCCGGAGACGGTATCGCCGGTGCGCAGATCAAAACGGCGGATCTGCGAGGGCGAGACGTAAACGTCATCGGGGCCGGGCAGGTAATTGTATTCGGGGGCGCGGAGGAAGCCGAAGCCGTCCGGCAGGCATTCAAGAACGCCTTCGGAGAAGATCAGGCCGCTTTTCTCCGCCTGGGTTTGCAGGATTTTGAAGATCAGCTCCTGCTTGCGAAGGCCGGCGGCATTGAGGACGCCCATATCCTTCGCGATGTTGTTGAGATCCTGAATACTCTTGTCTTTGAGCTCGACGAGATCGAGCGTGGGCGCACCCTGCTTCCCCTGCTGGAGCTGCTTGCGGCGCTGTTCGCCGGGATGAAGCTGACGCTGCGCTCCGCCGCCTTGTTGCTGCTGCGGGGGCTGCTGTTGTTGCTGGGGCGGGTGATTGTTATTCGAAGGGGGAGGAGCGGCGGCCGTGGCGGGCGCCGGCGCCGCCGGTTGCTCGGTTGCAGGCGGGGGCGGTGGGTCGGCTTTCGGGGCTTCGGCCTTCGGAACGTCAGCCACTTTCGGGGCTTCCACCTTTGGAGCTTCTACCTTTGGGGCTTCGGCTTTCACGCCATCAGCCTTCGCGGGCTCCGCTCTCTTCTCTCCTCTGGGATGACGCTGCGGTTTTACCGCCTCGTCTGATTTTTCGGCGGCTTCCCGGGTGGGTGCAGCGGCCGTGGTCTTCTCAGGAGCGTTGTCCTGAGGTGGGGTGTCAATTACTGGTGTGTTTTCGTTATCGCTTGCCAAATTTCCCTCACTCCCCGGCCAGTGATGGCCGAGAACGGCAGCGGCTCGGCGTATTGCCGGATGGCCTTGATACCGCGCTGCTGCTCTGACTGATTGAGTTTGTCCATCTTGGAGGCCACGACGACAAATGGCCAACCGTTCGCTTCCAGCCACATTTTCAGATCGAGATCTTTGTCCATCCATCCGCGGCGCGCGTCGAGAATGAGGAATGCTTTTCCCCGATTCCGTCGCGACTGCAGATAATGTTCAACGAATCCCGCCCATTCGTCCTTGGCTTCGCGGGGCGCACGCGCGTATCCGTAACCGGGTAAATCGACAAAGTAAAATTTGTCGTCTACTCGATAAAAATTCAGAGACTGCGTACGGCCGGGCGTACTGCTTGTGAACGCCAGCTTGCGCTGTCCAACGAGCGCATTAATCAGGCTGGATTTACCGACATTACTTCTTCCCAGAAACGCCACCTCAGGCAGCCCGTCGGTAGGGAGCTGTCCAGGATCACTTACGCTTTTGACGAATTCTGCTTTCAAGTGTACTACACCGGGCAGGGGTTTTCAGGGGAGAGAAACGCGGTTTACGTTCTGACTCCAGCATAGCACGGGCCAGTGGTTGGGAACAGAGGAGTTGGGTCCCCATCAGGGTTTCGGCGGATACTTCACTCCCAGCTGGTCAAAGTAGAAGGTGAGAATGTCGGTCTGTTCCGCAATTCGCTCGTCGAGCGACGAACCGATGCCGTGTCCGCTGGTCTTGTTGGTGCGCAGCAGGATCGGCAGGCCAGAAATGCTCGACGCCTGAAGCGCGGCAGTGAATTTGCGCGAATGGAGCGGGTTAACGCGTCCGTCATTTGCCCCGGTCATCATCAGCACGGCCGGATAACGCGCGCCCTTATCAACGTGGTGATAGGGCGAGTAGCCGTAGAGCGCTTTGAACTGCTCCGCGTCTTTGACCGACCCATATTCTGCCGTGTTGAAAGCGCCATTGGGATCCAGCTCGTTCCGGAGCATGTCGTAAATCCCGACGGCCGAGACTACAGCGCGGGCAAGCGAGGGATGCTGCGTGAGTACCGCGCCCATGAGCAATCCGCCATTCGACCCGCCGAGCAATGCCAGCTTCTCGTGCGACGTGTAATGCATATCGACGAGATACTGGGCCGTCGCGGCGAAATCGTCGAAAACGTTCTGCTTCTTCAGCAACATTCCTTCCCGATGCCAGCGCTCCCCATATTCCGAACCGCCGCGGATGTTGGCGATGGCGTATATGCCGCCCGCGTCGAGCCAGATGCGGTCGGTCGCGCTGAGGAAGCTCGGACTGAGGCTGATGCCGTAGCCGCCATAACCGTAGAGCAGCAGAGGATGGCTGCCATCGAGCTTCGTCCCCTTCTTCAGAACCACACTCACGGGCACTTTCGTTCCATCTTTGGAAGTGGCGAAGACGCGGCGGACCTCGGCGTCGTCATAAGAGATCGGCGAGGTCTGCCGGATCGCGGTCTCCTCGGTCTTGTTAGTCGCGGGATTCCAGCGCGCGTAGTAGCGAGGCCTCACGTAAGTCGAGACGGAGTAGAGTACATTGCCGTCCCGCAGGCTGACGATTTCGTTGTTGGAGGCGACTTCGGGTAGCGGCAGCACGCCTCCCGGCTTGCCGTTCAGATCGAAAATTCTGACGTCCATCGGGCCTCCCGTGATATCGCGAACGAACAGGTGGCGTGAATCGAAATCGAGATCGGCCTCCTGTTCCTCCGCGCCGCCGGAGACGATGGCTACTTTCCCCGCAGGCACGATTACGGGCGCCTTTGCCAGCCCCATGGCCTTATATGGAGCCGGGAGCTTAACGATCTCTCCGTTTGGGGAGTTTTTGCGGCTGATGGCGTAAATGCCTCCGTCCGGGCCGATGGTGGCGTAGACGATCTGGTCGCTGTAAGTACCCACCTGGAGAGCGGGCGCGTTTTCGCTGAGTACATAGAAAGCCCAGGTGTTACCGTCGCCGCGCTGGACCATCGCCATGATCTGGGAACGATTGTTGCGGTTGTCGAGGAAGAGCTCCGACACGCGCTCGAGGCCATTGGCCTTGCCGAGCGCGAGCCGGTCGGACGCAACAGCCGTGCCGATCTTATGGAAATAGGCCTGAAGATAGAAATGTCTGTCGGCCGCCGGCGCCTCCGTTCCCGGGTAACGCGTGTACCAGAAGCCTTTGCCGTCGGCCGCCCAGGTCATGCTGCCTCCGGCGGTGGGATATTGCACCCGGTCGATCGGTTCGCCGATCTGTTTCCCCGTCGCTACGTCATAGATGTAGAGCGTGCCGTCTTCGCTGCCGTTCTTCGAGAGCGAGACGGCGAATTTGGTTCCATCGCCGGATGGCACAAACCAGTCGATGGCGGTGAGGCCTCGCGGGTCGAGAGTATTGGGGTCGAGCAGAATTTTGCGGCTGGCCGGATCGGCGCTGGCATCGAGCGTCACCAGCATGGGCTGCTGCTTTGCCGGGTCGGTGTAACGGGCAAAGACGCGCGTCCCTCGCGCCACGAGTTCTGAGTACGCTGGCGACGAGGCGGTGATGAGCTGGGTCAGCCGGGCTTTCACAGCCGCGCGGCTGGGCAAGCTGTCGAGATAAGCGCGAGTACGCGTGTTCTCCGCATCGCTCCAGGCGTTGACCTTCGGATCGGTGGCATTTTCGAGCCAGCGGTAAGGGTCGGCAACCTTGTCGCCCTGGATGACATCGACTGTGTTGCCGGCGGGCGTGGCTGGCGGGGGCGGGATTGGAGCGGCGAGCGCTTCGTATGCGAAAAGCGCGGCCAGAAAACAAAGGTTTCGAGACACAGTCACTTCACTCTAAACCCAAAGAAGCGAATTGTGAAGTGCGAGGATGGGAGGTTGGACGTCACACCGGTAGAGATCAGCCGCAAGGGAGCGGACCGCCTGGCAGGCGGGCATCCCTGGATTTTTCGTTCGGACGTCGTTTCCGCGGGGGATGCGGGGGCGGGGGAGATTGTGCATGTGCTGGATGCGCGAGGGCGATTCCTCGGGCAGGCGCATTACAGCACGTCTTCGCAGATTGCGTTAAGGATGCTCAGCCGGAGCGTGGAGCCGATCGATCTGGGCGCGCGGATCGCGGCGGCGCAGCGGTTTCGCGAGAAGATTGCGGAAACGACGGCGTACCGGCTCGTGCATGCGGAGGCGGATTTTCTGCCGGCGCTCATCATCGATCGCTATGCCGATTGCTTCACGGTGCAGGCGCTGAATCAGGGGATGGATCGGGCGCTGCCGGAGATTGTGGCGGCGCTGACTGAACAGTTTTCACCTCGCGCGATTGTGGCGCGGCATGATGCGGCCGTGCGGTCGCTCGAGCAGTTGCCGCGGGAAACCCGGCTGCTGCAAGGGGAACTGGAGGGTCCGGTCGCGATCTCGATGAATGGATTCCGCATGGACGCCGATCTTCTGAAGGGGCAGAAGACGGGCGTGTTTCTCGATCAGCGGGAAAACTATGCGGCGGTCGCGCGGTACGCGAATGGGCGCGCACTCGATTGCTTTACCTCGACCGGCGGATTCGCGCTGCACATGGCGGGGAAGTGCGAGAGCGTGGAGGCGGTGGATTCGAGCGCGACGGCGCTGGCGACGGCGCGGGGTAACGCCGAGCGCAATGGCGTTGGCAACATCGAGTTCCGCGAGGCGGATGTTTTCGAATCGCTTTCGGCGTACGCGTCGGGAAGGCGGAGTTACGACACGATCGTGCTCGATCCGCCGGCGTTCGCGAAGTCGCGCGGGCAGGTGGCTGATGCGGCGCGGGGATATAAAGATATCAATTTGCGCGCGCTGAAATTGCTGGGACCGGGGGGGATCCTGGTGACGTGTTCGTGCTCGCATCACATGAGCGAGGCGGCGCTGCTCGAGGTAGTGGCGGAAGCGTCACTGAACGCCGGACGTACGCTGCGCGTGCTGGAGCGGCGAACGCAGGCTTCGGATCATCCGATTCTGCTGACGGTGCCGGAGACGTTGTATCTGAAGTGTTTGATCCTGCAGGTGGCTTAATTTAAATTACTGCGGGGTAACCAGCACAATTACGGTACGTCCATCGAACGGATAACCGCCGATCATCAATTTTTCCCAGCGGAAGCCGATCTCTTTGAGAACCAGCTCGATCCGCTCCTGGCCAGCCGGAATTGTGAATTTTCGGGTTGTATAGAGATACTTGCCTGGCTTGATTTCAGTCGTAAAAGGCGGGTCTGAAGGTTGGGGCGCGGGGTTAGCTCGGACACCGTGGTCGACGAGGACGTACGCTTGCAGATTCTCGCCATTGATGGGAGTCTTGCCGCGGTTGGTCATGCGAAAGTCGATCTCCAGATCTTCCTGTTTGCCGTGCGGGGTGCGGCGCAGGCTGGTGGCGTCGATTGTCCAGTCGCCCTTCATCAACACGGCGGTATAAGGCAAGGTGTGGAGGGGCAATGCGAGGGTGGAGCCGACCAAAATTGTAACGTAGACAGCCAGCAGAACCAGGTAGACGCGCAACGTCATCAGAGCCGAGCGGACGCGTTTTTCGATCAGGGAGCGGGTTACTGATGCGAGCAGCAGAACGCTGAAACCAACAATGATGAAGAAAAGAATTTTGGCGATCACGCGCGCATCCGTTTGGGCAAGTGCTGAAGAATACTAATGTAGCGCACCGAGCCGGCTACATCGCCTGAACTGCGATGGCCTTTGTGGATGGGTTGGCGCGGTGGAGCGGGTTGCGCAAAGGCCTGCCGAAGTTTTCGAAGCGGACCTGCATAACGTCGCCTTCCTGCAGGGCAATTCCGGCCCCGAAGCTGAAGGCGCCGGCTCCGAAGAAGTGGATGTGGAGGTCGCCGGGCTGGCGGTGGAAATCGAACTTAAAGTGATGGTGCTCGATGTTGGCGAGGCTGTGGCACATGTTTTCCTCGCCGGTCTGGATCTCGCTTGACCAGAGCTTCTGGCCGGCGCGCTCGACGCTCACTTCGCCGGGGATGAGGCCGAATTCGGCATCGATGGACAGCTCAGGGCCGATGGAGCAGGTGCGAAGTTTGGAAGACGCGAGGTAGAGGTAGTTCTTTTTTTCGAAAACGTGATCGGAAAATTCGTTGCCCATCGTGAAGCCAATGCGGCGGGGCGTGCCTTGTGGGTCGATCAGATAGACGCCGGCGATTTCGGGCTCTTCTCCGCCGTCATCCGCGAAGGAGGGGACGTCAAGCGGTTCGCCGTGCGCGCGGAGCACGCTGCCGGAACCCTTGTAGAACCATTCGGGGGAAATGCCGGCCTCGCCGGTTGCGGGCTTACCGCCTTCGACGCCGCTTTGGTACATGCGAACGCTGTCAGTGACGGCCTGGGCGCCGGAGTGCATGGCGTCGCGATTCTTCACGCTGGCCAGATGGGTGAGACCGGTGCCGGTGACGAGACAGCGCGAGGGCGCTTCGGCGAAATCGGCGGAGGGGAGAAGATGCCAATCCGATTGTCCCTTGTAGATGGGATCGTAATCGAGCAGGTCGCTGGTTTTGCGGTCTTCGATTGCGCGGAGCAGCGGAACATTTTCGGTCAATGCGGCGTTGGCCAGATCGTAGACAGACGAGCAACGATCGAGCAGGCGGAGGCGCGGGTCTTCGACGATGGCGACGCGGCGGCCCGCCGGTCCCTGCAACTGAACTAATCTCATGTGGCTACCAGCTTAGCTGAAGGAGCGAGATGCCCTGGCGGGGCAGCTTCAGATCGAGCGTGACGTCCTTACCGCCATTGACGGTGGAGGGCGGATTCAACTCCTGCAACTGGCCCGCGGCTTCGAGCTTTTTGTATTGCTCGGGCGTGGGCTTCTCCGGCGAGCCCATGTTCTTCCAGGCGGTCCACGCGTTGCTGTGGGTTTCGTCGATCCGGTAATGGTGAACGGTCAGCTTCTTCGCGGCCGATGGAAGCCCTTCGATGCTGAGCTTGACGGGGGCGTCGGGGGCGGGCAGGTCGTTGTCGTGATAATTCCAGACCATGATGGAGAGTTCGCGGGGCGCGAGCGTTGCCATGCCATCAATGTCGGGCGAGTCACCGCCAACGCCGGCGGATTGAATTGTGGCGACGGGAATGGCTCCGGAACTTTCGAGCGCGACGCGATCGCCGTGCAGACGGGCAGCCATGCGGAAAGCATTGAGCACGGGCTTATCGAGGCCGTCGCTCGCGAGCTCGCGGAAGCCTTCGAAGGGCGGCTGTCCGACGAATTCGAAAGCCCACGTGAGCATGCCGGTGATGTTGGTCTTTTCGCGCGCGGAGAGCTCGTACATGTTTTTCATCATGGTGGCTTCGTAGGAAGCGTAGAGCGGACCGTTGCGATAGGCGTTTTGCGGATAGACGCGCGCGGAGCAGGCGGCGCAGCCTTCGGGATCAGACTCGCTGATGATGATCGGCAGGTTGTGGAACTTCGGGAACGAGGCGACGATCTGCATGCCCTGCGCGGCGTCGGCGGTATTCTTCGAGATGCCCATGCGGACGTGACCTTCGACGACCCGCGGCTGGCCTTTGGCGTGATAGCTGATGAAATCGAGCGGAGCGCCGGTTGCGCCGGTGGCTTCGTTTTTACCCGTATCGCAGTGTTCGAGAAATTGTTTCAGGAACGCCGCGGCGCGTGCGCCGTTCGGGCCGGTGGAGGCGGGGCCGCCGACTTTCGCTGTGGGAAGCGCGCGTTTGATGGCGTCGGCCGCAAAGTCGTAGAGTTTGTCGTATTCGGCGGGCGTGCCGTGCCAGTAGGCGATGTCGGGCTCATTCCAGATTTCCCAATACCAGGATTCCACTTCAGCGCGGCCGTATTTCGCGACCTCGTGCTTTGCCCATTGGTTGACGACTTCGCCCCATTTCGCGTAGTCGTTGGGCGGGTAGGCCCAACCGAGATAGTACTGGCTGAAATTGTCGCCGGGCTTCCAGTTGGGCTGGTAGGGGTCGGGATGCGAAGAGAGCGCCTTCGGCATAAAGCCGACTTCCACGTAGGGTTTCGCACCTCCTTTTATATAGGTATCGATAATGCGGTCGACGATAGTCCAGTCATAGACCGGTTTGCCGTTGTCCTCGGTGTAGGCGTTGGTGGAACCCCATTTGAATCCGGGCGCGCCGTCGCCGGTAGTCAGCATGAAATGCGTGCGGATATAAGTGGGGAAGGTTTTCGATTTCGAATTTCCGGAAATATTGCCGAGTTCGTTGACGAGTTTGCGTCCGTCCGGGGCGTAGGTGTAATTCGGTTCGTCGTAGCCGAAGAAGTTTGTGATGGGTTTGTAAGGTCCGAGCGTGGAAGCGGCGTTGACGTGAATCGTCACGGCTTCCTGCGAAAAAGCCGCTGTGGTTATGAGGAGGGCGGCAGACGCGAGCCGTAGGGCTGTGTTCGGCATGACTGGAATTGTACAGCACCTGGCGATTTATCAGTGGGCGCCGTTGAGCCAGTCGGCGACATCCGCGAACTTGTTCTTGACGGCGAGATCGGCGGCGGTGAAGCCTGCTGCATTTTTGATCGTGGTATTGGCTCCGTGATGAACGAGTGCTTTGACGGCGTCGAGGCGGTCGAATGACGCGGCCAGGTGGAGAGCGGTCGAGTTGTCATCGAGCGTTGGCGTGTCGATGCGGGCGCCGTGAGCCAGCAGGAGACTGATTGCTTCGGCGTCTCCGTGCAGTGCGGCGTCGTGCAGGGGCGTGTTGCCGGAACGGCTCGGAAGATTGGGGTCGGCGCCGTGTTCGAGGAGAAGCTTCGTGATGGCGGCATCCCCGGCAGCAGCGGCGGTGTTGAGAGGACGATCTCCATCTGCCGCGACGGCGTTCGCGCTGAAGCGCATGCCAACCAGCATGGAAACAAGCTGTGTCTGGTGATGGGCGATGGCGTGCTGCATGGAGAGAACGCCATCGAGTTGCGGGGGTGGCATCATGACCTGCAATGCAGTACGAATTTCCGAAGGACAGTGTGCGGCGAGATCGACGGCCGTGGCGGAGGCATCGTCCTTCGCCTGGATGTTGGCGCCGTGTTCGATGAGAAAGCGAGCGGCGTTCACGCGGCAATGCGCGGCGGCTTCGTGCAGGGCGCTGCGGGCGTGCTCGCCTCGCTTATCGATCAGCGTCTTGTCGATCAGAAGTTTCTGGAGTTTCGGGACATCGCCTGCGCTCGCGGCTTCGAGAAAATCCGCGATCTGCGCCGTGGATATGGTGGCGAATGCGGCGAGGAGAGCGGATGCCGCGAACGCGGGTCTGAGCACAGGCATGACAAAGCGATGGACGCAGTATGGGGCGAAAAGTATGGCGCAATTTCCGGAGGATTTCATATCCGCAGTTGTCTTAAGCTGAAGTGCATGCGCTTCCCGCAGGCAGTTCCGGAAATTCCGGTTGAGAACGTGGAGAAAGCGGCTGCGTATTACGTGAACGTGCTCGGATTCAGTTTCGACTGGGGTGACGATGCGGGTGGCATCGGCGGCATCTCGCAGGGGGACTGCCGCATGTTTCTGACGAATGCGTCATTCCGCGAATCGCACGGCACGTCTGGTCCGGCGACGATCTGGCTGAACGTCGCCAGCAAGGCGGAAGTCGACGAACTGTTCCGGCGATGGCGAGCCGCGGCCGCGAAGATTTTGGCCGAGCCAGAGGACAAACCCTGGAGGCTGCGCGAGTTCACGGCCGCCGATCTGGATAGCAATCAACTGCGCGTGTTCTACGATTTTTCAACGGATTCCGCTAGCCGATAGTCAACACGACGCGGTACCGCGCATCTCCACTCATCATTCGCGCATATGCTTCCGGAGCCTTCTCCAGAGGGTATTTCTCAATCAGGGGGCGGACGCCGGTCATTTCCGCAAACCGCAAGGTATCTTCCGAATCCGTTGGGGTTCCCGACGCCCAGCCTTTGATCGTGCGTTTGCCGAGAATCAGCAGCGTGGATGACACCTCGATCGGATCGGGCGACGCGCCGATAACAACGAAAGTGCCGTTGGAACCCAAACCGCCAATCAGCGATGACATTGCTTTTCCGCTCGGCGCCGTGGAGAGGATCACACTGGCTCCTCCCAGCCTCTGTAATTCGGCCGCGGGATCGGTAGCCGCGCTGTCAATGTAAATATCCGCGCCGAGCTTTTTTGCCATCGTGGCATTGTCGCCTCCTCGTCCGACGGCAGCGACTCTATAGCCGGACTTCTTTGCGAACTGAATGCCGAGATGGCCGAGTCCGCCGACGCCCTGCACGGCGACGAGATCGCCCGGCATCGCGCCGCTATGACGCAGAGCATTGAACGTGGTGATTCCGGCGCACATCAGCGGCGCAGCTTCGGCCGCATCCAGAGACTCCGGCATGTGCGCCACGGCTTCCACCGGCGCGACCATGAATTCCTGATAGCCGCCGTCATAACTGATGCCGCACACGAGACCACTGACGCAATTGATGAAGTCGCCCCTTCTGCATGCAAGGCACGTATTATCCTGCCCGCCATGCCAGCCTACGCCGACGCGGTCTCCTTTGTTCCAGCCCTTCACACCAGATCCGAGCTGGTCGATGGTTCCGGCAATTTCGTGTCCGGGAACGCGAGGATACGAAATTCCCGGAAAGAGGCCGTCTTTTGTCATGGAGTCGCTGTGGCAAACGCCGCAGGCCTGCACGCGAATTCTGACTTGTCCTGGTCCGGGTGCCGGAATTTCCCGCTCCACAACTTCGAGTTCTCCGCCGGCGGCTGGGACCTGAACGGCTTTCATCTTTGGCATCTGGGGTCTCCTGTAGGGATAGTCAGTGCAATGATATCGCCATTTTTCCGGACGTATGTCTGTCAGGTGATAGTCTGAAGGCGGCGGGAAGGATACGCACGATGAGAGATCCAGCAATCGTTGAAGAAGACCTGATCGAAATCGCCTCGATCGCGGATGACCTCACGAAATTCGAGCGGATCATCGCATGGTGCGCGGTACATCCCGATGAAGTGCCGTTCGCGATGAAGATCCTGATGAATCGCAGCCACGCGCCGAAGGAGTAGCTGACCCACTCAGCGAAAAGGTGACACCAGTTTGGCGGAATTGCCGCAAGGGTCTGCCATCAGACGTCCATTCTTCTGATACAGGAAGAGGATGTACCGGGCGCCTCCGCTCAAGGGTAGTCTGCCGGAATCATTCGAACTGAACACATCCACCGTCGGCCCAGCCGAGCCCTTCACTTCGCCCTTGAAACATACGGCGTTCGCCGTCGCGCCAAAGAAGCCTGTTGCGCACACAAAAACGATCGCGAGCCGGTTCAGGAATCGCATTCAAGGATTACCCCGATATCTCAACGCCCCACCGGCGTCACGGCGCCTGTCCACGCGATGTCCCGCGAGGACGCCCGACCACTACCTGATAGGCGCCCGACGCGACGGTCCATGCTTTGCGTCCTTCGTCCCAATAGCGAAAACCGGCCGCGTCCACTTTCACCGGTACGGTTTTTTCCTCGCCGGGCTTCAAGGCGACTTTGCCAATTGCCTTCAGCACTCGCGGCGGTTCGCCCGCTGCTTTCGACAAAAAAGTGCGATTACCGTGCACCGTTCGTCGCAACCGAGTGAGAGCGCGACGGATTCGGCATCCGAGCTGCGCAAGCAGGGTACAAGAGCCGGTTCCGCTTCAATCGAGGATGAGTGTGCGCCGCTGGCAGGCCACTGGGGAGTCCTTCTTTCGCTCGTAATCGGCCCGCTCGGAAGGGGCTGCCGATTTTCGAGCTGGGCGGTGTTTGTTTTGGCTTTCTTCGCGGCCTTTTTACGCGGCCAGCCCGTCTCCATATCTTCGTAAGCATGTTTCGATCTTGTCGTGTCGCTTTTGGCGCGGCTGATACCTGCATGCTTGCGGCGGTTGATGTTCTCCACGAGTGACGGCCTTTTCGCTTTCGGCATGGAAAATATAAAGCACGCCTGCCGCTATGGGCACTCTTCTGTGGCTTTTTACAACAAGGTGGTTGGCTGTTGTTTTCCACGGGCAAATGATATATCTGTAACGTTCAGGGAAGGGCTGGTGTTGCGGCTGCCCGGTATCCGCAACTCAGGAGAAAACAACAATGGAACGCAGGGATTTTATTCAGGGCGCGGCCGGTGGGATGCTTCTCTCCGCCGCTGGGAGCCTGCACGGCCAGAGTACGCACGACAAGACCATCGGCATCCAGGTGGGCGCTGTGTCGTTTATCGACGAAGGAACCGAAAAGGCTCTGGACGAATTGCAACAGGATGCTTCGGTGAACACGCTTTTCGTCGCGACTTTTACTTATGGACGAGGGATCGCCGGCCGTCAGGTTCCTGGGCAGCCCCTTCCGGACCATGGCAAGCAGCAGTACGATACCGATACTTTTCACGGTGGCAGCTACACCGCCATTCACCCGCAGTATTACCAGAACACCGCTCTCAAAGACTTTCGCGCTCCGGAATTCGGGAATTATGACGTGCTCGAATCGGTGCTCCCCTCTGCGCGAAAGCGCGGGATGAAAACCATCTGCTGGTACGAAGATGTCTTCCGGCGCGACGTGCCGAACATTGAAAAGCTACAGGAAAAAGACCTGTACGGCAGGAACGCCACGACGCTCTGTTTCAACAATCCCGATTACAGGAACTGGCTGACTGCAATTGCGGAGGATTGGTCGCGCTCGTATGACATCGATGGGATCATGTGGGGCTCGGAACGCCAAGGCGCATTTTCCAACGCACTCGGGGCCAGTCACGGCGGTGGGTCCGACCCGGGCAGAGTCACGTGCTTTTGCAGTTTCTGCGAAGCGAAGGCGCGTCAGCGCGGCATCAGCGTCACACGGGCGCGAGCGGGCTTTCTGGAACTCGAGAAGTTCGTGCGTGCGGCGCGCGCGAAGCAGCGCCCTGTCGATGGCTACTACGTCACTCTGTGGAGGCTGATGCTGAAATATCCTGAACTGCTCTCGTGGGAAATGCTCTGGACTGACAGCTTACGGGAAACCTACGCCGCGATCTACAAGCAGGTAAAAACAGCGAAGCCTTCATTGGGAGTTGGCTGGCACATCTGGCACAACAATTCGTTCAACCCGATCTACCGCGCGGAGCAGGATCTGGCTGAGCTCTCTCAGTATTCCGATTTCCTGAAGATGGTGATGTATCACAACTGCGGCGGCGAGCGAATGGCGACGTATATCAACAGCGTCGGCTCAACGATCTATGGCGACGTCCCCGCCCAGGAACTTCTGGATTTTCATTACCGGGTGCTGGATTACCAGGAGAAGACCCTGGCTGAAATCCCCAGGACGGGGTTGTCCGCCGACTACGTCTATCGCGAGGCGAAGCGCGCCGCCGAGGCCCTCACGGGGACGAAGACAAAACTGTGGCCGGGAATCGACATCGATATCCCGACAGCCGCAGACCATTCGAAATGCACGCCTGACGGTACGAAGGAAGCCGTGCTTGCCGCGTTCCGGGGAGGCGCTCATGGAGTTATCCTTTCACGCAAATATTCGGAGATGATGCTGGCGGATTTGAAGGGCGCCGGCGCTGCCCTCAGGCAACTCGGGATCGCGTAACATCATCAGCGCGGATTCGCTTTGCTCTTCAGAAACGTGAGCAACGCATCATCGTCCCCGCCTCGAAGATCCGGGAAACGGTCGCGCACGAACTGAAATCCCTCCTGTTTGAAGGACGGCTGCTCCCCGATCGCCTGCAGTAGATATTGGAATCCTTCCGGTTCGCCGGCAATAATCAACTCCTTTGCGCAGGAGATACGAACACCAGGCTGCGTTGTGTCGCGGGCGGCCTGTTTCAGCAGTGGCAGGGAAGCATCTCCCCACCCGCGATGCAGACTATAAGGAAGCGAGGTGTCCATCGAATTCGGGCTGGCTGGATTCGTTTGAGTCAGAAGTCCTGCCAGTCTGGGCAGATCGCGCGGGTCGGCGATCCACGTCAGAGCGATTCTCGATTGCCCTCCAGCCTTGCCGCTTTCGATCATTGCCCACAGGAGATCCCGCGCAGCGTCTGTTTTGAGGGTTCCGAGAGCTTCAGCGAGAAGCTGCTGCAGTCCGGCATTGGAGCCTTCGAGAATAGCGGGCGCGGCGTCCATCACCATCGCGCTGAATTCACTTCTGAATTGCGCGGTCTTGCCCCAGTCATGGTTTTGACCCCAAATCAGATATTGCAGAGTTCCCGCCTTCACCTCGGGCGAGCCTGAGCTGAGAAAGCCGGGCAGCCCGGCGAGGATGGTTTGGCGCTCGTCTGGAGAGAGTATTTCCGTTTGATCCAGCATCCGCGCAATTTCGTCTGTCGGTCCTTTGTCCCGAATCAGTGGCTTCAATTCTTTCGCCACTAATGCCGAGTCGAACATAGGGAGACTGCCGGCTACATACTGGCGGACAAGCTCATTGGAGTTGTAAAGCTCCGGCAGAATGGCATCCAGCGCCAACTCATCCGGCATCGCCAGCAATCCCGGTATGGCGTCGCCAATAAGCAGTCCAGCTGAGGACGGCATCTTCGCGACCTGCGCCTGAATCCAGTTGCGGCGTTCGGTTTCGGAGTATGGCAACAACTCAATTTCAGTCCAATCTGACTCATCCACCGCGACCTCGTGGATATGAGGCCCCTGGAGATCCAGCCGGGTACCGATAAAACGAACCTCATAGGCTCCCGGCGTGTCGAGGCGATATTTCAGATGAAGAGGTAGACGGTTTCGCGGAGAGTCTGGTGGCGCGATCGAGCCATTCAGCAAACCGCTGCCATCTATTCCTCCCGGTGGGTACGGAATTTCCAGCGGTTTCAACATGACACCGTTATGCCTCACCTCAAGCCTGCCGCCGCCGAAGTCGCCAGGGTTCAGTCTGTAAGGATAAGAAACGTCGCCGAACGGCCGCTTCACCGATATCCATAAGGGCATGTGTACATAAGCAGGGCCTTCGAGAGACAGAATGACTTTGGGTTTGCCGAAGGGAATCATCACAGCGGCGCTGCTGATACCGTTGACGGTCACGACTACGGTTGCTTCTCCCGAAGTGGGAGCTTCCGGCGGGATTTTCAGATTGATCTGCTTTTCGAGTACCGCCAGTAAACCTGCGGGACTACCTCCCACGGTGACCTGGGCGCCACACATCGTGGTCGGGTAGATTCCTCCCGCGGACGGCTGCTGTGGAGAGCACGGGCTGTCCAGGAAGTGCCCGTATATCGTCACGAAATCATTGGGCATCAGCGAATGCGCCGGGACCACGCCCGCGCGCGTAAAGGAGGGAGCGGCAGCGGC
>DASYCD010000518.1:0-2915 GCA_036500405.1 Bryobacteraceae bacterium
CGCGGTGATGGCTGCTCGCCCTTCGCCACCCGCCGCGCCGCCCGAGCGCTTCCATTGGCGCGGGTCGTCGATCAGGTAATCGAATCGCCGGTTTCCGACAGTGACCTGTCCAGCGTCGACCCGCACCTCATGCGACGCACCATCCCCCAGAATCGAGTACAACCCAGGTTCAACTTCGACAATTGTTATTTCATAAGCCGGGCTGACCGTCTCGCCGTCTATATGGATGACCGGTTTCATCGAAGCAAATCCTCACGTCCCGCACTCACCCAGCGCGAAGAAGATGCTGCGGGAACGGCTGCTGTGGGCGTGGGCTTTGTGTGAGCCGCTACCGCAGCCGCTGCGATGGCCGCGAGGTCCGGCGCGGGTGGCTGATCGAACAGTCCCGGCTTTTTCAGCAGCGCATCCAGATAGCCCGTATGCAGATCGCCCGCGCGAAATGCGGGTTCGCGAAGGATGACGTCGAATAACGGAATGTTGGTGCGGATTCCGCCAACCTTATATTCACTGAGCGCGCGCAGCATACGTTCAGTCGCGCGCTCGCGCGTGTCGGCCCACACGATCAGCTTGGCGAGCATCGGATCGTATTCGAGCGGAACGTTCCATCCAGGATAAACACCGGAATCGAGCCGCACGCCGGGCCCGGCGGGTTCCGCCAGATGCGTGATGCGTCCGGGGGAAGGCAGAAAATTCTGCGTCGCGTCTTCGGCATAGATGCGGCATTCCACCGCGGCCCCGCGCAGCTGGATTTGATCCTGCGTGAACGGCAGATGCCCGCCATTGGCGATTTCGAGTTGCAGCCGAACCAGGTCGAGTCCGGTAACAAGCTCCGTCACCGGATGCTCCACCTGCAGGCGGGTATTCATTTCGAGAAAATAAAAATTGCCGTCGTTATCCGCCAGGAACTCCACGGTTCCTGCGTTGAAGTACCCGGCCGCGCGCGCCGCGAGGATCGCCGCTTCGCCCATGCGCGCACGAATTTCCGGACGGCTTGCGACGAGCGGCGAAGGCGATTCCTCAATTACCTTCTGATGCCGCCGCTGCACCGAGCATTCGCGCTCCCCCAGATGCACCATGTTGCCGCGCTGATCGCCCAGAATCTGAATCTCAATGTGCCGCGCGTTCTCGATGAGCTTCTCCACATAGACGCGCCCGTCGCCAAACGCACGCAGCGCCTCGCTCGACGCGGCTTCGAAGTGAGACGCAAGATCTTCTGCGCGATCCACGCGCCGCATGCCCTTACCGCCGCCGCCGGCCACAGCCTTCAGCATCACAGGGAATCCCGCGCGCGCTGCGAATGCGGCCGCCGCCGCACTGCCTTCCGGTGATGCAGGCAGGCCCTCCTGAGTCCCCGGCACGATAGGCGCCCCGCCGCGCTCCGCGATCTGACGCGCCGACGTTTTCGAGCCCATCGCGGCGATCGCCGAAGCCGGCGGTCCGATAAAAACGAAGCCGGCATCCGTGCACGCCTGCGCGAATTCGGCGTTCTCGCTGAGGAAGCCATAGCCGGGATGGATAGCGTCCACACCGTGCCGCCTGGCGGCGTCGAGAATTCGCTCGATGTTCAGATAACTCTCGCGCGACGCCGAAGGCCCGATGTGCGCCGCCTCATCCGCCTTACGCACATGCAGCGACGCGCGGTCCGCGTCCGAATACACGGCGACGGACCGGATTCCCATTTCCCGCAGCGTCCGGATCACTCGCAGCGCAATCTCGCCGCGGTTCGCAATCAATACTTTCTGGAACACGTGTAGACGATTGTAGCGGGCATCTGCGCTACAATCCGACCGTGGCCACGCGGCTCCTCTTCGTATTTCTGGCGATCACCGCCGGCTTACGTGCCGCCGATGTGTGGACATGGTGGGTCGATCCCTGCACCGGCGCAGCGGTTTCCACGGGGTGCAACCAGAACGATCAGGAACTGGCTCGCTGGGCTTTCGAAGGATGGCAGCGGGAATCCGGCGATCGCATCGTCTTCAAGAAGAGCGTCAGCGCGAAGCACGCCCGGCTGACGGTTCACTGGGCCACCAATCCCGGCCTCTACGGCGAAACGCGCGGCGTGATCGTCGATGGCAAACCCGGCGCCGAGTTGTTCATCCTGCCCGGCACCAACGCGGCGCAGCAGAAAGATCCGCTGCTGCGGGACACCATCGTCTTTCTGACGTTCGTTCACGAAACCGGTCATGCCCTCGGCCTTCGCCACACCGCGAATTTCGAAGACATCATGTACTCGTTCCAGTACGGCGGCGACATCGATGCCTACTTTGACCGCTACCGGAAACTGATCAGGGTCCGGTCCGATATCGCAAAGCACTCTGGCGTCTCAGCCGGTGACCGTCTCGCCCTCCAGACCGCCCTCTCGAAATAATCTTTGTACGAACTCATCCGCTTTGGCAGACAACATGCGAGAGCCGCGCATAGGGCATGACACCGACCGCCGAAAAGTCGAACGGTAACCACCGCGTCAGGAGACTGTGGACCCGCTACTGCGTGAGGCCTCTCGCCCGCGCTGGCCCCGGCCTGATCACTGGTGTTGCCGACGACGATCCCAGCGGCATCGCGACCTATTCCCAGGCAGGCGCCGCGTTTGGTCTCAACATCCTGTGGACGATGTTGGTGACCTTTCCGCTGGTTTCCGCGGTTCAGTACATGTGTGGGCTCATCGGGCGCGTCACCGGAAAAGGCCTGGCCGCGAATATGAAAACGGCTTTTCCCTCGTGGATGGTGCGGACCGTCGTTATCCTGCTGCTGATCGCCAACACTCTCAATATTGCCGCCGACGTCGCTGCGATGGGAGAAGTAGCGGAGATGGTGACCGGCATTCATCGCCACCTGCTGTCAGTAGTCGTTGTCTTTGTGACGCTGGGTTTCCAGTTGTTTATTCCCTACCACCGCTACGTTCGCTTCCTGAAATG
>DASYCD010000519.1:0-4010 GCA_036500405.1 Bryobacteraceae bacterium
GGACTTCTTCAATGTGAAGGAGGATCCGGAGATCCGCTTTCACTCGACGAAGATCGTCAATACGGCGCGCGATGCGTATCGGGTGGATGGCGATTTCACGATTCGCGGACTGACGAAGGAAGAAAGCCTGACGGTTAACTATTCCCCGGACCAGCCGGATGAAGGGCGTGTCCGCGGCCAGTTGGTTTTCGACCGCAAGCAATACGGGATGACGCACGGGATTCCGCTGGTGCATATTGCGGATCGCGTGGAGGTCAACGTGGATATGAAGATCCATCGCACGAGCGGGCCGCGTCCGATTCAGAGCGCGAAGTAGAGGGCGTTAGCGCAGCCAGCGTTCTGCTACGGGTGGCGGAGGCGCGGGGAGCAGCGAGTCCGAGACGGCGCCGAAGCGGCGGTCGCGGTGGTGAAATTCGCCGACGGCGGAGCGGAGGGCGGCGGGCGTGAAATCGGGCCACATGCGGCGGGTGAAGACCAACTCGGCGTAGGCGGATTCCCAGAGGAGAAAATCGCTGAGGCGCTGTTCACCACCGGTGCGGATGAGCAGGTCGACCGGAATCGTTTCCTCTTCGAGCGCGCCGCGGCGGGCGGCTTCGACGATGGCGGCGCGGGCGGAATAATCGACCGCGAGGCGGAATTCCAGGGCCGTGCAGTGGCGTGTGGTGGCTTCGGCGTTCTCGATGGCGCGGAGCAGGGGATCGGGCAGGCGGTCGCGGCGGCCGATGACCGTAATGCGCACGCCGGCGTCGCGCAGCCTGGGGGCTTCGCGCTCGAAATAGCAGGCGAGGAGAAGCATCAGGGCGTCGACTTCTTCCGGTGGACGCTTCCAGTTGTCGGCGGAGAAGGCGTAGACCGTGAGAACGCCGATGTTGAGGCGCGGCGCCGTCTCAACGATGCGGCGGAGCGTTTCGGCTCCGGCGCGATGGCCCTCGAATCGCGGCAGGTTGCGGGCGGCAGCCCAGCGTCCATTGCCATCCATGATGATTGCAACGTGCAGAGAACTTTGTTTCATAAAGTATAAGGTTAAATTTTTTTTATCCGTTTCGCGTGGCGCGAATCAGTGTTTCCATGTGGGTGAGATAGCGTTCGAGCGCGGTGCGGCCACTGGAGGTGAGCCGGTATTCCGTGCGGGGGACGCGGCCTTCGAATTTCTTTTCGACCGTGATGTAGCCGGCGTCTTCCAGCTTGCGGGAGTGGACGCTGAGATTGCCGTCGGTGGTTTCGAGCAGCTTCTTGAGTTCGGCGAAGGTCAGAACGTGGTTGACGGCGAGTGCGCTCACGATGGCGAGGCGCAGACGCTCGTGGATGACGCGATCGAGCGAAGCGGTGCCGCCACCCGGCATGCCGTGGACGCCGCCGACGAGCTCGGGTTCAGGAAGATGCTTGCGCGCCGCGGATGTTTTAGCCGCCATAGTGCCTCGCGATAATCCAGCCGAAGACGATGTGCAGACCGCCGAAGCCGATCGCCATCAGAGCGTCGAGCCAGGCGACGGGCGAAATGGCCGCGATAGCGCCGAGCACGAGAAACAAAACTCCCATGAGGGGAACCACCCGGACTGAAAATGCTCCCGCACACGCGACACCCGCGCCATAGAGCAACAGCCAGACGGCGGGCAGGAAGTGGACGAAGCCCGCCTGATTGAGCATGAGGGTCAGGATGGCGCCAGCGACGAGGGGCGGCGCCATGGCGAAAACGAAACGGTGGAAGGGACGGGAAAGCAGCGCACTGCCGGCGAGACGGGCTTTGCGCGCGGAAAATCCGATGCCGATTGCGAGGGCTAGCAGGGCTTCGCCGATCCAGATGGCGAGCCAGGAGCGCGGGCCGGCGCTCAGATGCGCGGCGAAGGCGGCGAAAAAGGCGGTTGCGCCCACCAGCATGCCGCCGACGCCGGGAACGGCGGTGAAGGAACCGGCGTTTTCCATGGCGCTGCGGATGAAACGCAGGTTGTCCATGGCTTGATCGTGCAGGCCAATGGTTTTCGCGGGATCGCTCGAAGAGCGGATGGGGTGAACAGCTCCCATGGGTTCAGTATATGAAACGACGGAGCACTTTGCAATGCAAAGTTTATGGGAGAAGTACCAGTCCGCAGGTTGGAGGGGAAGCGTTGGGGGGAGTACGCTAAGGGAGGAACGGAGTTTTCTGGTCATGACCACGATCGAGATTTCGGATGAACTGGCTGCGGCGCTGAAAGGGATGGCGGCTGCGGAAGGGCTGACATTGGATGCCTGGCTGGAACAAGTGGTCGCGGATGCCACTTCTGAAACCGAAGAGGAAGAACACGCCAAACTGGAATGGCTTCGGGCCGCGGCGAAGGAAGGTTTCGACGCTATTGATCGAGGTGAGTACACAGAGTTGAAGTCGCCAGAGGAACTCGATCATTTCATGGACCAGATCTACGAAGAGGTAAAGCAAAACCTAGTCGCCGGACGGCGCATTGGCGGATGATTCCGGCTTGAATATTGTCCTGTCTGATCCCGCCAGGCGGGATATGGCTGCCATTCTCGAACGGAGCTTATGGGAATTTGGTGAGGCGGCCGCGCTGCGTTACAAAGCCCTCATTCGCCAGGCGTTGAGGGATGTAGGCGCCGATCCCGAACGTATCGGTTCGATCAGCAGGCCGGGTCTTGCTCCGGGGGCACGCACGTACCACTTGCGGCTCAGCCGTCACAGAGTAACGGGGGACCGCGTCAAAGAGCCACGACATCTCCTGCTGTATCGTCGCAGAGAAAACGACGTTAAAGTAGCGCGAATTCTTCATGATGCTCAGGATCTGAAGAGACATCTATCCGAATCCGATTGGGCGCATTAGTCAGCTTTCCAGTGACTCGGCGCGGCGCATGCGTTCTCTTTCGGCGTTGAATTCGCATCCGAAGAGGGCGATGATCGCCAGCAGGTACATCCAGATGAGCAGCGCGATTCCGGTTCCGATGCTGCCGTAGAGCAGGTTGTAGTTCGTGATGTGGCGTTCGTACCAGCTGAATCCCAAAGTCGCGAGCAGCCAGAGGATCGTGGCGAGGAATGCTCCTCCCCACAGGCCGTTCCAGCGCTGTTTGCGGTAGGGGCCGTAGTGATAGAGGATCGTGGTCAGGCTCCAGAACGCGCCGAACGCGATGGCGTAGCGAATGGCGCGGAATGCGAAGGCGAGCCATCCTGTGAGGGGCGTGAAAGCAGGATCCATCCTCAGGAGCCGCATGAGAGCGTGCTCCACGGTGCCGCCGAACAGGACTAGTGACGAGGCTCCCAGCATCGGAACCGCCGAGAGGGGGACCAGCAGCAGCCCCACGCCCATATGGGCGAGCATGGAGCGGGTTTTCGGCACTCGGTAAGCGGCGTTGAAACCATCGATCAGGCTTTTGATAACGCTCGATGCCGCCCAGAGCGAAAGTAATACGGCGATCACGAGCAGTCCTGCGGGCCGTTGGCCGCGATAGCGGAATTGTTCCAGAACCGCGCCTTCCGTTCCTGCGGGCAGCACGTGCGAGAGAAAGAACGCGAACTTCTGACGCATGTAATCGGCGCGGATCTGGATGGAGAGCGCGGCGGATGTGGTGATGATCGGGAACAGCGAGAGCAGGCCGGAGTAAGCGACGCCTTTCGCGAGAGCGAAGAGTCCGTCATCGGCGGAAGCGACCAGCGTCCGGCGCAGCAGCCAGGGAAGTTGTCGCAGCGTTCGCTTCACGAAGCTTTATGGTGTCACAGGGCCAGTCGGAAGGCGAATGTGGAAGTGTGCGCCCGTACCGTTGCTTTCGGCCCAGAGATCGCCGCCGTGATCGAGAAGAGCCTGGCGGGAGAGCGCGAGGCCAAGCCCCAATCCGTTCTTGCCGGAAGTGACAAACGGCTGGAACAGGCGAGCGCGGACCGATTCCGGAATGCCGGGCCCGGTGTCGCGAACTTCGACGTGCAGGCCGTCGCTTTTGGGCACGGCGGAGATCGAGATCTGTCCGCCGGCGGGCATGGCTTCGATCGCGTTCGAGATGAGATTCAGGAAGACGCGCTCCATGCGGGCGCG
>DASYCD010000520.1:0-7281 GCA_036500405.1 Bryobacteraceae bacterium
ATCGAAGGCACGGTCCCTGCTTAGCGGGTAAAAGCTTCGAGCCACCCTTCGCAACGATCAGCTCATAAATTAGTCCTTCCCGCGTTTCCCGATGGGCGCGAAGTTGAAACCGATCTTCCAGCAAGGTCTGCATCATCGGGCCCCCCATCATCGCTCCCGTCGTGGACTCCTCCGGTTCCGCTTCAACCGTATATCGATCGTTATCGATCCAGGTCGGACCGCCTTCGATCTTCGTGAGAGGAGTGAGCATCGGGTTGCCGCTGTTGCCGTCGGCAAATCGGATGTACGCGTCCTGAATCAGCGTTTTAACCGTCACGCAGTTCCTGCGAAAATATGCCCCGGCCTTGCCGCGGCCGCCTGCACGCGAAGCATCGGGATCGCAGGGCTTGATAGAAGCCACACTGAATTTTGGACGAGCGATACGGGGTAGGGTCGTCGACGCGTTGGGCGGCGCAGCCTGTGCAATTGTCTGCGGCTCGGTTTTTTGAGGGCGCGAGGCGGCGGCGAGGTAAGTGAGGGGCGTTGCGACAACCAGAAGGCTGACAATGCTCCATCTGGTGAGACCGCGGGAAAACGATTTCGCATTCAGAATCCGTTGAATTCTGCGATCCGGCCGGCCGTACCGCGCCATCGGTATCCCCGCTGGCCGCGAATGCAGTACAGGGCGCCGCATGAAATCCAGCAATAGTTCCGCATAAACCGCTGGCTCGCTCACTTCGGTGAGCGCCACATCATCGCTTGCCTCTTCCGCAATGGCGACGATTCTGGAATGGAGCAACCATGCGAATGGACTGAACCAAAGGGCGGCCCGGTGAATCGCGGAGACGAATTGCACAAGAGGGTCGCGGCGCCGGATGTGCGCGCTTTCGTGGGCGAGAACCGCTCGAAGCTTAGCAGGTTCCCACTGCGGCCAATCCAGAGGAAGAACAATTTCGGGCCGAATCAAGCCAATCGTCACAGGCGAATTCACGCAACTCGATTCTCGGAATTCGGGTCTTGTTGTTGGCTGTGTTTTCCGTAAGAGCCGCAGGCTGACCGCGAACCCGGTCAGCAAGCGAAGCATCATCAGAGCCGCGGCGAGACCGTATGCGAAGGACACCACGGTCATCCAATCGAGCGGAGGGGCTTCGCGCGGAATTGGTCTTTGAGTTTCCTCGAGTACTATGGACAATCCGGAAAGTCGTTGCGTGACGCTGTTCAGGACGTGCGCCTGTGCCGGCGGCTGCGAATGGAAAATCCGGATGGGAACCGGCGGCAGGAACGTCATCGTCAGAGGAATCAAGAGCGATCCGGCGAGCATCGCGTTCCATCCGGCGAGTCGGAGCGACGAGTCTTTCACGCGGAGTACGGCAAACAACAAAGCCCCGCACGCGATCAGAATGGATGAGCGGATCGCCCATTCGGCGAGAAACTGCATCATGGCTTCTTTCCTTTCCGCGCCGCGATCTTTTCCGCCAGGCGTTGCAATTGCTTCGGTTCGAGGACCTGATTATCCACCAAACCGACGAGAAGGTCTTCCACGGAACCGTTGCAGAATCGATCGATCAACTGCTTTGCGGCTTCGACTGCGACGCTCCGCTTCGATTCCGCCGCAGAGTAGAGAAACGTCCGCCCCTGCACGGTGTGGGTGACATAGCCCTTTTCTTCCAGATTTCGGAGAACGGTCCGGATTGTGGAGTCTTTCAAGTCGCGCTCGCCCGCCAGATCCTCACGGCATTGCTCCGCTGTGCAGCCAGCATGCGACCAGACGTAATCGAGGATGAGCTGTTCGAGCGGCGTTGGACTCTTGCGGGTGTTAAACATTCTACCGTTAGTTTTTATAACAGTATTCGGTGAATGTCAAGGCCCCTTGCATCCGGCGGTGCAGAGGACTAAGGTTGAATCGGACATAGGAGGTCCGTTATGACTCTTGCCGTACGCCATCAGAAATTTTCGATTGTGCACATGGTCACCGGAGTGGCCCTGATTCCGACGGCAGTCCTCGGACTACTCTTTTTCATCGAAAAACTGCTTTATCGATAGAAATCGTTTAAGCGCGCGGTGAGCGCAAAAGATCGGTGAGGTCGTCGATTTTTATCGTCCATGCGACGAATATTGTCGGCGAGGCGCTGGATTTCTGCCTCGGCTCGACGGTTCACATCGTAGTCCAGTTCGCTGCGCAGCCCGCGGAATCCGCAATGAGTTTGTCGGCACACTGAAATCCTCTTGACCGTCCCGTCAGGCCACAGCGATCGTCTAAGGTGTGTCACGATTGGCTTTATCGACTTCCAAGTGACACATCCCCTGTTCAGGCTGAACAGGATGGACCACATACCAGCGCTGAGCCAGCCCTAACATGACAAGAGCAGCAATCAGAAACACTGCCCACGCTCAGAAACACTGCCCACGCTATCACACAATCCAAGTAGTTTTGAACGAAGAGTAGCCATTGTTTTTGCCGAAAACCAGGGTTAATTTGATGTAGGATTCCGTTCGACGGAGTCTATAACCAGATGATCGATGGGCTCACGTCCCGGTCTTAAGCGCAGGCCAAGTTTCTGGATCTCATTGAAGATCCCTCCCTCCCTGGCGACTGCATTCAAATCTCGCGTACGGAGGATTGATCCCCCCAGCGGTGCTCTTGACGACGGGATGTTTGCATCCAGCAAGACGAAAAAGTCTCCCGTCTGCGCAGTTTTGTCAATGACTTCCAGGTCCATCACGCTGCTCAATGTGAATGCGAAGTACGACAGGGACATTGCGCCGTGAAAATGAATGTCGCCAGTCGCCCTATCGGACCCGACCAAGTGTTTGATCTCGAGGGGAAACGACGCATCAACTGGGGGAGCGGGAGGGGAAGGCTTGATTTTCAGACCACCGGGCTCCACGGTCAAAACGTAGGCCGCTTCAATCCTGGATTCATGGTGGACTACCAGATGAAAGCGATCAGCGAGCATATTCCGCATCATCTGCGGGACATCGCGCTTTCCTGAGAACCTGGCATCCAGGGCGTAGATGAACGGACCATCGGCCATTGCCGTTGAAGGATCAAGAACCCAGGCGGGGCCCGCGATGCGCCAAAGCTTCACATTGTAAGCTTCTTGTATCATTTGATTGAGAAGGCATTTGCAGTAAACTCGACCGTCCTCGATGTGAATTGCAGTATCTCCCCCGCCGCCAGGCGTAGCGACCTTAACAGAAGCCACATCGAACGTAGATTCCAGAGTTGGCTCCTGTCCGCTGATAAATCGCGCAGCGAACAGTAATAGGCCCAAAGCAAGACGATTCTTCACCGGGTATGTGCCTCACTTGTCCGTCGAGGATCAGACTTAATAAGCCCAACCCGAATGAAATCCATCCTGACAGGAACAATTTGCAACCAGATTCATGAACATACCATTAATTGCACTGCATCCAGTCAGCCCCCGAGTCCTGCGCGGTTAATCGTGCTGGATGAACTTTTACGGCTCGTGCACTGGGATGCCATCAATCCGTAAGCGCCCGCCCCCAGAGCAAGTACTCCCGCTGCCAATTTTCAATCGGCTTCCGCGATCAACGGCTACTGAGTTGGCCGATTCGCAATCGGCCGGCAGGTTGGCGGGAACCTGCCCCACATTTTAAGGGGTCTGCGCTTAAGCGCGCGGTGAGCGCAGCAGATCGGTGACGTCGTCGATCTTATCGTCCATGCGGCGAATTTTATCGGCGAGAAGCTGGATTTCCGCCTCTGCGCGACGGTTCACGTCATAATCCAGTTCACTGCGCAGGCGGTCCTTCTTATCCTGCCGGTTCTGGCTCATCATGATGATTGGCGCCTGCACCGCGGCCAGCATCGACAAAAACAGATTCAGCAGAATGAACGGATACGGATCCCACGCCTTGTTGCGCATGGCGATGTTGGTAATCGTGTATCCCACGAGAAGCACAAAGAACGCGATGATGAACTTCCAGGACCCGCCGAATCGCGCGACGCTGTCCGATACGCGGTCGCCGGTTGTCTCCTGCTCTTCGATCATCTCGTTCGCATTGCGCGCCGCGCGGCCCCGCACCAGTTGCTGCGCGGCGTGAAACTGCCGGCCCAGCACCGCCATCATATCCATGCCGGCATGCGGTTTCACCTGGAGCAGCGTGAGAATGTCATGCCGGTCAATCTCGATACACACCGTTTCTTCCATGGCGATCGCGCCGGTCTCGTGCGGGCTCTGCGCCACCATGGAGGCGAACCCGAAGAAGTCGCCGGGGCCCGGCGAATCGACGAGCAACTCCTGCTTGTCGTCATCGACCGTCCGCACCTCGACGGAGCCGGAGGCAACGACATACGCCCGCTCGCCGGGGTCGCCGATCTTGTAGATCCGCTGCCTCGCGGCAAATTTCCGGACTTCAACCTGAGCGCAAAGGACAGCGGTCTCATCGTCATCCAGCAAGGCAAACAGAGAAACGTTCTTCAGGATTTCGGGTGCGCACGGCATCCGACCAGAATAACCAGGAATTGTTAATTCTTTGCGGCGCCGTTGAAGATGGTGGTCGCCATGTAGTCGATCACTTTCGCTTCATTGCGAGCCACTCCGTAGTAGGCCTGCTTCAGAAGCTGGTCCTTGCGGCTCATCAGAGTCTCGCGGATCGTCTGCTGCACGCGCGGGTCATTGAGTTCGCGCTGGCCGGCGGGTTCGTGCGAAATAAGCTTCAGGATGCGGTAACCCTCTGGCGTCGGAAGGATCGGTGAAATCGTCCCGTCTCGCATCGAGAGAATCAGCTTCTTCAGTTCCGGGCTCGATTTATCCAGGGAGGATTCCGGAATGAACCCCAGATCGCCGCCGTTGGGCGTCGACTGCGGGTCTTCCGAATAGTTCTGCGCGACCATGGCGAAATCTTCGCCCTGCTTCAGGCGCGTTTCGATGGCCTTGATCTTCTGGCGCGCCTCGGCGTCATTCTTGGCCTTATCGTTTTTCAGGTTGTGGACATTCGGGTCCACACTCGGCGTCACCAGAATCTGCGCCAGGTGCACCTGCGGCTCGGGGAGATTGAAGCTGCCGCGGTTGGCGTTGTAGAAGTTGGTCACGTCGGAATCCGAAACTTTGATGTGCGACGAAATGTCCTTGATGAACAGCTTCTTGACGCTTTCATCCTTGCGGATGTGTTCCTTGAGCTGATCGAGCGACAGGCCCCAATCCTTCAGTTGCTTATCGAACTGTTCGGTTGTATAGGGCGCCTTCATTTCGGTGAGACGGGCTGTCACGTCCGCGTCCGTGGCGACGGTGCTCGCCTTCTCGGCGCGCTGGAACATGATTTCGTTATCGATGAGCGACCCCAGAATTTCCAGGCGGCGAAGCTGGATCTGATCTTCGTTCTCGCCCTCGGCCTTTTCGGGAAACTGGGAGCGGTAGGTGGTGTCGATTTCGGTGTAGTAAATCGGCCGGCCGTTCACCGAGGCGGCAACGCCTTCCGGCGCGGCCTTGCTGCACATGGTTAGCGCGAATGCCGCGCCCAGAACGAGCAGCGCGGAACCCCATGGCAACGCTCGTGGCGCGGCGAAAGGATTGGCTCGCCGGTCTCTCATCAATGAGCCTTCATTATAATGGCCCTTACCCTATGAATGCAGGAATCGTCGGTACTGGAGCCATTTCGCATAAGCACGCCCAGGCGTACAGGAATATTGGTTTCGAGGTCGCGGCATGTTTCGATATCAATCCGGCCAACGGAAAAGCCTTCGCGGAAAAGTGGGGCGGCGTGGCCGCCGGCAGCGTGGAAGAGCTCTGCAAAATGCCGGAGGTGGACTTTGTGGATGTCTGCACCTTTCCGGATTACCGGATTCAGCCTCTGGAACTGGCCGCGAAATATAAGAAGCACGTCCAGGTACAGAAGCCGATGGCGATCAGCACCGAAGTTTGCCGGAAGATGATCGAGGTGGCGAAATCGGCCGGGATCGTGCTGGGGGTGGTCAGCCAGCACCGGTTTGACGATTCGTGTCTGTTCCTGCGGCGCGCGATCGACGCCGGGCGTTTGGGGCGGCTGATCCAGTGCGACGCGTACGTGAAGTGGTACCGGTCGGCGGAATACTATTCGCGGCCGATCAAGGGAAGCTGGGCGACGGAAGGCGGCGGTGCGCTGATTAACCAGGCGGTCCATCAGATTGACGTTCTGCGCTGGCTGGCTGGTCCGGTGAAAGACATCAAAGCGATGTGGCAGCTCGGGGCTTTGCACAAGATTGAATCCGAGGACGTGGTGAATGCCCTGCTCCGTTATGAGAATGGCGCGACCGGGGTGATTCAGGCTTCGACGGCGCTGTGGCCGGGGTATTCGGAACGCGTGGAACTGCATGGCACGAAGGGCAGCGCGATCATTACCGGGGACCAGCTGACGGCGTGGGATGTGCAGGGCGATGAGGAATTCGCAAAGACGGATCCGGCGCCGATTTCGAGCGGAGTGGCGTCGGGCGCTTCCGATCCGATGGCGATTTCGCTGACGCCGTTCGAGCGCCAGTTCCAGGATTTCGCAAAGGCGTGCAAAAGCGGCACGAAGCCACTGGTAGGCGGCGAAGAAGGACTGCAGGCGCTCGAGATTGTCGAGCGGATCTACAATTACTGCCGGGCATGAACTTTTCTAAATCGCAGGAGCTTTTCGAGCGGGCGCAGAAGGCGATCCCGGGTGGCGTGAATTCGCCGGTGCGCGCCTGGCGCGGGGTCGGTGGGAGCCCGGCGTTTATGGCGCGGGGCCAGGGCTCGCATGTTTTCGACGCCGATGGGAATGAGTACATCGACTACGTGGGGTCGTGGGGGCCGCTGCTGCTGGGGCACCGGCATCCGGCGATTCTCGCGGCAATTGAAGAAGCGCTGACGCGCGGTACCAGTTTCGGGGCGCCGACCGAACAGGAAATCGAACTGGCGGAGACGATTCGCGCCATGGTTCCTTCCATGGAACTGGTTCGGCTGGTGAATTCCGGCACCGAGGCCACCATGAGCGCGCTACGGGTGGCCCGAGGGTTCACGGGGCGCGATCTGACAGTGAAGTTTGAGGGCTGCTATCACGGGCATGTCGATTCGCTTCTGGTGAAGGCTGGATCGGGCGTCGCGACTCTAGGTTTGCCCGACTCTCCCGGTGTTCCCAAAGGGTTCAGCGACACGACCATTTCCCTGCCCCTGAACAATGTGGAAGCGCTCGAGCGGACGTTCGAGGTTCATGGATCGAAGATCGCGGCGGTGATTGTGGAGCCGGTTTGCGGCAATATGGGCTGCATTCCGCCGGTTCCCGGATTTCTGGAAGCGCTGCGGGCGGTCACGGCGAAGCATGAGACGCTGCTGATTTTCG
>DASYCD010000521.1:0-4872 GCA_036500405.1 Bryobacteraceae bacterium
GATCTCAAGACCCTGACCCGCGAAACGCACGCATGGAATCGACGTATCAACAAGGCTCGTACTTGCATTCACTGGCAGTTCGGTCGCAAAGATGCCCGCAGGAAGTTCCGTTACAACAAGAACACTTTTAAGCGGTCAGAGAACTAGTTGGCTGGCATTTGTTTGTCGCGATAGACCACGCGGCCATCGACCACTGTGAGAAGCGCGTCGATATCTTTGATTTCATCCACGGGGCATTTCAGGATGTCCTTCGAGATCACGACCATATCGGCCAGTTTGCCGGGCTCGATTGAGCCTTTGATTTTCTCTTCAAATGAGAGATAGGCGCCGTTGAGAGTCCACATTTTCAGGGCCTGTTCGCGGGTGATGGTCTGTTCGGGATTGAGCACCGTGCCGTCGGTGAGCTTGCGGGTGATTGCCATCCACATCCCGAAGAATGGGTTGTAGGGATTGATCGCATTCCGCGAATCGAAGCCGACCATGTGGTCGGAGCCGCCCGCCACGACGATGCCGTTATCGAACAATGAGCGCAGCGGAATGAAATTCTTCATGCGCTCGGGGCCGAAGATATTTTTAATCGCCGCGCCGTCCTTGTGCAGCCAGGCGGGCTGGCAATCGAAGACGACGCCCAACTGCTTCGCCCGCTGGATCGCCTGCGGGTTGGGGAAATTGCCGTGTGTAACCGTAAAGCGGCGGCCCATGATCGGTTTTTCGCGATTGGCGGCTTCGTAGGCGTCGAGCAGGAGATCGAGCGAACCGCCGCCGGTGACATGGGCGGTCATCTGCCAGCCGAGCTCATCGGCTGTTTTCGCCATCTCGACCAGGTTCTCAGCGGGAACTGACAACACGCCGCGATATGCGGGATCGTGATAGCCGTAGAGCTCCGTGTGCTCTCCGTATGGCTCGCGAAGGTAAGCGGTGCCGAGGAGAATGCCGCCATCGGCGATGACTTTCAGCGAGCCGACGCGATACCAGTCATCTCCCATTCCGGTGACGAATGGAATGGATTCGATTTCCTTCCGTACGTCAGCCGGCGTTCCCTGGCCGGTCATCAGATAAGTGACGTAACTGCGGACGGTGAGCTCGTTTTTCTCCCGCAATTCCTGATAGACCCGGAAGCCCTCGGGATGTTCGGAACGATCGATGACGCTGGTGATGCCGACGGCGTTATAGGCCTTTTGCATTGCTTTCAGAGCCCAGACCATGTCGTCGTGAGTCGGGGTTTTGGACGTGCGGAGCGGCTTCAGCAATTGCGGCGCGCCGATGATCAGGCCGGTTGGCTCGCCGTTCTTGTCTTTGATGATTTTGCCGTTGGCTGGCTCCGGGGTGTCGCGCGACACGCCGATCATTTTCAGGGCGGTTGAATTCAGCGCGGAACTGTAGCCGTTGTCCGTCAAGGCGGCGCGATCGGGCGCGGCGGCGTCGAGTTCCTGGCGGGTCGGATAGCGGTGCTCGTCGAGCCGCGAGGAGTAGACCTTCGGAATCAGAATGACGCGATTGGGAGGAAGGGAGTCAACGCGGTTGCGAATGTATTTTTGAATTTCCGGAATCGACTTCAGGACCGGAATGGGGCCATCCTGCTCGGCGAGCGCTGAAGTGATGGGATGGGTGTGGCTGTCTTCGAGCCCGGGCAGGACGGTGCGCCCGTGCAGATCGATCATGCGTGCGGATGGCCGCACGGCTTTGCGAACTTCCGCGAGCGCGCCAGCGGCGAGGAAGTGGTTGCCTCTGATCGCAACGGCCTGGACGGTGGGGTGGGCGTCCCACATGGTGACGATATGGCCGTTGTAATAGATAAGATCCTGCGCGGGCTGCTGGGCGGCCAGCGCCACGGGCAGTGCAATCAGAAGAATGAGTTTTCGGATAGTCATGGACGTTTGATCGGGCTACTTACGACCGTAGTCGAGCTTCGGATACCAATCGGCGCCGCGTCCTTCGGGCGTGTAGTCCAGCATCTGCCAAAGCAGATCCATGTCGGGCGCGCCGCGCGGGTCCTGGCCGGGGTCGGCCATGTCGAAACTCATTTCGGGGCTGTAGAAATGGTGAATAACGCCTTCGCGGCGCGTGAAGACACTGAAGCCGGGCATGTCGGCGTCATCGGGGTTGACGTAGGTGCGGGTGTAATCGCCAGACGTGTCGGAGAAAAACCGCAGGTTCAACAGGCTGCGCTGTTTCTGGAATTCGAGCAGGCGTTCGATGGGCGAACGTGCGGTCACGGCCATCGCTGCGCGCTCGCGGAGATTGACCGCGGCGCCGTTCCATGACGTCAGGAACGACGTGCAACTGGGACAGGCCGCGGCGCGCTTCGGACCGAACATCATGCTGTAGACCAGCAGCGTGTCTTTGTCTCCGAAGAGATCGGAGAGATGAACGGGGCCGCTGGAGCCGTTGAATTCGAAATCCCTGGGGATCGCGCCGCCGGCCGGTAAGGCGCGGCGTTGCGCTGCGACGCGTTCCAGATGACGGCGCAGTTCGATCTCTTCGACGAGCAGGGAATTGCGGGCTGCGCGATACTCGCCGCTTTCATTCGGGAAGTGGGCTTGATTCGTTGCGACGAGTTGGTGCGCTGGAATGAGGTTCGCCATGCCCCTAAGATAGCGAAATGCCCATGGTCAATTCTGCTATGCTGGGGGCGCAATGCCGGAATGCAGCCATCTCGATCAGATCCAGGACGTTCAGCCACACACGCGCGGCTGCGAGGAATGCCTCAAGATGGGTGACACCTGGGTGCATTTGCGGCTCTGCATGACGTGCGGGCATGTAGGCTGCTGCGATTCCTCGAAGAACAAGCACGCCACCAAACACGCGCATCGCACCAAACATCCGATCGTGCGCTCGATTGAGCCCGGCGAGGATTGGGGCTGGTGTTATATCGACGAAGTTGAGCTGGATTTTTCCTGATCCGGATGGCGGCGCTGGTTGAGTTCCGCAACGTCCGGTATCAAGCCGGCGGCCGCGAGATTTTGCGCGGCGTCGATCTCACTGTGGAAGAAGATGAAACCGTCGTGCTGCTGGGACGCAGCGGGTCCGGCAAGACTACGCTTCTGAAGATGGTGAACGGGCTGATCGCTCCGTCATCGGGCGAAGTGCGGTTTGGCGGAACGCCGGTGAACGCGCAGGATCCGATTCAGATGCGGCGCAGGATCGGCTATGTGATTCAGGATGGCGGTCTGTTTCCGCATTGGACCGTGGCGGAGAATACCGGTCTGGTTCCGAAGCTGGAAAGCTGGCCGCGCGCGAAGACGGACGCGCGTGTCGCGGAGTTGCTGAATGCGGTGGGCCTCGCGCCGGCGACGTATGCGGCGCGATATCCGCGGCAGCTTTCGGGCGGCGAGAAACAGCGGGTCGGGATTGCGCGCGCGCTGGCGGCGGATCCGCCGTTACTGCTGCTCGATGAGCCTTTTGCGGCGCTCGATCCGGTGACGCGGTTTGGCATGCAGCGGCATTTCGCGGAATTAAAAAAGGCGTTTGGGAAGACTGCCATTTTCGTGACGCATGATATTCGCGAAGCTCTCACGCTTGGTTCGCGCATTGCGCTGCTGAAGGATGGCGCTATCGAGACGGTTGCTTCGGCCGAGGAATTCGCGCGGTCAACATCGCCTGAGGCGCGAGAATTTCTCGCGACCATCGAGGATGGGCATGCTCACGCATGAAATCGCCAGCCTGACGCTGGAGCACTTCTGGCTGGTTGCGATCTCGGTGATTGCCGCGATCGCGATTGCAGCGCCTTCGGCGGTCTGGCTCGCAAGGCACGCGCGTGGACGGCGCTGGGCACTCGGGACGGTGAATATTATCCAGACGATTCCGAGTCTGGCGCTCTTCGGGTTTCTGCTGCCGGTTCCGTTCATCGGCGGCGTGGGGAAGCGAACCGCGATCATCGCGCTGATTCTCTATGCCCTGCTGCCGATTCTTCGCAACACAGTAGCGGGCATTCTCGGCGTTGATGCGGGCGTGCGCGAATCCGCGATCGCGATGGGAATGACGGACGCGCAGGTCTTGCGGCAGGTGGAATTGCCACTCGCGATGCCGATGATTCTCGCGGGAGTGCGTATCGCGACGGTCACTACAATCGGAACAGCGACAATCGCGGCCGCTATTGGTGGAGGAGGACTCGGGACATTCGTGTTTCGGGGAATCGCGATGGCGGATTCGAAAACGATTCTCGCCGGCGCGGTGCCGGCGGCGATCATGGCGATTGTGGCGGACGAGGTTCTCGAATGGGTCGAACGCCGGTTCTCGTATTGATTGCGCTCCTGCTGGCGGGCTGCGCATCGACGCCGCATGTCATCGTTGGGGCGAAGAATTTCACCGAGCAGATGGCGCTCGGCGAAATTGTGGCGCAGCAGATCGAGCGGCGCATGGGGATGGAAGTGGAGCGCAAGTTCGGTTTGGGCGGCACGCTGCTCGCGCATGAAGCGCTGCGAACCGGCAGCATCGATGTCTATCCCGAATACACCGGGACGGCGCTCACCGCTGTCCTGAAGCGGCCGATTGTGAAAGACGCTCATGAGGCGTTCAGTCAGGTGGCAGCGGGGTACCAGCAGTGGGGGATCGAATGGCTCGCGCCGCTGGGATTCAACAATAGCTTCGCGATGGTGGTGCGGACTGAGGACGCTCGCGCGCAGAATTTGAAGACATTGAGCGACGCGGCGCATCGTATAGCTCCGTGGCATGCCGGCGTCGGGTATGAATTCACGCAGCGGCCAGACGGTCTGAATGGCCTGGTTCGCACGTATGGGCTTCGTCTGGATGGCGCGCCGGTGACCATGGACCTTGGATTGCTTTACCAGGCGCTTACATCAAAAAAGGTCGATATCGCGGCGGGAAGCGCGACTGACGGCATGCTGGCTCATGAACAATTCACGGTTCTCG
>DASYCD010000522.1:0-6137 GCA_036500405.1 Bryobacteraceae bacterium
CTGAGCCGCTATCGCGGCTATACGAAATGTCCGGATTGCCACGGCTCACGCCTGCGCCCGGAAGCCCTGAACGTCAAGATCAATGACCTCACGATCGCCGATATAGCGCGGCTCAACATTGCCGAAGCCGCGAAATTCTTCTCAGCCCTGACGCTCACTCCGGAAGAAGCCGGTATCGCCGGCCGCATCCTGACCGAAATCGATCAGCGCCTGCGGTTCCTGAATGATGTCGGCCTCGAATATCTGACGCTCGATCGTCTCTCTGCCACGCTCTCCGGCGGCGAAGCGCAGCGCATCCAGCTCGCCACCTGCCTTGGCTCGCGTCTGGTCGGCGCCTGTTACGTGCTCGATGAGCCGTCGATCGGTCTGCACAACCGCGATACCGAAAGATTGATCCGCATTCTTACGGAGCTGCGCGATATCGGTAACACGATCCTCGTGGTGGAGCACGACCCCGAAGTGATGAAGGCGGCCGATCACATCATCGACCTCGGCCCTCACGCCGGCGAACACGGCGGACGCGTGATCTTCGAAGGCGATTACCCCAGTCTGATCGCGCCATCCAATGAATCGCTCACCGGACGCTATCTGCGGGGCGAGCTCAAAGTTTCACAGCGCAAGCGCCGCCGCCACGCCGCCCGGAAAGGCTCCATCAAATTCTTCGGCGCCCGCCTTCATAACCTCAAGGGGGTCGATGTCTCGATCCCGCTCGGCCTGCTTACCGTGGTGACGGGCGTTTCCGGTTCCGGCAAATCCACGCTGGTTCACGAAGTCATCTTCAAATCGCTGCAATCGAAGCTCGCCACGTCGCAGCCGGAAAAGAACGAAGCGCCGGAATCAGATGAATCGCCGCGCATGACCTGCACACGCGTCGAGGGGGCATCGCATATCAGCGATGTCGTGATGATCGATCAGACGCCGATCGGCCGTACGCCGCGTTCGAATCCGGTTACCTACATCAAAGCCTTTGACATCATCCGCAGCCTGTTCGCGGGCACGCGTGACGCGGAAAAGCGTGGCTACACCGCCGGGCATTTCTCCTTCAACGTGCCCGGGGGACGCTGCGAGACCTGCCAGGGCGACGGTACAGTCACCGTCGAAATGCAGTTCCTGGCCGATGTCGAACTCGTCTGCGACGATTGCCGCGGCACCCGCTACAAGAGCGCGATTCTGGATATCAGATACAAAGGCCTCAACATCCACGAAGTGCTCCAGCTTTCCGTGAGCGAGGCGATCCGATTCTTCCACGATACGCCGCGTCTTGCCACCAAACTTTCTCTTCTGGAAGAAGCCGGCCTCGGCTACCTGCGCCTCGGCCAATCGGCCACCACGCTCTCCGGAGGCGAAGCCCAGCGCGTCAAACTTGCCTCCCATCTCGCCCAGGCGACGAACGAAGGCACGCTCTTCATCTGCGACGAGCCCACAACGGGCCTTCACTTCGATGACGTCAGCCGCCTGCTAACGGTCTTCGAACGCCTGATCGAACACGGAGCCACGCTGCTCGTGATCGAACACAACATAGACGTTATCCGCGCCGCCGACTGGGTAGTCGATCTCGGGCCGGAAGGCGGAGAAGCCGGCGGCCGCATCGTCGCGGAAGGCACGCCCGAAGACATTGCGAACGCCGAAGGCTCGCACACCGCCCGGTTCCTGCGTCAATGACGGCGTGACGAAGCCCTGTCTTCTACGCTTTCCCGAGCACAAGATGGGTCGCGTATTCCGAAGTCCTGCGTTCGGTTATAGAAAACCCCAACGCATGAAGGTCCAGACCATCGAACAGCGGCTCTCCCTGACCGAGAAGAACGGGTACCGACGCGAGGTGGAGAGAGTCGATCAGCCCGGCTTTCAGATACTGCCGCACTGTTGCCACGCCGCCTCCGATCTTGACGTCTTTGCTGCCGGCAGCTTTCTTCGCAAGGACCAGCGCCTCCTCGATTCCGCCCGTTACAAAGTGGAAAGTGGTTCCACCTTGCATCACCAGGGGGTCGCGCTCGTAGTGCGTGAGAACGAAGGTCGGGGCGTGATACGGCGGATTGTCCCCCCACCAGCCCTTCCATGAATCGTCTTGCCATGGGCCGCGCACCGGACCGAACATGTTGCGGCCGAGGATGAAGGCGCCGAAGTTGTCCATCGCCTGCTGAGCGAACACATCGTCCACATCCCCTGTGGTTCCCCCCTCGCGCCCGGCCATGGCGCAAAAGGTGTCCGTGTGAAAGAACCACTGAAACATCTCCGGTCCCCGCTTACCCAGCGGATCGTCCAGGCTCTGTTCGATTCCGGCGCTGAAACCGTCCAGTGAAACACTAAATCCCGCGACTCGAACTTTTGACATCCCAGGTCTCTCCCTCAATATGGTTGTGCTGACAAACTCTGCTCTCGACCGGTACTTCAGCCTGCTGTGAACTTGCTCCGTCGCTGCTCGCTCTTCTGCACTATTTCGCTCATATCGCCCGTTGGCCGTATCTCGAAAATCGACCCATATTTCACGGCGGGATGCTGGGACATGAGTTGAAGGGCATGGTTCATGTCGCGCGCCTCCAGCACAAGAATGCCGCCGAGTTGCTCCTTGGTCTCCGTATAAGGACCGTCAGTGGTCGCGACTTTGCCGTTCTTCCAATACACGGTCAGAGCGTTTTCAGAAGGCTGAAGGGCTTCTCCACCAACCCAGTGCCCGTTGGCGCGCAGAAGGTCGTCGTAGCCAAAGCATTCATCGAACATTGCGTTCCGCTCGTCCTCGGTCATGCTCGCGTGTTTTGCCGGCTCGTAGTATCCCAAACAGATGTATTTCATCGGTTTCTCCTTATGGTGGGTTCAGCTGCGCAGATCGTGCGCTTCATGCTTCCACCCTATAGTCGCTGGGAGGAGGGAAAATCGACAGCGGAACCGATTATTTTTTTCAATTCATCGATGCGGCCGGAAATGAAACGGCGCTCCGGCTCCTGCTGAGTCCCGTCCCGAATCAGGGCAAGCGCTTTCTCATAGGAGGCACAGGCCTCCGAAAGCCGCCCCAGCCTGCGATACAGATCCGCGCGGGCGGAGTGCGCCAGGTGATAGCTGGCGAGTTCCTCACGCGACAGTAGGTCATCAATGAGACGAAGCCCGTGCTCCGGACCCTGGTCCATGGCGATTGCGACGGCGCGGTTGAGTTCCACGACCGGAGAGGGCTGAATCCGCATCAGCCGGTCGTAGAGCAGCGTGATCTGGCGCCAGTCGGTGGACGCGGCTGAGGAAGTTTCGGCGTGCACGGCCGCGATTGCCGCCTGCAGAGTGTAGGCGCCGAAACGGCGCGATTGAAGAGCGCTCTCGGTGAGCGCGATGCCTTCGGCGATCTGATCGCTGTTCCACAGGGAGCGATCCTGCCGGTCGAGCAGGATCAACTCTCCGTCCGCAGAGCTTCGGGCAGCGCGCCGCGATTCCTGCAGCAGCATGAGCCCCAGGAGACCCATGACCTCGGGTTCCGGGAGAAGGTCGAGAAGCAGTCTGCCCAGTCGGATCGCCTCGCGGCTCAATTCAGCTCCTGTTGCCTCCGCTGAATAACCAGCGTTGAAGGCCAGGTACACAACCTGAAGTACGGCCCCCAACCTCGCCGGTAATTCTTTCGGCCCAGGCGTCTGGTAAGGAATCGCCTTATCGCGGATGACGGCTTTCGCGCGAACAATGCGTTGCGCAAGCGTCGCCGGCGAAACGAGAAATGCCCGCGCAATCTCTTCTGTTGTCAGGCCGCAGACTTCACGCAGTGTGAGCGCAACCTGGCCCTCCGAGGGCAGCGCAGGATGGCAGCAGGTGAACATGAGACGAAGACGATCGTCCTCCATCTCCTCTTCCTGCGGCGCTTCCCCGGCGCGCGCTTCGAGTTGGAGCGCCAGTCCACTCGGTGCGCCGGCGAAGCGAGCCCGCCGTCGCATGACGTTGATGGCCCTGAATCGCGCAGTCGATATCAGCCATGGGCGCGGCTTGTCTGGAAGGCCGGTCTGCGGCCACGTCTCCAGGGCGGCGGCGAAAGCTTCGTGCATGGCCTCTTCGGCGAGATCGAAGTCGCCGAGCAGACGCATCAGGGTAGCCAGAATTCTGCCCGATTCCGACCGGTAAAGAGTCTCTATAGTCTTGCTGAGATCTGCGGGCGCATTCGGCGGCATGCATGTCAAAACTAGCAAACGGACAGGCTCGGCACAACTGCAGTTGGCGGTTTCTCCGTCCCTCTTCCACATCTTCCCGTAATTGCGTTTGGCTGATTTTGGAGAGCTTTGAACCAGCGAGCCAAAATCGAACTTCGGCAACGCACCCTCGATCCTGATCCCTGCACCGGATCGCCGGCGCGTTCCCAGGGGAGCGCAAACGCTCCGCGTAAATCGACGCGACGGGCCAGCGAAGAATAGAATGAATACCGGCATGCGATGAGTCGGAGGCCGGATGGAAGCACAGGAATGAGTCTGACGATTCTGAGTGAGTCAGAGCCCCCTGAAGACAAAGAGACGCCCCGGCGGTTCGGTTTGATCGCGGGCATTCTTTGCTTTTGTGTCTTCTTGATGGGCGGCGTTTTATCTATCTCGCAGTCGAAAAGCTCTACTGCTGCGGTCGGATATATCTTCCTTCCCTTCTACGCTGCCTTCATGTCCCTGTTGGCTTTCCTGGCCGGATGGTGTGTGGGCTATTTCCTGGTTTGGTATAGGTCGCCTGCCAAAGCGGGCAAAACATCGGCGATTGCCGCCGCCATGGTCCCGGTAATTCTGGTGCTTCTCGGAAGCTGGCGGTTTACAACACTCAGTCATCAGCGCGACCAGCTTGCGGCAATGCGTCTGGCCGCCAGAGACGCGAATGCCGCGCCGGAATCTCTGGAGAGGCTGGCGGCCAGTACCAATGAATATGTACTCGGCGATGTAGCCGGAAACCCGAAGCTTTCCGAAGCGACTCTGCGCAAACTGGCGGATCACGGCGGGTACCTCGTCGAATTGGGCCTGGCCCGCAATCGCAGTGCGCCCGGGAACATTCTTTCTCGTTTGGCCAGCAGCCCAAACGAATACACGAGGGGGAATGTCGCGGCAAATCCGAATGCTCCGGCAGACGTTCTGGCTGCCTTGAGTAAGGACGTAGTAACGCATGTCCGCCTCAGCGTTGCTAAAAACCCTTCCACGCCCCGCAGCACTATCGAGGGCTTACTCGGAGACGCCGACGAGACTGTCAGGCGCCTGGCTAATGCCACGATGCGGCACCATTGATGAGCGCGATCTCACACGTGGTCCCAATGAGTTCCGTTACCGGAATGTGGCAACTGGCGGACGACGGAGCCTTTGTAACTCCTAAGCCTTAAAGCCGAACAACCCCCGCGCGCGAATCAGTTCCGCCACTTCCGGCGGCACCATACTCTCCCACGCCGGATCCCCGGCCTCGATCTTCGCCAGCACATCATCCGGATAAACGTGCAACTGCTCTTCCCGGAATTCGCGCACCGGCTGGATCTGGCCGCTCTCCAGCAAATACCAATACAGCCGCCGTGAAAGGGGCGCAAGCGGCAGTGACACTGCATCCACCACGGGCGCGTCGGGCGCGGCCTTCATTGGATAAACGTAAAGCGTCGTATCGCCCTGGAACAAGCGCCCCAATCCTTCCAGCATGCCGCCAGGCAGCCGCTGATAATATTTCTCTTCGAAGATATTCAGCAGCGTCGGCGCTCCCATCACCATCACAATCGCTTCCTTCGTATAACGCCGCAGGTAGCTCGTCACCAGATCGAACCGATCGTAATTCGAAACCATCACCGTAATCCCGAGCGCATTCAGCATGCTCGCCCGCGCCAGAAAATCCCCGTGGTCGATACGATGCTCGGTGACCAGATTGCTCAGCGTCATTTCCATCAGCACGAGCGGCACCGCCTTGGTATGTCGCGTCGAGCAGAACTGCCGCTGGGCGCCCTGCAGCATTTCCCACGTCACGTTCGTGACCGGACGGAACGCCCCGCGCTCCATCAGCAGCGCTTTGCCGGATATCGCCTCCGAAGGCTGCACCACTTCGCCCTCAGCCGTGAACATCGTCGCGTCCGTCAGCCCCTGCTCCACCAGCAACAGGCTCATCAGGCGGTTATCCACGCCCTCGAACGCCGGCCCGGAGAGCCGGATCATATCGATCTCGAGCTGCGTCCG
>DASYCD010000523.1:0-6423 GCA_036500405.1 Bryobacteraceae bacterium
CCCACCTGGCCGCTGCCCCCAGGAATCACGACCTTCATGGCAGGCGCTCCGCACACAGAAAACTTCTCCACTCTTCCGGCTCCGCGATTCGCTGGACTGCCGCATTTCTTTCGCGCAGAAGGGCCTTCATGTAACGTCCCAGGATCGGCAGTGGAGCGGCAAAGCGAAAAACGTCCTTCATCTCGGTCTCTTCGGAAGATAGTGCGCGGAAAGAGTGATCGTGCCTGAGGAATCGAAAGACTCCCAGAACCATCACATCCTGAAAGTAAACAGAGCGGTCCATTGCCGTGATTTCACTCGTAAGTTGCTGCCAGACTCCGAAGTGTTTCGCCTTCCACGTCACGCGCTGGTCCAGCCCAATAAGGCCGGAACTCAACCCAGCGGAAGCAACAATCGTCTCGCTCGGCGAGTTTGTTCGGCGCGGTGCACTTCGAGGCTCCGCGCCAGATCGAAGCATCTCTCCAGAGGCGCCCGGACAATCGTGATTTCTGTCAGCGTCACCATCACATCACCTTGCGGGAACGTACGGCCTCAGGATATCTCCGTCGACTGCGTAGTTCAGCATCACGAGCTGATTCCAGTCGGCCGTCAGAAAACCGTTTCGGTGGTTCATGCACGATCTCCCGTGACCACCTCCACCAGTTCCAGGGCAGTTTTACGCACTGGACGCATCAGCGGCAGGGAAGACACGCGAATCAGCGCCATGACGCTCTTTGTTGCCAGTTCCAGCAGCCGCGCCGTTCGGCGCTGGCCGGGCGATTCGTCAATCACCCAGAAGAGAATCACGCCCATCTGAAGAAACCAGAAGAGAGCCGGGAGACTTGGCTCCAGGTCTCTCGAAATACGCACTCCGCAATCCGTCAGGATGTGACCAAACCAGGCGATATCTGTGTCCCGGATTTCTTTCGTTTGCGAGCTGAAAGGTGAGAGCGGATGCCGGGGATCCGCTCCATTTCGCAGCAGCGCCCGCAGCACGCTTCGGTTCGGGGCGAAATGGGTCAGCTTGACCTGAATCAGTTCCCGCAGACGTCTTTCCAGACCCGCAATTCCCTGTAATGCTTCCTCGATCTGAGGCTGCATCTCCGCCGAGGAGCGTCGATAAAAATCCATTACAATGGCGTCTTTGGAGTCGTAATAGTAGTACGCGGCGCCCGTAGCGACGCCGGCCTCCCGCGCGATATCCCGCATGGTTGCGGCGTCGAATCCCTGGCTGCGAAAAAGTTGAAGTGCGGCATCGAGAATCTTCCGTGCAGTTTCTTCGGACTTCAATCGCGGGGTCTGTTTCGGCATGACTTTGAACGTGTTCAATTTTAGTGTGCCGAATACGGGCTCGTGTGTCAAGAACTGTTTTGAGCCTGCTCAGAAGTCAAAAACAAACGGCGCTACCGGGATGGCAGGTCGCTTCCTTGTCTGGACGTGGCAAGTCCGGGTGACAAGCCGGCTTACCGGGGTAATCCACGAGCGGCGCATCAGCGACAATACTCGCTCGTTATTGACTGTAACGATACGGTGTTGCAGGTATGTATGTCGAAACACGCGCATTGCTTGAGATGCACGCGTATAGGTAAAAAGAGCGCCGTATGAATAACCGGTTTCGGACGTTCACCGTCAGGCCAACGAAGGCGTTCAACCCCGTCGACCGGTTCTCTGCGCGGTGGAGACCATCAGAAAAGCGCGATGCGAGTCCATATTGCGAAAATCGGTATCGTGAGTTACTCGCTCGAGAAAATAGAAATCCCCCAACTTACAGATAGTTAGAATTCCAGCGGGACTGCGCACATCCACGCGTTCCATATCATCTGCGCCCACCGGCGCAGCTCAACTACGTCGTCACTTCATCACGCACTTTTGCGTGGCCAAAAAATAGCCGAGTGAAAAGTGTGACTTTTAGCCGCGATGGTAAAATATGCTGTATTGTCCGCAAAACGCTTTTTGGGCGAATTCCTGGACGCAACAGAGCCCTGATAACCCAATGTCAAATAGAAACGCGGCGAATTCCGACGGATCACATAGTCAGCTCACAAAGTGCCTGCAAAGAATGCATCACAACTTCTCCGGAGGGCCCGGAGCATTGCCGGAGAGTGTCCTGCGGGAGGCCTCCCAGGCAGTGACAGAGGTCGCAGGCGAAGGCGTATCCATTCTGGGGATCAGCCATCGCTCGAGCTGGTTTCGCAACGTACTGGATGAAGCGGAAGAGAATATTCGCGGGCTGCTCAGCATCCCCCCGGAGTACCGCATCATGTTTCTCCAGGGCGGCGCAACACTCCAGTTCTCTATGGTTCCGATGACGCTTCTGCGGGGCCGCAGCGATCCGGCCGAATATCTGCATACTGGTTATTGGAGCGGAAAGTCGATAACAGAGGCCCGGCGAGAGGGTCCGGTCAGGATTCTGAAGGGCTCATCACTAAACTTTGGCGCCCTTCCGTCCGCCAGCGAACTTGAATCTCAACACCATCAGAACGCGCCTTATCTGCACTATGTGTCCAACGAAACCGTGGAGGGACTTCAGTTCCATCGCACGGTGGGCCGCGATGACGTGATGCGCGTCTGCGATATGTCATCAGATTTTCTCAGCAGACCTTTCGACATAAACAAATACGTAATTGTCTACGCTCATGCGCAAAAGAATCTGGGTCCGGCGGGCGTAACAGTCGTCATCCTGAGAGAAGATATCCTGTCGCGAGTGTCTGATGACATGCCCGCTATGTTGGATTACCGCGAGCACGCCAACATGCGTTCGGTCTACAACACCCCTCCCGTTTTCGCTATTTACATCACGATGCTGGTGTTGCGCTGGTTGCGCAAAGAAATCGGAGGCCTTGAAGCAATGGATGCCATGAATCAGGCCAAAGCGGCCGCTCTCTACTCGGCCCTCGATGCCAGTCAAAACTTTTATCGGGGGCACGCCGCGGTCAGGGACCGTTCGCTGATGAACGCGGCATTCCGGCTGCCGACGGTGCGATTGGAGCAGAGCTTTCTCGAGCAAGCCAAAAACCACGGTCTCTATGGACTCGAAGGGCACCGATCAATAGGAGGTATCAGAGCTTCTCTTTATAACGCAGTTACCATCGAAGCTGTCATGAACCTGTGCGCGTTTATGGAGAACTTCCAGCAGCAACATGGTCGGGAGTCTGAGCTCAATGAAAGCGCCTCCATGAAAGCGGCTCTATGAAAGTAACGACTGCTCCTGCTTACCAGGAAAGACCGTGGCCCTACCTGCGGAATGCGCTCGTCTCGTACATGAATACGAAGCGCCCCAACGGCGTGCAGGGCTTTGTCGAAATGGATGTGACGGAAGCTCTGATCGCGATTAGCCGGGCCACGAAGGCATTGCGCATGGCTGTCTCGTTTCACGCCTACATGCTCTACTGCATGGTCCAGGCCCTGAAGCTTCACCCCACCGTGATCAGCTACCGTCTCGGGAATAAGCTCATCTCATTCGACGACATCGACGTACTTACGCCAGTCGAAAAGAAACTCCCTCATGGCGGACGCATTCCAACCGGTTACATCGTTCGGGGTGCGCAGGACAAGAGTCTCGCCATGATCAACTGGGAGTTAAGGCAGGCTGTTCGCGCCGAGGACATCGCCAGCGAGGAACAGATCAAAATGCGCAGGCGTTTTGCTCGTTGGCCCGTATTTCTACGTAATTACATAACGTGGAAGTCCCGCCGCGATCCTTTCTTCTTCAAACGCCTGCACGGAACCGTGATTCTGACGAACGTTCAGCCTTCGGGGTTTTCGAACGGCGGCACTGTTTTCGGGCCAACCGTGCATACCTTTTCTTTGGCTGTCGGCACCATTACAAATCGCCTGGTAATGAACGACCAGAATGCCATTGTGAACCGCAAGATCCTGATCGTAGGGGGCTCTGGCGACCACGACATTGTAGATGGGATGGTTGCGGCCCGCTTTGTTGCGCAGATGACCCGTTTCGTTGAGGAGGCTACCGCTTTGGGCGAAAGCTTCCTCGAAGAATCACGACAGTTGGCCGCAAGAGAAAAGGCATGAGCTCGCCACAACCGGCGTTCTATCAGATTCCCGAACCACACTGGCTGCTCGGCAGCGGGCGCGATATCTCACGGGCTCCGCATTTGTTTTTCGCAGGAATCGCTCTGAACGCAGGTGGCTTCGCCCGGTTCCGTATCCTCCATCGCCAGTTCGCTTCTATTACGGACCCCGATATGGCCAACCATGTACTCGTATCGGGCAGCAAACGGTATGGCAAGTCGTTCCATCACCGCAATCTCGGAATCATTGTCGGTAATGGATTAATCGCTTCAGAGGGTGATTTGTGGCGCAAAAACCGGCGGCAGGTTCAGCCATCCTTTCGGCCTGACGCCATGCATCGCGTCGTTCCCGCCGTTGCCGGGTCGGTTGAACGGCTGTTCAGGACCGAATGGGATTCTGCAATTGAAGCTGGCAATTCTCTCTCTGCCGGCCGCGCAATGCAGCGTCTCACTCTGCTCGCGATGGGTCAGATGCTCTTCTCAGTCGACATTCCGGCAGACGAGAGCGCCAGCCTCGGGGCAACGTTGCGGGACAGCCTGATATTTCTGCGAAGACGAAACCTCTCTCTGATACAGCCGCCGCTCTGGTTTGCTTCGGCAAACAATCGCCGGCTCTTGCGCTGCAAACAAACGTTAGATGCTTTTGTGGACCGGTATGTTTCTGCGCGGCTCACCACCGTTCAGCCTCATCTGCCCGATATGCTCAACGCGCTCATCGCAGCCCGTGACCCTGAAACGGGAGATCCGCTCTCGCACGAGGACCTCGTCGATCAAACCAAGTCGCTGCTGCTTGCCGGATACGAAACTACAGGGGTGGCGCTCTCCTGGGCGCTTTATCTGATCGCTCGCCATCCGGAAGTAGCGGGCCGTCTCCAGGAAGAAGTAGATCGGGTGTTAAAAGGTCGTCTTCCCGCGTTTGAAGATTTACCCCGGCTGCAATACACAGCTCAGGTAATCCACGAGACGCTCCGGCTCTACCCTCCGCTCTACACAACCGCAAGACGTTGCATCGAAGACGATGAGGTGGGCGGGCATGCTGTCCGAAAGGGCTGCGTCATCGTGATCTCCATCTATGGAATGCACCGGAACCCAGCCTGGGGTCAGGATCCTGAATCCTTTCGCCCGGAGCGTTTCGCCCCCGATTCGAACTGGCCCAAACGGTCCTATGTTCCGTTTTCGAATGGAAAGCACATCTGCCTGGGAAATCACTTTGCAGTGATCGAGATGGTGATTGCGATTGCCATGATCTCGCAGCGTTATAGACTCGCCTGCATGGAAGACAATCCGGTGGAGGCCCTCGGCATCGTTGGACTGGTTCCTGGCCGGGATATTCTGCTGAAGGTGACGCCTCGTGAATTCTGATCACCGCTTTGAACGGCTCGATCTGACCGATCCAGCCGTACGCAGGGCTTACGAAGAGGCATTCTTCACGTCATTCGAGCGCGTGAAGTCGAACCGGCTCATCCATGATCTTTGGCGCTGGGACCATCAATCGCGCCGCCTCGCGACGCGTATTCCTTACGAAGACCAGGCTGTCTTTGGCATGCGTAGCGCGAGCGGCGATGTCGAGGCCGCCCTTGCTTTTAATGTCGCCCTGAAACAATTTCAATCGAATGCGTTCGGCTTTCCTCCCCCCAATGACGGCCAGGGCTGCTTCGAGGTGCTGACGTTCTTCAACCCGTCGGACCGCGATGTTGGATTCAAGTTTCGCCTCTGGCGCGAGTGTCTCCGCGTGCTGGGGTCGGAGGGCTTTCACACCGGATTTGCGACAACGGCGCCCCGCCCCTTGCGCCTTTATTTGCGGATCGGCTGGAAACTGGTGAAGCAGGTGGAGGTATCTGGAGAACAGCGCTTCTTTCTGCGCTACCAGGTACCCAGTCAATTCGTGAGACAGTTTTCCTGACTACCTATGGCGCGCCTGCAACGACCGCCCGGACCGACGGGGGGCGTGTTCGGCTGTTTCGAGCCGCTCCGTCGCGACTCGCTGCGGTTCCTCGCTAAGGTGGCTCGCGACTACGGCGACATCGCTTACTTCCGTGCGGCGAACCAGCAGATCTACTTCGTCAATGAGCCCGGCTTGATACAGGATGTGCTCGTAAACAAGAGTTCGCACTTCATCAAGGGAAGTGTGATGCAGCGAGCGAAGATGTTACTCGGCAACGGCCTGCTCACCAATGAAGGCTCGTCGCACCTGAGGCAACGCCGTTTGGTGCAGCCCGCCTTCCACCATGAGCATCTTGCCTCTTATGGCAGGGTCATGACGGAACTGGCGGCCAGAACACGAGATCGATGGAGCGACGGGCAGACCATCGATGTCGACCGCGAGATGAGACAGTTGACCCTCGCAATCGTAGGTCGTACCCTGTTTGGCGCGGACATAGAAACCGACACGCCGCAAATCGGCGAGGCCATG
>DASYCD010000524.1:0-33766 GCA_036500405.1 Bryobacteraceae bacterium
CGGCGGCCGACGCTGTCTGAGCCGTCAGCGCATAAAGATCCAACTCGAACTTCCGCAATGGATGCGCGCTCTTTAGGGCAAGATCGCCTGCACTAACAAAATCCGCGCCCTTCATGAGCACGCCGAACGCGCGATGCAGCAGAGGATCCGGATACTTCCCGAGCAACGACGCCAAATGCTGGTTTTCGAAAATCGAGGGATAGATACTGCGCGTATCGAAATGCAGCCATTCAACCCGGTTATTCGCCGCAGGCAAAATCGTATCCGGATCAATGATCACAGCCTTGTCAGGATTCCCACTCAGCTCCCGAATGCCGCGCTGCACCTCATCATTCCCGCGAACATCGTCGCTGCGCCGAGGCGAGAGCCGCCAGAGCTCCGCGCGCGCTTCCACATCCGACGGCTGCAATCCGCTCGCCTCAACCCGGATCACCGGCGCATTCGCATCCACCCAGAACAACGCGCGAGCCGACGCCGCGCCGCGAATCTCGATCACGCCATCCCCCGGCCGCAGAATTTGCCGGAAAGCAGAACCGCCGGTGAACGGGCTGCCGGCAATATGCACCCGCACCCGGCCCAGCTTCACAAGCTGGCCGTTCTCAGTCCACGCATCCGTCTTCGCGATCAGGAAAACAATATCGCCGCTGGGCTCCGTCCAGACATTCAGTCCGATGTCGCCATTGCCAATCGGCATCGAGTCTTTATAGCTCTGTCCAGGCGAATTCCAGACAACGTCGTACTTGCCGGTTTTGGGCGCGGCCAGTAGAGGAATCGACAATGCGGCGGCGGCAACCGCCGCAAGCAGGCTCGAAGCATGCTGCACGGGCCCTATTGTCCCAAATCGGAAGGGCGTTAGCGCGACCGCCGCTTGTTGTAGAGCATGAGCATCCGCGAGCACAGCAACAGCAGTGCGGCTCCGCCGAACAGCCAGATCGTGGAAGGCTCCGGCGCCGTAATTCCCTCGGCGCCGCCCGTCGACGCGGGCGAATTCACCGTCCCGCCATCCACGATCGAAATCGGCAACTGCCGTCCCTGCGTGAAACCGGTGGACCCCACTGGCGCTATCCACGAATAATTCGTGCTCTGCCCATACTGGAACAGTTCGAGCTTTCCGTTGACCAGCGCGGAGCCGGCAATCGCGGTGACGCCCGTACTCCCAAGATCAGTCGCGAGGCCAGTCCGCGGATCGATCCGGTACAACTCATCAGCCTGACCCGACAGTCCTGCCGTGTAGTAGAGATAGTTCATGTCCGCGGAGAGGCTCGTATCGTACTGCCCATTGTTGGCCCCGATTCCGAGCGAGCCGACCAAAGAACCCTGGCCCGTCAGCGGATTGATGGAAAAAAGGTTCGACGAATAGTCGATCTCGAACAGCCCGGCATTACTGCCGGCAAACGCGCCGGCCGTGGTCTGGAGGTTCGTGCTTCCCACCAGCGCCCAATCCCCCGTCACCGGATCGACGGTGAATAATTCAGTGCCCATGTCTTCCAGGTACACCAGACCGTTCATCGAAGCGACGCCTGCCGAGTGAGCCACCGGCAAGCTGGAGAGCTGCGTGAAGACACCGGTCTGATCGTCGTAAGTACCGAAGCGGCTGTCATAGAACACCACGTCAATCGTGGCGCCGAATGCCGAAGCGGCATTGAGGGCAAGAACGGCTGCAAGTACCGCCGTTTTGAAACTGAAGCTCACTGAACTTCCTCCGAGGCAGACATCACTGCCATATGTGTGTATCGACACGCTACGAGGAATCTTCTAAAGAAAAATTACAGCGATAGTACGGGCGTGGATAACTACCGTTAACGTTCTGCTTCGAGCAACGCCGCTTTCGCGGCATGATAGCCGCACATTCCGTGGACCCCTCCGCCCGGCGGCGTGGAAGCGGAGCACAGGAACAGCCCCGGCATTGGTGTGCGGTACATACTGCGCGTCGGGCGGAGAAACAACTGCCGCAGTGTCGCCGCGCCGCCGACGATATCGCCACCGATCAAATTCGGATTGTGCGCCTGGAGCGCCGCCGGGGGCATCGTGTGGCGACCCACAATCGTGTCGCGGAAGCCGGGCGCGAAACGCTCCATCTGCAGCTCGATCGCTTCAGTCATGTCTTCCTTCGATCCGTTCGGCACATGGCAGTAGGCCCAGGCCGTGTGAAAGCCGTCGGGCGCGCGCGAAGCATCGAACAAACTCGGCTGTGTCACCAGCACAAAAGGCTTCCGGCAAATCTCGCCACGCCAGGGCGCGCGTTCAGACCGCGCCATCTCTTCGAACGTCCCGCCCACGTGCACGGTTCCTGCGCGACGGCACTGAGCGTTGCGCCACGGAATCGGCGCGTTCAGCGCCCAGTCGACTTTGAATACACCCGGGCCGTAACGGTAGCGCTCCAAACGCCGGCAGTAGAAATCCGGCAACCGCTGTCCCGCAATCCGCAAAAGCTGTCGTGGCGTCACATCGCAAAGGACCAGCGCGCCGGAAGGAAACTCGCTCAACGATTTGACCTCATGACTCGTCTCGATCTCCCCGCCCAGTGAGCCGAGGTACGACGCCAGAGCGTTCGTGATGCTCTGCGCGCCACCTCGCGGCAGTGGCCAACCGGTCGCCAATGCGGCCAGCGCAAATATCCAGCCGAAAGCGCCGGAAGGCGCCCATTCCAGAGGCAGAATGGAATGCGCGGCAAGTCCCGCAAAATAGCCGCGGGCTGAGCTATCGCTGAACAGCGCGAATGCCGTCTGCTTCGCCGACCACATCGCAACAGATCCGAATTTCGCCAGCAGCAAAGGATGCCGCGGCATGTGCGGCGGCGCCAGAATCTCTTCGAGCAGAGCATCCCAATCTCCGCTCAGCGACCGCAGGACGGCGCGAAAAGCCGCCGCCTTCTCGCCCAAATGCGCGGGTGTTGCGGCCGAACCATCATCGAACGGATGCGCGACGGCGATATCCGGATAGATCCATTGCAGGCCGTGCTCCCGAAGCGGCATCGCACGAAACGCAGGTGACGCCACCGCGAGCGGGTGTACCGCGGAACAGATATCGTGCACGAAGCCCGGCAGCGTCAGCTCCGCCGATCGCGCGCCGCCGCCGATGGAAGATTGCCCTTCGAGAACCCTAACCGCGAGCCCCGCCTGCGCAAGCGTGATGGCGGCCGTCAGTCCATTTGGTCCGGACCCGACCACGAACGCTTCGCGCCGCCGTCCCGTCACAGCCAGCCCTGATCGATCAGAATTTGGCGAAAACCGTGTGCCTGCAGCGATACCGGCGGAAACCAGAGACCTTTGTCAGTCCTGATCCACCATGCGCCGGTCTTCTCATGGGTCTCGGGCGAAGCGAAATGATATTCCCACAACTCCGCCCGTACAAACTTCGGAGGCGCATCCGGAAACGGATTCGACTTCAGCAGGCCCAAAACCGGCTTGTCATTCTCCAGCAGTTTCGCCACAAAGTTAACGAACCACGGATGATCGCGATAACTCGACATCGCGGCAAACCACATCAGCCAGTCGAGCCGCAGATGATACGGAGCGATCTGCGGCGGCATGCGCGTGGGGTCATTCGGCTTGCCGCGGAACTCATATTCCTTCCACTGCGTGGCGGGCGTGATGACGGCGTCGCTCGTCCCCTCCACCACCACCTCGTAGCGTTGCCGCGTGATTCCGCCGAACGCTCCGTACGTCCCCCCGATGTGATACGGGTTGTAGCTCGTGTTCATCACCTGCTTCCGCGAGAGCATGTTTCGGACAGGCTCGATACTAAGCCAGACCAGCAGCAGCGTGCACGCCCCCACCGCCACTTTCAACGAAATCGATTGCGCGGCGAGCGTCCCCTCCGGCCGTATAGGAAGAATCGCGGCGAGATAGCGGCCGTCGATCGCCGGAATCGCCAGGATCATCGTCAGAAAATTCAGCCAGGAAAGATTGCCGCTGAGAAAGATCATCAGTTGAAAGAGAATCGTGATCACGCCGCCCACGGTCGCAAACGGCTGCGGCAGAAAGTAGAAAAACGGCACCAACAATTCGGCGAAATGATTGAACGCGACGCCCGCGCGCTGCGTCCATTGAGGCGCGATATGGAAATACCAGCTGAGCGGATTCGGCATCGGCTGGGTTTCGTAGTGATAGTTGAGGCAAGTGAGATCGCGCCAGCAGGGATCGCCGCGCATCTTGATCAGCCCCGCCCCGAACATCACGCGGAATTCGAGCCAGCGCAGCAGGTAAATCATCGCGAGAGGCGTCGTGACGTGGCGCGAGCCCAGAAAGATCGCGAAGAATCCGGCTTCGAGCAGAATCGCCTCCCATCCAAAGCCGTAAAACGTCTGCCCCACGTTGACGAATGAAATGTAGAGCAGCCACATCGCGCCCCAGATCGCCGCGTTCAACCAGGACGAGTAGCGGTCGGCAACGCCTGCGACAACGAGGCACGAAAGCGCCAGCCCGATCCACGCGGCGGCGGAGAATGCCCAGTCCTTCGGCGCGAGGTAAAACAGACTCGGGGATTCGCGGAAGGAAATCCGCGCCATGAACGCCGGCGCGGGAAGCAATCCGTGCTCACCGAGCAGCGGGCGGAACTGATTCAGCGCGCAGAGAAATGCGATGAAGTAGACGATCCCCAGCCCTCGTTGAAACACGAGGCGGGTGAGCCAGTAATCGCCGTTAAACCAGGTGAGCACAAGATCGTCAGGCGAGCTCGCGATCGCAGCAGTCGCCAGCGGATTCGTCGCCGCTCATCGAAAGCGCCGCGGCCAGCAAAGCCATGTTTTTCAAAAAATGGATCATCTCATTTTTCTGCTGGCCTGGGTCGGTCTGCTTCCAGAAGTTATGCATGCCGGGCGATACTGCTGCAAGAAATGCGGCCGCCCCTGTAGCGCCAATCCGCGGTTTGATACCGAGAACGAGACTCAGGCCGGACGCGATTAGAACGGAACCCGTCGCCTTCACCGCCACTTCCGGAAACGGAATCTCCTTCATCGCTGCATAGGCCTTCATATTCTCGATTTCGCGAAAATGGTTAATGCCGCTGTAAAGAAAAAATCCGCCGAAGGCCGCGCGGCCCAGCGCTTTCGTGAATCCCATAACGCTTCTCCTTACCGGTCGTCCTAAGAACGTTGGTCGGGAAGCACGTTTGTAACCGTTGTCAATGTCCGTAGCGAAGCAACACCACACTCGACTTGCCGTCTGGAAACAAAGTCACGACCTCCAGGCGGTCGTATTCGCCGACGTCAAGCGGCGTAACCTCCCGCCCGGTGAGCGCCTTCACGATCTTCGGTACGGACGCCCGATGACCGACTACGAGCGTCGCCTCGCCGTCCTTGAGCGTGCCACGAATCTGCCGGATCAACTCATCCGGCTTCTCGCTGCTGACAATCACCGGAGTCACACCAAACTCTTTCGCCGCCGGCGCCGCGGTCTGCTGTGTGCGAACCAGTTCAGTCGTGTAGATGTGGGTGACCTTCGCATCCGCCAGCAGTTTCGCGAGCGAGGCCGCCTCGCGCCGTCCCTCCGGCGTAATGTCGGGGTCGGGTTCCGTGCCGTATCGATCCACATGCCGAACAACGAACACGGTCGATTGCGCAAACATCAATCCGGTAGAGAGCAAAAATGCGGCGAGCCACTTCATCCGAAGCTAGTGTAGCGGCGTGAGCCCGCAAAATACGCATTGTTACCGGGAATTGTCACGAATGTAACGGTCTTTTTATCAGCACGTCGTTTCCGGTTGTTACGCTCGTCAGACGATGAACCGCCGTGACTTTCTGACCGCCGGCGCGCTGGTGCTCGGAACCGGCGTTCCGCGTCTCCTCGCTCAGCCGAAATTTGACGATAACCCGTTCGCCCTCGGAGTCGCTTCCGGCGATCCATGGCCCGACAGCGTCGTCCTCTGGACCCGCCTGATGCGGACCGAGATGCCGCACGCCGCAATCCCCGTGCGCTGGCGCGTGGCCAAGGACGAGACGATGACCCGCATCGTTCGCGAAGGAACCGCTCTCGCCGAACCAGAGTTGGCGCACAGCATTCACGCGGAAGTTCGCGGTCTGGAGCCCGACCGCTGGTATTGGTATCAGTTCGATGTGGGAGGCCCGCATGGCCGCGCACTCAGCCCCGTGGGCCGCACAAAGACCGCACCCGCATTTTCCAGCCGCCCTACGCGCTTCGCCTTCGCCTTCGTCTCCTGCCAGAAATACGAGACCGGCTACTACACGGCAATCGATCACCTCTGCGAAGAAGATCTATCGCTCGTGATCCATGTAGGCGACTACATCTACGAAAAGGGACCAGCCAAAGCGATTCGCGAAATGCCGCTGAAAACCTCGGTCACACTCGAAGACTATCGCGCCCGCTACGCCTTCTACAAGGCCGACCCATCGCTCCAGGAGGTGCACCGGCGATTTCCATTCATCGTCACGCCGGACGATCACGAAGTCGCCAACAACTACGCGGCTCTGATACCGGAGAAGGAGAAAGACATCCCCGGCTTCGAGAGGCGCCGAGCAGGAGCCTATCAGGCCTACTACGAACACATGCCGCTGCGCGCCTCAGCAAGGCCTCGCGGAATTTACATGCAGCTTTACCGCACATTGCCGATCGGCCAACTGGCGGATTTCTATGTTCTCGACACGCGCCAGTACCGCGACGATCAGCCCTGCGGTGACGGCGACAAGGCGCCGTGTGAAGCGCGCAATGCTCCCGGTTCAACAATCATGGGCAGGGACCAGGAAGCGTGGCTCTACCAGCAGTTCTCGAAGCGGAATCCGCGGTGGAGCGTTTTGGCGCAGCAGGTAATCCTCTCCCAGATCGATCTCGATCCTGGGCCCGGCGAGCGTTTCATGATGGACAAGTGGGACGGCTATGCGGGCGCGCGCAAGCGTCTGACCGATCAACTGGTGGAGCAGAAGAAGGAGAACTTCATCGTCCTGGCCGGCGACAACCACAACAACTGGGCCATCAACGTGAAGGCCGATTTCGAAAATGAAAAATCCCCCGTAGTCGGGGCGGAGTTCGCCGGCACATCGCTCACCTCAGGCGGCGACGGCGCGGACATGGCGGAAGCATACGTAAAAGCTTTGCCCGCAAATCCCCACGTCAAATTCCACAACTCGCAGCGCGGTTATGTACGGTGCGTCATCACGCCGGAACAATGGACCACCGACTATCGCGTCGTGCCCTACATAACTCGAAAGGGCGCCCCGGTGAACACGCGCGCAAGCTTTGTGGTGGAAACAGGTCGTGCGGGAATGGAAAAAGCGGCGGGATAGTTGTTATCCCGCCGCTTTTTCCACTGCTGAATTGCTTCCTTAGAACGTAATCTTCATCATCATCTGCATCAGCCGAGGGTCGCCGCCCAAGCTGCGAATCGTGCCAAATGCCGTGTTGCCGACTGTCGCGGTCGGTTGACCCAGATTCACACGATTAAACAGGTTCTGCGCCTCAGCGCGGAAGATGAGATTCGCGCGCTCCCGCACCGAAAAGCTCTTCTGCACAGCAAACTGGACCTCCGCCTTCCCCGGTCCACGCAGAATGTTCAGACCCGAATTACCCCACGTGTAATTCGCGGGCGTAGTGAACGCGGCGGTATTGAACCACTGGTTGATCGTACGCTGGCTGTTCGGCAGCGCCGCCGGACCATTGCCGGTAACCAGATTCGCACGGCTGCCGTCGATGTCGTCATTCATGACCTGCGAGGAGGCGACCGAGAACGGTAGCCCGCCGCGGAGGGCCACGATGTTCGAAACCTGCCATCCGCCGAACGCCTTGCGCATCAGCCACGGCCGGCTCTTCAGTCCGGGCGTGTCGTAAATAACGGACGCCGAAAGCTGATGAGCAGTATCGAAGCTCAAAGTACCCTTGCCATAGTCCCAGTTATGCGGGTCGTAATAACCGGTGTCGCCATAGCTGTGCTGGATGGTGCCCTGCGCATACACCTGCAGTCCATGAGTGACCTGCTGGTGAACGGTAATATTCAGAGCGTTGTAGTGGGAATACCCGCGCTGCTCATCGCCGAAGCCTTCGCCGAGCAGCGGATACGGACGCCGCGACTGCAGATCGCCCGGCGCGGGAGTGGGGTAGTTAAGTCGCGTGCCGACATCCAGCCGAATGGCGTGGTTGCCTTCAAAACCGGCCTCCACGACGGTCTTCTTCAGCACTTGATACTGCACGTTCAATCCGTATTTCTGAACGTAGGGATCTTTGTAGCTGAGCTGATACTGCGTCGGCCCGATGGTGTTCGAGGACAGCACGGAATAGATTCCGCCAGTCGGAAAGCCCTGCGAAATAACCACCGGGGCAGCCGCGCTGCCGGTGACCTGAAGCTGAAAGCTGAACGGAGCGCCGCTCAGGTTGTTCACTTGCAGGGTATTGGTCGGCGTATAGAAGAAGCCATAACCACCGCGCACAACCAGGCGGGGAGTCACGCTGTACGCGAAACCGACGCGGGGCGAGAAGTCGATGCTGTCGCTGTGCGGGTTCACCTGACTGTCAGGCGCGTACCGGTAGGTGGAAGGCAGGTCGCCATTCGGAAGACCGAGCACGTTCTGCACGAATGAGCGCTGGCTTTCCGGAACCAGAATCGTACCCGTCGCGAGATCGAAGTTGGTGCCGTGGTCGTTCGCGAATGTGAACGCCGGAAAAAATTCGTAACGGAGTCCAAGGCTCAGGCTGAGTCTCGGAGTGACGCGCCAGTCATCCTGAATAAAGGCCGAAAGACGCTGGGTACGGAGGCGATTCTTGTCGTAATAGTTGTAGGTCGTGATCTGATTGGCCAGGCCGAGCAGGAACTCCGGCGTGCCGGTCATATTTGAAGGCCGCGTCGATGTGGGCGAAGCAACAACCCCGAAACCGTCGACCGAAAACTTAAATCCACCCGCCGCTCCGCCGCCGCCGACATCACTCCGGTGATGGAAATATTCCACGCCGGCTTTGATGGCATGGTTGCCATGATGCCAGCTCACGTTATCCATGAACTGCAGCGAATTCTGCCAGACGATATACGGATTCGGCAGCGTACGCAGCGCTCGCACCGCTTTCGTGGAGCTGATGTTGCGGATCGAAAATGCCGGGAACCCCGGGTTCGGAATCCCGCCGGGAATGTTCGAAAGACCGGGAAGAATTTCGTTGTTGAACGGCGCATTGCCGTCGTTTACGTAGTTCCAGCCCGCGCGCGCTTCGTTCACCAGGTTCGGAGTGAAGATGTGGGTATAAGTCCAGCCCGCGTTCGTGCCGTTGAGCGCCCCTTTCGCGCCGATCGCGCTCTGGGAAATCCAGCCGCTGCGATCCAGATCATAGAGCTGCTTCTGGAAGCGCATGCTCATCGTATCCTTGCTGCTCAGGACTTCATCGCCCTTGAACGTGTAGGTGTTGCGGGTGTCCTTGTTAACGTCATGAGCAACGTAGTTGGTGAGGATAGTCGGGTTGGGATCTTTATAGTTCGGATCGGGAAAGATCGAGAGCAGGGCCTGCAGGCCGGGATCGATGCGCGACTGCGGAATGACGTTGTTCGCGAACGGCTGGCGATTGCCCTTCGCATCCTGAGTCGCCGGATCGTAAACCGTCCACCCGCTCTGGCTGAAGTCGCCTTTCTTTTCGAGCGCGGTCGGCGTCGTGTCGGATTCGAGCGTCGTGGAAGGCTTGCGCAGACCTTCGTAATCGGCAAACAGGAAAATTCTGTTTTTAATGATTGGCCCGCTGACGCCGCCGCCGAAAAGATTCTGCCGCAGCGGCTGCTTCGCCGGATTCGTGCCGGTGAAGTCATAAGGGCGAGCGTTGAACCTGTCGTTTTGGATGTAGTCGTATCCGAAACCATGGATCTGGTTCGTCCCGCTCTTCATCGCGATGTTCACAACCGAGCCGCCGGCGCGGCCAAACTCGGCGGAGTAAGCGTTGCTCTGAACCGACACCTCGCGGATCGCGTCGATCGGCGGTACGGCGTTCAATCCCCCAGTCAGTTCGAGGTTGTTCGACACGCCATCGAGGATGAAATTGTTCTGACCCGAATCGAGACCGTTCACGTTGAGCGATGCGCCGCCGGAGAAATCGCCGATTCGGTCATTGTTGCCCTGCCACTGCATGTAGACGCCAGGCGTCAGCACCGCCATCCCCAGGAAATGCCGGCTCTGCGACGGCAGTGACTGCAACTGCTCCTGCGTGATCAACGTGGAGACTTCAGGAGAATCCGTCTTCAGCTGCGCGGCCACGCCCGTGACTTCGATCGTCTGGCTCGTTTCGCCAACCTGCAGCTGCAAATCGGCGCGAACGCGCGCCTTGAGGTTCATCTCGATAGGCGGAACGGCGGCTTTCTTGAATCCGGTTTTTTCGGCTGACACCGTATAGTGGCCGATCGGAAGATCCGGCACCACGTATTCGCCATCGCCATTGGTTTGCGTGGTCCGGGCAAAATTGGTGTCGAGATTAGTGACGGTGATCTTCGCATCCGGCACGACCGCGGTGGAATTGTCCGTAACCGTGCCGAGAATAGTTCCTTCGGTCGCCTGACCGAACAGGAAACTCGCGGATAAAAGAGTAAGCAGCAACAACCTGCGGATCGATAACTTCATACCAATAACTACTTCTCCTTGGATTTGGATGTGGCAAAGCGCACGCGTAGCGAGGGGAGACCACGCGCCTGAGAAAAACCCTTACGTGTGCCAGATTGGCAGCCGGGAGTTACGGCGTCGCCACAGAATGATGAATATTTGCTGAAAAAAATTCAGGAAGAACAGATCAGGATAAGAGCCAGCCGAGCGGATTGCCGAAATCGGCCGGCCATTCGTGGCCGCCGGAAAATTGCAGCGTGTGGACATTCACGCCGCACTCGCGCAGGCGCGATTCATCCTGGCCGAATTGTTCGTCGGAGTAAAGCGCATCGCCGCTGCCACGCCCCATCACAACCCGGGGGATTTCAATGAGCGCCTCGGGCGCAAGCTCGGGTGGAACGTCGCCCCCGGCAGCGATCACGCCTGCGACGCGGCTTTCGAAGCGAGCGGCTGCGCGAAACGCCATTGCAACGCCCTGCGAGAACCCCGCAAACACGGCTACCGGCGCGGTCTGCCACTCGGCGGCTACGGCATCGAGGCAGGCTTTCACGTACGCGATATTGTCCGCGATCGCCTCCTCGCGATTCTGCTTCGTCATCCAGCTCGCTACTACCTCATTAGTACGCCGGTTGTAAAAGCTGTGCAGGCCCTGGATCGAGACGACCAGGCAACGCTCGCTTCCGGGCAGGCTGCGCAGGCGCGCGAGTTGCATGTCCGCATCTTCGCCATAGCCATGAAAACCGGCGAGAATCGGCGCAGGACCGGATACCTGAGGCGGAACGATCAGATAGCGTCCGTGTGTCGCAACCGCGATGCTCCGTTCAATGGGCATGTGGATCAGGCGCTCCGGCGGTTTCCAAGGAAGAACACCACGGGCGTCACCAGCAGCGAGAGAACCAAGGATGCGAGGATACCGCCGATCACCGCGATCGCGAGGGGCTGCAGCATCTGCGAGCCCTGTCCGATTCCGAGTGATAAGGGAATCATGCCGGCGACGGTCGCCATAGCTGTCATCAGAATGGGACGCAGACGCCGTGCGCCCGCTTCCGTCATGGCCTCGCGCAATGGCATGCCTTCCGAGCGGAATCGCTCCTCGGCGTCGAGCAGCAGAATGCCATTCTTCGCCACGATGCCGATTACCATGATCAACCCCATGAAGGACGAAATGTTAAATGTCGTTTTCGTCACCAGCAGCGCAAAGAAGACGCCCGAAGTCGAAAGCAGAGCCGAAGCGAGAATAGCGGTTGGCGCGGCGAACGCGCGGAATTCGAACAGCAGCACCGTGAACACCAGAATCACCGCCAGCGCGAGCACCACGAGAAGATCATGGAATGATTTCTGCTGCTCGGCATACACGCCGCCATACGTGACGTTGATCTCCGGCGGGACGTTCAGTTCTTTCACCGCCTTTTGAACCAGTTGCATTCCCTGGCCAAGACTCGTGCCATCGAAGCGGCCGGTGACAGCGATGTAGCGCAGCAGATTCTCACGCCAGATTTCGGTCTGTCCCGCTTCATCCGAGAAGGCCGCCACCGACCCCAATGTGGCCGTTTTTCCGGTCGAACTGACAATAATCGTATTGCGGATCCGGTCCAGACTCGCCCGTACGCTTTCCGGAAATCGTACACGAATCGTGTACGATCGGTCGTTCACGACTGCCGGGAGATTTGCTGGCTCACCCTGCAGAATTGCGCTCGCATCCAGCTCGACTTCACGCGGCGTAAAGCCGGCGCGCGCAGCTATCGCCGGATCCACCTTCATGATGATCGCCGGCCCGCTGATCGTGTTTTCGATGCCGTCCTTCACATCGGCTACCATCGGAATCTGTTTGATGCGATCGGAGATTTTCGGTCCCCACGCCGCGAGCAGTTTCGGGTCGGGGGAAAACAGTTTGATCTCGATGGGCTCGGGCGAATTAGTCAGATCCCCGATCTGGTCCTGCAGCACCTGTGGGAATTCGATATCGAGCTGCGGATAAGCCTTGCTCACTTTTTCGCGAATTCCGTCGATCACTTCATTGATGCCGCGGTTGCGATCTGCCTTCAGCTTCACCAGGAAGTCGCCTCTGTTTGCCTCCGTTACCGCCTCCAGGCCGAGTTGCAAACCGGTGCGCCGCGAAGTGCTTTCCACTTCGGGGGTGGCGGAGAGTATTTTCTCCACGCCGAGCAGCACCTGGTTTGTGTCCTGCAAAGAAGAACCCGCGGGCATGAGGTAGTCGAGCACAAAGCCGCCTTCATCCATTTCCGGAAGCAGATCGCTGCCAAGTCTTGTGTAGCAGAACCACGATACGGCTATCAGCGCCGCCGAGCCAAGCAACAGTACTGGCCACTTGTCGAGCGCGAACCGCAGGACATTTACATAAAAGCTCGTCACGCGGCCCATCAGTCCGGTCTCTGCAACATGTCCGTGCCCGCTTGCCGGTGTTCCTGGCGTGGATGACGGCTCGCCCGGTTCTTCGGCGCGCGTAATGGCCTCAGACTCACCGCGCTGCGCATTCGTCTTGCTCCGGCGCAGGAGAAAATGACTCAAAGTAGGCGTCCACGTGAGCGCCAGCGCGAGCGATGTCAACAGGGCCGTAGCCACGGTAACCGCGAGGGCGCGAAAAAAGGTGCCTTCGACTCCCTCCATCGTCACCAGGGGGATGAACACAACAATCGGCGTAATCGTGGACCCGATCAGGGGCACGCGAATTTCCCGGAGTGCCCGCCGGATTGCCTCTCCCCTCGACTCGCCCAGATCGCGGTGCAGCACGATGTTTTCAACGACCACAATCGCATCGTCGATGACCAGTCCGACCGCCGCCGCAAGGCCGCCGAGCGTCATCAGGTCAAAGCTCTCACCCAGGGCGCGCAGCACGATCAGGGTAATCGCTATAGTAGCCGGAATCACCAGCCCGGCCACAATCGAACTGCCCCAGTCGCGCAGGAAGATGACGAGGATGATCGCCGCCAGCACAAGGCCCACGACGATGGCGTCGCGGACACTTGCAATCGATGCGCGCACCAGCAGTGACTGGTCGTAATAGGTATTCAGCTTCACGTTGGGCGGCAGCTTTGCGCGAATATCGGTGAGTTCTTGATTGATTGCATCGGTCACCGCGACAGTGTTGCTGTCCGGCTGGCGAAAAATATTGAGCAGCACTGCAGGCTTGCCGTTCGCGGTGACGATTGTGTAAACGGGCATCACCGAATTCCGCACACTCGCCACATCGCCGATGCGCACCGGCACCCCGCCCGGCGTGGTCTTGACCACAATGTCTCCAACGTCCTGCGGACTCTTCGCCTGCCCGGTCACCAGCGCAAGTGATAACTGATGGTTATTCTCCATCAGGCCGGGCGAATCGACCATATTGCTCTGCGAGATCGAATCGAGAATATTCGGAATCGTGATCTGGGTCTGCTGCAGTTTCGCCGGATCGGGCTCTACCACAAATTCCGGAATCTGCCCTCCCTGCAGAATCACCATAGATACGCCGTTCACGCGGTTGAGACGCGGTTTGATATTGTACGTCGCGAGCTCCCAAAGATCTGTCTGCGGAACGGAGTCGGAAGTGAGGCTGTAGCCCAGGATCGGACTCACGGCCGCAAAAGTCATGCGAGTCGCCGTAATTTTGGCCGTGGAAGGAAGGTCCGGCTGCGCTCGCGAAATCGCGGCATTCACGTATTGCAGCGTCTGGAACATGTCGACGTTCCAGTTGAAGAAAAGACTGATGTCGACTGATCCGCGGCTCGTAATGGAGCGAACCGTTTCCAGACCCGGCACGGTGTTCATCGCCTCTTCGAGAGGACGCGTGATCGTCACCTGCATCTGATCGATCGGAGCGACGCCGTTATCCACGCCGACGATGATCCTCGGGAAATTCGTCGCCGGAAATACTGCCACCGGGATCGTAAAACTCAGATAAATGCCCATCCCGATGAGCGTGATGATAATGAACAGAATGGGACGCGCGAGGCGGGCGGTCCAGTGCGGAGCCCCTTCATTTGGCGTCATCGTCATCATCCTCGGCCGGCGCCTCTTTGACCACTACCTTCGAGCCGTCATCCAGTCCGAGTCCGCCGGAGGTGACGACCTTATCGCCTTCATTCACGCCGCTGACAATCTGGACGTTGATTCCCTGCCGGATCCCGACATTCACCTTATGCTGGTGCGCCACATTATCCGGCGTCACCACGATCACCATCTGGCCGCCTTCATCAGAGTTGAGAAGCGCCGTCGACGAAACCAGCGTTGCGTCCTGCAGCGTATCGGCCTTGATCGAAACCCGCACCGTTCCGCCGGGCTTCAGTTTCTCTCCGGGATTCGGCGCCTGCACCCAGACCTCAACTGTCGTCGTGTTCGGATCCACCGCGGGACTGACCACCGTGACCTTCCCCGCGATATCTCCTTCCGGCCCTGTGATCGTCGCGGGCCGCCCCACCTGAATGGCGGACGCTTCTTTCACCGGAATATTCGCGCGCGCCACGACGTTCGAGATATCCACAATCGAAACCAGCGGCGCGCCATTCTGCGGCATCTCGCCGGGATAGACAGGGCGGTCGGAAACGACGCCCGCAATAGGACTCATGACCTTGCCATAGCCCACCTGTACCTGGGAGTTCTCGTAATGGGCTTTCGCCGCGTTCACCTGCGCCGTCGCGGCGTTCACCTGCTCACGCTGCCCCACCTGCGTCAGCGTTTCCAGATGTTGCCTGGCTGTATTGTAAACGCTTTGCGCCTGTGTCAGAACTACTTTCTGATCGTCCACCTGGCGCTGCGCGATCGCGCCTTCCTTCAGGAGCGCCGCGCGGCTGTCATAGACCTTCTGGGCCGCATCCAGCGTTTCCTTTGCCGCCTGCAGGTCGCTCTGCGCTTTATTGCGATCTTCGATCACCGTCGCCCCGGTCACTGTCTGCAGCGCCGCCTGCGATTGCTCGTAGAGGCTCTTGCTTTCGTTCGCGGTAGCCGCGAGATCGGCCGTTTCCAACTCCAGAAGGACCTGACCTGCCTTCACGTGATCGCCTCGATTGACCAGCACGCGCTTCACAGGCGCGCTGATCTTCGCCGTCACATTCGCCTGGTTGACGGGATAAAGAATCGCGTCCGCCGTAATGATGTGATCGATAGGTCCCTTGCGGACCGCTTCAACCTGTACCGGCGTAGGCGCCTCAACGTCGGCGGCGGCCTCATCACCCTTTTTTGCGCCGCATCCGGCAAGCAGGATCAGCGAGAGAGCGAGAGACGCCGCCCCGTAGTGGAATCTCATAATGTCCCCATCAGTGCGCGCAGTGAAGCGAGCGCGATGCGATAGCGCGCCAGCCCGTCGTCATAAGCATCGCGCGCCTGTTTCAGCGTGGTTTGAGCATCAGCTACTTCGAACGCTGTGGCTTCGCCCGCCTGATAGCGAAGCAGCGTCAGGCGAAGGCTCTCCGTTGAATAAGTAACGCCGTCGCGAAGAAGACTCACCTGGCTCAGGGCTCCATCCGCTTCGGCGTGCGCCGCTGCAATGTTCGCCTGGAGCGTCCGTTGCGTGAGTGAGAGATCGAGACGCGCCTGATCCTGGCGAAGCTGCGCCTGCTTCACTTTGCTTTTGGTGGCGCCCCAGTTCCAGACGGGGATATTAACCGAGATCTCCGCCGCCGCGCCCACATTCTGGTTGTGGTCATGATCGTAGAAGCCCACCACACTCGAATTGAGACCGTAGAAAAAATCCAGTCCGATGGTGGGCAGGTAACCATAACGGGCAACGCTGACATCCGCGCCCGTTTGGTTGATCATGGCCTCCGCCGCCTTCACGTCGGGATTCCCGGTCGTCGCCTGGTTGCGCGCTTCGCCCAGAGCAGGCACGACCTCTACCTGATCCAGATCGTCTTTCACGGAAAAATCCGTCGCGACGTCGGGCATGATCAGAACGGCCAGCGCGATCTTCGCCTTATTCAGCGTGATTTCCGCTTCGTTGCGCTCAACCTGCCGCTGCTGCAGCTGCGTCTGCGCCTTCACCACATCCGCATGCGCCGCTTCGCCGCCGCCTTCGAGCTGTCGCGTGATATCGACGAAATGGCTGGCCTCCGTGACGGCGGTCGCGGCATTCGTCCGCTTCCGCTCCGCGTCCAGAATCCCGTAAAAATTCTGGATGACGACGGCATTGAGTCCGCGCCGCGCGACTTCCACCCTCGCCAGCGCTACCGCTTCCGCCGCCGCCGCGCGGAGTTGTTGTCCGTGAGCCAGTAACGGGAGCACGTCCTCATGCACCACTCCCTGTCCGGTATAGACGTGAACTCCGTTATTCGCGACAAACACGCCGCTCGGTGTTCCGTTGCCCTCGGTATACAGATATCCGGTGGCCGCGTTTACCTGCGGTAAAGTCGCGGCGTGGGCCTGCACCCTGTCCTGCGTCGCCTGCGCCAGCGCCAGATTCGCTGCCTGTACCTGCCCCCCATACTGCCGCGCGCGCGCCAGCGCCTGCGGGAGATCGATGACAAGAGGGCTAGCAGCCGGCGTCTGGCAGAATGCGCCAGACGAGAGCAGAAGCAATATCATGCCTGATTTCATGGCCTTGAATCGTCTGGCACGCAATTACCAGTCCAGCATTACTTTCTGAAAGTTGGCTGAAGATTCGTCAGGGAAGCGCGATCGCCCCGGCCCAGAAAAGCATCCGACCCGCGCCCGTCTCGATGTCGTACTTCCGCCGGTACTCCAGCTTTCCGTCATCGCGAATACTGTAAACCGCCAGGCTGGCCGGCGTAGCATCCTTCGAGTTCTGATTCGCCACAATCAGCGTCTTACCGGCGGCATCCAGCGTGAACGTTCTCGGCTCATAGCCGTGCGTCTCGATGCTCTGGATCAGCGTCGGCTCGCCGGTCTGGCCGTTCATTGCAAAGACCGAAATCGAATTCTCATTCTTCGGTCCCGCGCCGCGGTTCGCGACATAAAGAAATCGTCCCTGCGGATCGAAATGAAGCGACGCGCTCGTCTGCCCAGCCGTATTCTTCGCCGGATCCTGCAGCGTACTCTTCACAAACAGCGGTTGCGGCGCAAGCGTCCCATCGGCCTTGCGCGCGTAGACATGAATCTGATTCTGGCGCTCCAGCGTGGCATACGCCCATTTTCCGGAGGGATGAAAATCCAGATGCCGCACCTGATACCCGAAGCCCTTGTTCGGCGCTACCGACTCCAGATTCGACAACACGCCATTCTTATACCCGAAGATTTTGATCGCGCCCGGATCTTCCGGCGTCCTCGCCGTCGGCCCGTTCCCGCGCGTCATCAGATCAATCGTCTTGCCCGAAGGATCGGCGCGAACCTGATGGCCGTAGATCCCAAAATCGAGCGAAGCCGGCTGCTCCACAGCAGCCCCAAGTTCACCGGAGGGCAGAATCCGATAGACCGTCAGACGGCTCGGATCATTATGCGCCGCGATAACGTGCGTGCCATCCACATCCGTCGTAATGAAAATCGGCCGCGACGGCAGCGCCACCGGATTTCCGTACGGCGAAAGCGCGCCGGTTGCGGGGTCGATTTTAAATGCGCTGATACCGTGCTTGCTCCCGTGCGGCGCGGCGCCATTGACCGGAGCATTCGCGGCCCCGCCATCGCTCCACGCCACGTAGAGATAGCGGTGCGAAGGATGCGGCCACGCTTCCTGAATGCTCGCTGGCAGGGTAACCGTGCCATGTTTCGTCAGCCCGCCATTCGCGTCATCGATGTCATAGGCAGTCAGCTGATTCCCCACTGCGGCGTACAGTTCGGATTTTTTCTGGCTCATAAGCGGTGCGGCGAACAAACACAGCGCCGCAATCATTCGGATCGTCATAGTTTTTTCGCGTTGCGCCGCGCCATTCGTCCCCACTTACCCGCCGCGCGGCGCAAATAGGGCGGCGCCTGATTCACGGCTTCCGCCGCGCGGATATAAACCTCGCGGGCTTCGTCGCGCTTCCCCAAGCCTTCGAGCGCCAGCCCGTGATAATAAAGCCCCTCGGCATCGTACGGATGCCGCTCCTCATATCGCGCCAGTTCGTTCAGGCCATCCTGATACTGGCGCGCGGAAATATAAAGCGCGCCAAGCTCGCGCAGTATCGCGCCCTGCGCATGCTGTTCGTTCTGATTGACCACGGTCTGGAAGCTCCGCAGCGCATCCCCGCGACGCCCCTGTTCGAGCGCGATCCGCCCCAACTGAAAATGCGCATCGGTCTCTCCCGGATCGATCGCGATCGAGTTCTCGAACCGCCGGATCGCTTCCGTATATTGCCGGCGCTGCTGATAAATCAATCCAAGCTGATACTGCGCCTCCGCATCGTGCGGATTCACCGCCGCCGCTTCCAGATTGCGCCGGAAGCTTTGACTGCGCCGCAGTCCCTCGCCGAGACCGCGGGTCATCCCGCTGATTTCTCCGCGCAAAAAGAAGTACGCATAGATCAGCAGAAACGGAGAAGAAAGCCAGCCCGCCAGATATTCCAGAGGCCCGCGAAGCAGATAAGCGGCCACCAAAGGCGCCCAGGAGAGCGCCACAATGCCAAACGCCGGACCGTTCTCCGTGCCGAAAACCGTTCGCACCGCGAAAAAGATGAGCACCAGAAGCCACAAATAGGCCAGGAGGGCGGCCACTAAAAAAATGGACGGCGCGAACCACGCGACGAAAAGCAGCGGCAGATTGGCGGCGCTCCACCCCGCCGCCACGCACGTCAGTAAAGGCGCGTAGTCCCGCTGGAACACACTATGGAAACCGCCGGAAACCCGGCTGATCATCCCCCCGATGAACAGCAGCCCTGGCACATAAATCACCGCCATCCCAAACAGCGGTCCATAAAAAGGAAATGGAAACACCACCGTGACGCTGCTGAGCGCGAATGAAATCGCGAGTGCGGCGAGGCTCGAAATGAACAGACTTCCGCGATCCAGCAGATCGCTCATCGCGGCCGCAGGGCGTGTGTAGAGATTGAGGATCGGCTTCAGATTTGAGGCCGGCACAGACTGAAGGATAGCAGCGAAACAGGACTATCGGCGGGATTGTCCCGGTTTATCCGGAAACGGGCTTGGTTTTGTGTCGTAATCGACAGTAGGGGTAACGTAGTTCGGGTTTTCTTCGGGGAATACATAAGCGGGAGTAGCCGCATGAGCCGTTCCTCTGAAAGGAACCCATATCGCAAGCGCCAGCGCCAATACTGCGGCGATTAAAATCCAGCTCCACGTTCGATTAATAGGCATGGTTCGCTTACCCTCAGGCCGGGATGAGGCCAACGCCCACCCCGGCCATTCGTCGCGTGGTCAGATCTTCTGCAGACGTTTGCCCTGCTTGACCATCGTTTTTCCGGCGCTGTGGGCCGCGCCTTTCGAACGATCAATCGCCTGGTCGGTCATCCGCTTTGCATTGCTTGCCGCTGCGTTGATAGTGTCCTGAGCTTTGTCTTTCAACTCCGCGGCTTTGTTTTTCAGGTTGCTCATTGGTGTCCTCCCTCGCGAATTTCTTCGCGCGGTTTTCCACAAAGCACGCACGTCGCCAAAACCACTACGAGTGTGGAAGGGTGCGTGCTCCCGTGAGAACACATGAAGAGACTCGCTCTCGTATTAATTGCTGCAATGGGAATGAGCCTCAGCGCGGCATCTTTCGCACAGAACCCGGCTGGGCCCACGCCCCCTGAACCGCCGAGCGATCCAGGCGGCGCTCCGCCTGTTCCGCCGCCCCGACCGCCTGCCCCGATTCAGGACCCGAATGCGCCGCAGCATTCCCCCGCTAATCCCGCGCCGCCCGCACGTACGCCGGTGCCGGATCCCAATCGTCCAATTCAGGATCAGAATTCGCCGGGCATGCCGAAGGGTAAAGCCGAACTTCCTGCGCCGCCAACACCTGGACGCACCCAGCTCGCCGAAGATGTCACGCTGCCTCCGGGAGCCCTCGAGTAGTCACTGGCGCCGCTACTTCTTGTCTTTTTCAGGTTCCGGCTCGTCGCTACCCGAAAGCAGAGACATGGAACTGCCGCTCGAAGGCCCCAGCAACCCGGTCTTCATGTAAAGCAGCAGTTTGTCGCGAGTATCCGTAATATCCAGATGCCGCATGGTCAGTTGACCAATGCGATCCTGCGGCGAAAACGTCGATTCGCCCTTCTCCATCGTGAGCCGCTCGGGATGGTAGGTAAGATTCGGACTCGTGGTATCGAGTATCGAGTAATCGTTACCGCGGCGCAGTTCGACTGTCACTTCGCCAGTCACCGCGCGCGCCACCCAGCGTTGTGCGGTTTCGCGCAGCATCATCGCCTGCGAGTCGAACCAGCGGCCCTGATAAAGCAGGCGTCCCAGCCTCATGCCGTTGATGCGATATTGCTCGATTGTGTCTTCGTTGTGGATGCCCGTCACCAGCCGCTCATACGCGATGAACAGTAGCGCCAGGCCCGGCGCTTCGTAGATGCCGCGGCTCTTCGCTTCAATGATGCGGTTCTCAATCTGGTCGGACATGCCAAGCCCGTGACGCCCGCCGATCGCGTTCGCCTCAAGCACCAGGTCCACGGGATCGTCGTACGTCACGCCGTTCAGCGCGACCGGCTGGCCTTCTTCAAACCGGACCGTAATCGTCTCCGGCCGAATGACTGTTTCCTCACGCCAGAACGGCACGCCCATGATGGGCTGCACAATTCGGACGCCTTTATTGAGATACTCCAGGTCCTTGGCTTCGTGAGTAGCCCCCCAGATATTGGAATCCGTCGAATACGCTTTCTCCACGCTCATCTTGTAGGGAAGATGATTGGAGTTCATGTAATCCGACATTTCCTTGCGGCCGCCCAGCTCATCGATGAACTGCTGGTCAAGCCAGGGCTTGTAGATGCGCAGCGCGGGATTCGCCAGCAGACCGTAACGATAAAACCGCTCGATATCGTTGCCCTTGAAAGTACTCCCGTCGCCCCAGATGTGGACGTCGTCTTCCTTCATCGCCACCACAAGCATGGTGCCGGTCACAGCGCGGCCAATCGGCGTCGTATTGAAGTAATGGACGCCGGCCGTCGAAATGTGGAACGCGCCGGACTGCAGCGCCGCAATCCCTTCGGTGACAAGCTGCTTGCGGCAATCGATCAGCCGCGCTTTCTCAGCGCCGTACTGCATCGCGCGGCGGGGAATATCTTCGTAATCCGGCTCGTCCGGCTGCCCCAGATTCGCGGTGTACGAATAAGGGATCGCTCCCTTCGCGCGCATCCAGTGAATAGCCGCGCTGGTATCGAGTCCGCCGGAGAAGGCGAGGCCGACTTTTTCGCCGGCAGGCAGTTTCTGAAGAATGTTTCCCACGTTGATTCTTTACAGTTGAATTGCAGGGCGCGCAACGCCCCGCACTGTCCAGAATAGCGTGGCCAAAGAGTTACGAAAGCGCCGCATTCACAATTTCCTGCACCATCTGCTCATACGAAAGCCCCGCCGCTTTAGCAGACTCCGCGAAATCGTCATCCGGCCCCAGCGCCGGGTTCGGATTCGCCTCAATCACAAACAGTTCATTCTTTGACGAAAGCCGGAAATCCATGCGCCCGAAACCGCGAATCCGCAGCCACGAATAAGCATTCCTCGCAATCTTGCGAAGCTCATCCTCAACGTCCTCCGGCAACGGCGCCGCCGGTCCATTGCTGATCTCCCACTTTGTCCGGTACGCCTCATTCCACTTCGCATGCGATGTCGCAAACTTCGGCTCATCATCCGGCATGCCGCCGAAAAAAATCTCGCGAGGTGGAAACACCTGTCGCCGCCGATTGCCCAGCACGCTGACGTAAATCTCCCGCCCATCCACGTACTCTTCCACCATCGCGTCCGAATTGAACTTCCCGTGAAGGTAGCGCAGCCGGTCAATCGCCTCCTTCTCATCCCGGACGAAAGACGCCTTCGCAATGCCATCCGAAGAATCGAGGCCCACCGGTTTCACGAACGCCGGATAAACAAACCGCTGCAGCCGCCGCAACGGCGATTTCAGATGAGAAACCAGAAAGCGCGGCGCGCGCACACGATGATGCGAAAGAACCTCGCGAGCCAGCGCCTTGTCCTTGCAAAGCAGCAGCCCCTCCTGCCCGGAACCCGTATACCGGACCTTCATCAACTCCAGCAGCGCCGGAATATTCGGCTCCAGCGCGCGGTCATAGCGGAAAGATTCGCACTGGTTAAACACCAGATCCGGCGCGAACGAACTCACCCGGCTCACGATGTCCTGCACGCTGTCAAACACCGCCATCGTCTGCACATCGTGCCCCAGTTGCTGCAGGCTGCGGAAAATATTAGCCTCCGCCGGCTTGTCCTCCTGCAGAAACATCTTCTCCGTGTAGACCACATCCGGTGACACCGGACAAGCGACATCGAAAAGGAGCAGGATCTTCATGGCTCAGACGGATCGTTTAAATTTCCCTGTATACAGGTGGTTCGTAACCAGCGCCGAGAGATACGCCGCGAGTTCCATGTGCAGCGCCACCGGATCGCGCGGCGAAGGCAACTTCAGCGCCGCACAGCGCAGCGTCAGCTTGCGGACCAGCATGTCTACCGTGTACTTCCGCTGTCCGGTCCACTGCACGATCGCCGCGATGAGCGCTGCCCGATGCCGTCGCATCGCCCGCACTGCGGAATCCGGTCCCGCCTCGCCTTTGAGGAAGATCGCCCGCAGATCCGCGTCATAGAAATCGGGGAAATCTTCGGCGTACAGCTTGCGGCGCGCCGCGTAGTGCTTCGCCAAAGTCTTGCGGAGTCGGCTCGCTTCAGACATTCGCCGGCCTCTTCGCACTTTGGGCGTCGTAGACGCGGCTTCCTGCATCAGCCGCTCCACATATTCAATCTTCGCGAGGGCTTTCCATCCCTGATAGCGCTTGCGCAACTCCTCCATCGGCGCCGACAGCCATGCCGCGAACGTCTCCGCAAAATCCTCATCGGGATGCGCCTGCGCATACCAGTTCGGCAGATGCCGCACGAAGCTGTGGCTGTACGGTCGAGGCGTGTAGGTTTCCGGCTCATAGCTGGCTTCCGGATTACCAAAAATCTCTTCCCACTCAGGGCGCTTCGAAAACTCCCACGCATGATCGAGAGCATGGCCGCACTCATGCCGCAGAAGCTTCAGACAGGCATCGGGCGTGCCGCCTTCCACCTCTTTCATCTGATGCAACTCGAGCGCGCGGAGCCGGGGATGCGCCAGATAAAACGGAATGGCGATCGCCGGCACGCCATCGGGCGAAAACCACTCATCGCCCAGATAGCAATCCGGGAAAAAAGTAACGCCTCGCGCCGCGAGTTCGGAGCGGAGCTGATTGACCGGCGCGTCGAGCTCCGATCCCTCCGGTCGCAGTCCAAGATCGCAGAATCGCAGCGCCAGAAGTTCGTCGTCTTTGAACGCGGCCCACGCCGGCGCGGGCGCAGCCGGCGCCTGCTCCGTGGCATCTGCGTCTTCCATCGCATTTATGCTATCGCGAGCCCTGCGCGGATTGACCGCAGATCGTTTAGGATTGTGTTACATGCGGGTTTTGGTGGTGGAAGACGAGCGGCGCATGGCCGCCCTGCTCAAGCGCGGCCTGACCGAAGAAGGACACCAGGTTTTCGTCGCCAATGACGGTGTGGAAGGCTTCGACATGGCGCGCTCCGCGGAATTCGACATTCTGGTGCTCGACATCATGCTCCCCGGCATGGACGGCCTCACCCTGGCGCGCCGCCTTCGCGAAGAAAACAACCAGACCCCCGTCCTGATGCTGACCGCGCGCGACACCGTCGCCAACGTTGTCGCCGGACTGGACGCAGGCGCCGACGACTACATCACGAAGCCATTCTCGTTCGAAATTTTTCTCGCCCGCGTACGCGCCGTCAGCCGCCGCGGTGCCATTCCCCGAGCCGTATGTCTCGAAGTGGCCGACCTGAAACTGAACCCCTCCACCCGCCAGGTCACCCGCGGACAACAGGCGATCAGCCTCACACCCCGCGAATTCAGCCTGCTCGAATTGCTGATGCGCAACCACGGCCGCGTGATCTCGCGCGACACGATTGTCGAATCCGTCTGGGGCTTTGACAGCGATGTCGCCGGCAACACCATCGAAGCGTTCGTCCGGCTGCTTCGCCTGAAAGTCGATAGCGGCGAGCCCAAGCTGATTCACACGGTGCGCGGCGTGGGCTATGTCATGCGGGTGCCGTAGTGATCCTGAACCCGCGTTCAATACGATTTCGCCTGACCGCCTGGTACGCCCTGATTCTGAGCGCCGCGCTCTGCCTGCTGAGCGTGCTCATCTGGGTTCTGATGCAGCAGCGCATGCTGGATGATATCCACCGCGGTCTGGAAGAGACAGCCACTAATTTTGAAAGATACGTTCATCATGAGATCGACGAGGTTCCGAACGTGGATTTGCTGCTGGAAATCGGAGACTTCAGCCATGCGTTGCCCTCCACCAGCTATCTGAACTTCACGCCGCTCCATGGCGGGACACCGTTTCGTCACCCCGCGACAACGGTGAGCCGCCATCCGCATTATGAATCGCTCACCCGAACCATAACAATTGAAGGCCAACCCTGGAAGCTTGAAATCGGCGAGTCGCGCGAGGAAGTGCATCACACTCTGGAACTCCTGCGCACCCTCCTGCTGAGCCTGGTGCCTCTCGCGATCGTGTTCTCCTGCTTCGGGGGCCTCTGGATGAGCCGCCGTGCTCTCAGGCCGGTGGATGAAATCACGGCTGCGGCAAGAGCGATCGGTATCGAAAATCTCGCCTCAAGGTTGCCGTCGCCGGGAACGGGCGATGAACTCGATCGCCTCGTGAATGTCTGGAACGCGACGCTTGCGCGTCTCGAATTGGCGGTCGGCTCTCTCTCGCGTTTCGCCGCGGACGCCTCGCACGAGTTGCGCACGCCCGTTGCCATCATTCGCACCAACGCCGAACTCGCGCTTCACCGCGAAAGGGACGCCGATGTCTATCGCGACGCGCTGCGTGAAATCGCCTCGGTCTCCGAGCGCATGACGCAGCTCGTCGAAGATCTGCTCTTCCTCGCGCGGCGCGATGCGCGCGGCGAAGGCATGGCGCTGGCGCGCGTCGACCTCCGCGAAGTCCTGGAATCGACGGCCCAGGAGTTGCGCCCGCTCGCCGTCACCAAAGGTCTTCGAATCCGCCTTAAGCCTTCGCCAGGCGATGCCTCTGTCGCGGGGAACGTGGCCGCCCTGCGCCGGCTCTTTCTCGCGTTGCTCGATAATGCCGTGAAGTATTCCGCAGCCGGCACAGAGGTGACTGCGTCCGTCGAAAAGCAGGACGGAAAAATCGTAGCACGCATCGCGGATCAGGGAATCGGAATCGCCCCCGAAGATCTGCCCCACATCTTCGAACGCTTCTATCGCGCCAATGAATCGCGCACCGGCGAGGGGCACGGGTTGGGGCTCTCCCTCGCCCAGAGCATCGCGGACGCCCACCACGCCACGATCCGCGTAACCAGCGAACCCGGACGCGGCTCGGTATTTCAGGTCAGCTTCGATTCCCGCCCGTAGAAATCTCTTCGAAGGTCTTCGATGAGCTGGGATACCGCGGGATCGTCGCGCCGGTACTCGATCAGCGCCTGCCGCACCATCTCAATACCACCCTCAAATTCGATCTGAATCACCGTATCGACGCCAATTTTCCGCAGCGCGTCCACGTCAGGCGCACGCAGGGCGCGCGCGATGACGGTGATACGCGGATTGAGTTGCCGCGCGCGCTGCACGGCGAGCCGAACCGTATTCTGGTCCGGCAAACTCATCAGCAGGATGCGCGCGGTGTCGATCCCCGCGGCCTTCAGGATCTCTTCACCGGTAATGTCTCCCCAGATTGCCGGTAGCCCTTCCTTCCCCAGTCCGCCGAAAATCGCATGGTTGATCTCCACGATCACCAGCGGAATACCCGCCCGTTGCAGAATACGCGCGGCCGCTTTGCCGCTGCGCCCGAAGCCGGCGACAATCGCATGGCCGGCCGGCGGAGTTTCCACTCCCTCCACCTCCCTCGTAACGGGCGCGGGCTGTTGCCAGCGGCGCCACGCGCGGCCAAGGGGCAGCGCCATACCGGACACCAGAGGCGAAAGCGCCATGGTGAGCACCGTGCACGTCAGCACCAGATTGTAGACCGGTCGCGAAATGCTGCCGGACGTCAGACCCGCGCGCGCCAGCACAAACGAGAATTCGCCGATCTGCGAAAGCCCCAGCCCCACAATCCACGGCGCCATATTGACGTAACCGAAAGCGCGGGCAATGCCGCCGGCAATGATGGATTTGCCCACGAACGTCAGCGCCACAACAATCGCGATCTGCCCCGCATGCGCCATCGCGTACGACGGATCCAGCAGCATCCCCACGCTCACGAAAAACAGCAAGCCAAAAATATCGCGGATCGGAACCACGTCGCTCAGCGCCTGGTGGCTGAATTCCGATTCGCTGAGTACGATGCCCGCGACGAACGCTCCAAGCGCGAACGAAAGCCCCGCAACATGCGTCGCGTAGCCGACCCCCACGCCGATCGCCACCACGGTGATGAGGAACAATTCACGGGAACCCCAACCCGCGATGCGTCGCAGCAGTCCCGGCAGCAGTCTGGTCCCCACCAGAACAATCGCCGCCAGAATCGCCGCCGCGAATCCAATGGCGCGCGCGAGGCTGAGCGCGAGATTTCCCGGCGACCCCAGTTGCGGCAGAATGACGAGCATCGGCACCACCGCAAGATCCTGCACCACGAGCAGCCCCACTATCACTCGGCTCGCGAGCGATTGCGTCGCGCCCGCGGCAGCCAGCGTCTTAAGAACGATCGCGGTGCTCGAGACCGAAATCATTGTCCCGAACCAGATGGCTTCGCGACCCGACATGCCGAGCCCCTTCGCCGCGGCGAATACGCCCAGCCCGGCCGTCAGCAGAATCTGCAGCGGACCGCCAATGAGCGCGACCCGCCGCACCGGCTGAAGGTCGCGAAAGGAGAGTTCGAGGCCGAGCGAAAAGAGCAGGAGCGCGACCCCAATCTCCGCCAGAAGCTCAATCTCGTGAGTCTGTTCGACCGTAGGGCCGGAAGTATGTGGCCCCACCAGAATCCCGGCAGCGATGTAGCCCACCATCAAAGGCAGGCGCAGCGCGCGCGCCACCAAAGCGCCGGCAAGGCCGGCCAGAACGATCAGGACGAAATCGGAAGCGATGCCCAATACGCCACTATCATCGGCCGGAGATCATGGTTTCAGCAACCCAAAGCAGCCCGCCGAGGGCGCCAAATCCTCCCAGAATGGCGAGCGTCATGAGCGCACTGCGAACCGGCGAGGACGCCGTCTTTTTCGGATCTTCTGTATTCATAAGATAAAAGATTCGTCAAGATTAAAGACTCTTCATCTTAACGCAGCCCTGAACGCGTCCGCAACTTTGTGAGTTGGGGGCGGTCCTCCGGACCAGCCCCCGGTAGGCCTATTTATCGGACCACCACGACCTGCGGAGAGCCGGGTACCGTATTCCCGGCGCCATCCTGCCGGTCCACCGCATAGAAAAGAACGCGGCCAGGAATCGCGGGAACGGAAACCGTGCAGCCACTGGAACACGACTGCCAGCCCTGATTTTCACTGATGAACCAATACGGCGTGTTGGCCGAACTGGCTGAACCGGCCGTCACGCAGGTTTCTTGTCGCGCCGTACAGAAGAAATCCGACACATTGCCGTTTTCGGTATACCCGAAACGAACCCGCGCGCTCGTCAGATTCTGGCCTGCGCCAATCTGAACGGATTGCTGGATGAAGTTGGTCCGGTTCACCGTCACATCCTGGGGATTTGGCCACGGCGGCAGCTTGGCGATCATCAGGTCGTTACGAACACCATCCAGCCAATAGCCTTCGCTGAATGCCCACGTTCCAGTCGGGTCCGGAATAAATGTTCCGAATTCGAACTGTCGTCCGTAGCCCGAGAAACCCATGGAAATCCTCCGCCAGTTCGTCCCATTGGGATCGTCCTTCGAGGTTCCTTCCTGTACCATGTAACCCGCTTTCGCGGGAGAGCTGAAGGCGCACGGGAAATTGTCGTCATACCAGTTGGCAACACAGTTCTGGTCGCCGCGGGTCAATCCCTGGGGAACGCTCATGTAGACTTCCCCCGCCGCGGAGCCGGTCCGGCACTCGCCGGCCGTAAGAACCACGCACAACTGCCACTGGGTGGCGTCTGTGATGATGTTTCCCCTGGTCGGGCTGCTGACATCCTTCAGAAGGTGATAGCCCGCAAAGGCCGCCACGGGAACCTGCTTGTAGTGCAGCCCGCCGTTCACGGACGTGAACTTGTAAACCCCGGATGTTCCCGGAACCAGGCTGTAGCTGACCGCTCCAATGTCGGATTGAACTTCGGGGCCAGCTCCGAAACTCGGATTGAGATGGCGGTAATTGGCCAGCCATACCTGCTCCGTCAACGGCGCATTTAACTGGCGCAGTGAAGGATAACCCTGCATGGCAACGGAGCCCTGGACACCGGCAAAGCTTCCGTCCTGATATTTTTTCGCCGTCTTGAACCGGTCGTCAATCTGTTGTTCAAATGGGACGTTGTAGCGGCAGACGCCCGTATAGCAATACGTGCTCGTACCCGCTTTCGGACCGCTCCCCAGATCGGAGTGCCCGGCAAACACTCCAGGGTCGACCCGCCATTGGAATGTCGGATCGGACAGCTTGTACCAGTATCCGGGAGCGCCACCCGTACAACTCGATGTGGCGCTGCAATCGGTCAGTGGCGGAACCGCGTAGGCAGTCCAGCCGCTCGGAGCCGCCAGCGCTCCTTTACTTGTCGTGCCCCGAACCGCCGTGAACTGGTAACTTCCGGATCCGAGATTCGTTACGCTGACCACCAGAAGCGTTTCAACCCCGGCATGACCATTGAGAACAAATAAGCCGTCGCCCGGCGCCACTTGCTGAATCTCTGACCACGAAGGATTGGTTTCGCACGGCCATTTTGCCAGTTCGACCGGATTCGGCGTATGAGAACACGCCATTGCGCTCTTAAACGTCACGCAGGAGGGATTTGCCGGTAGAACTGATGACAGAAATGAAGGAATCGTCCCGCAGGCGTCCATCGGAGATGTGGCGGTCAGCGAAGTATCGTTGCTGAAACTCCCGTTCTTCAATACCGCGGTTGGCGTCAATTGCCACGGGCCAATTCCGATAAGCGATGAATTGCCCTGCCACGCATAGGCTCCGCCCAGAGGATTGCAAAGCATCCCGTACCAGCCATCCACGATGACGTCGGAGTGCACCGCGCACCACCTGGCGGGGAACGTGCCGTACGAAGTCGCGTTCGCGTAAACAGCGCCCGTATTCAGGTCCACCGCGTGGAACAGCCCGATGGTTTCGCCGAAGGTGGTAGGCGTATTCGTCGCAAACGCCTTGCTGTTACCCACGCGGGTAACCGTTGCTCCGTTATAAATTGTGGCGTCCCAATTGGGATCGGTCACCGCAATCTGCGTCCCCAGATCCTTTCCCTGGGAGGCCTTCGTCCGGTTCACCCACGTAATTCCGGTGTCGGACCATGCAGGGTCCTGGAACGGATTCTGCGTGGAATCCTGACCGGGATTGTATTTTGCCAGCGGGTAGAGGGAGTGGGAATAAGTGCGGTATTTATAAGTGGCCGCATTGTAGGTACCGCTGAAAATCATGATCGTACCGGAAGGCGAGATTCCCTGCGCGTAGATCGTATTGGGATCCGAAACATCGAACGAGTTCGGCAGACCCCTCAAACTGCTGACCTGGTCAGCAACCGGATCCGAAGGGTTGGTAAAGAAAATGGGTGCGAGATATCGCGTCTCGCCAGTGGAAGGAATCAGCAGGAAAAGATATTGGCCGGGACCGTTTGGATGAGTCGCGAGGCACAATTCACCCGCCACCGGCGCAATCGGTGTAACTCCATCCGCCGCGTAAGACACGGTTGTGGGATGAGGAGAGCATTGCGCGGTCGAGCCCGCCGCCGGCATCGTCGACTGGTCCGAGTAAGCGAAATCGACGCTCGCGCTGATCGACGCTGAATACGTACTTCCCGCCTTATTGATCCACACCATAACGCCGCTGTTCGCGGTCCTGAAGACGGCATTGTTCACCGAAGATACAACCTCCACAATCGTCAGGGACGTAGAGGAGTTCACCAGCGAAATCGTACAAAGATTGCTCGCGCATGCCGGAGCCGTACCCGCTATGGAAACTTTGCTGCCTGGCTTCCAGTTCAGACTGAACGAGGTATTTGAGCCCGCCGTCACCGTGGAACCCGATACATTGACCGTTCCCGAGTATGCGGCCATTTGTCCCCGCGTCGGAGTAAAGTTCCAGCCACCCCAGAATCCATTGTTCGGAAAGCAGCCGGTAGCGGAATCGGATCCGCAGGCCACGGGAAATGTCCCGGCAGGATTACCGCCGCCGGATTGAAGGGCAGCGACGTTGAACGCAGGCGAAGCGCAGTGTCCGCCGGAATCGTCGCTCAGGCACGCGGAAACGGTGCCCGTGCCAGTTCCGAAGACGCGCAGAAGAATATTATCCAGGGTCTGCGTATTGGGACTCCAACCTGAGAACTGCTTGTTGTTGTAGCCGACTAACTGCGCGGGATCGAATGCAAGGAAGATGGGATCGCCGCCCGCGCCGGTATAACCGGCTTTCACGGAAGCTGTGCCGCTGAGTATGTTGTTGACATTCGTCCATCCGCTGGTGAGACCGCTGAGAGCATTTAAATCCAGGGCCGAGGCGAATGTGAATCCGCTCTGCATCTGGCCGAACCAGCCGGGTCCCGTTGCCCGCTTAAAAAGGATTCCGGTCATCGGGTCGATATAAGTTCTGCTCTGGTCGTTCCAGTCAATCGTTGGCCATGCCCAGTTTCCGAACGCCGTTGCATCGAAGGGGGGAGGCTCCGGATAGTCGTTGCCCAAGGGTGGGTTCGCTGTCACAAACCGCCCGGTCTGAACATTACCGCTGCAGCTGACCCGATAAAAATACTCCGAGAAAGCTTCGAGCGCTCTCGAATAGCGCTGGCCGTCCGCCGCTACGTCGGCTCTTTTGTGTCCAACCACGAAATAGCGGTCCGTTTTCGAAGGCGAGATTACATTCCCGGGCCTGCTGTCCACGTCGGATCCCGAAAAGAGTACGGGATCCACATCATGCGCCAGTGGCGTCAGAGAGGAATTTCTGCTGACCTTCACCTGGCAATCCGCCGAATTCGGAGCCTGGTAATGAATGACGGCCTGCGTTGGCGACACGCCAATCACCTGCTGGGCAAGAGCAGGCATAGCGGCCAAAGCGAAGAGCGCCGTCGAACTGATGATGAATTTCATTGGAATTCTTTCCTCAAAAAACATTGACCTGAGAATTTGCGCCGGTCGTGGAGCGCGGGTTAGGCGTGATGGCAGTGAAGGGTCCAACCGTATAAAAGGCCGAAGGATTGTTCACGTTGTTGTAGCGTGCAGCAACATAGGCTGGCTCACGCGCAACATTGGAATAAAAGATCTCGTCCAGCGTACCGTTGAAGCTGTCAAACGTCTGGTTCGCCGGCTCGTTCCACCCCAGACCCGACCAGATAGCCGCGCCCGTTCCGAAACCGGTGGCGACAGTTCCCGGCGTCCCATCCAGATAAACGTTCATCGTGTCGTTGTCTCGAACGAAGACAATGTTGTGGAAGGTTCCTGCCGGCGCCGCCGCCGCTGCGGCGGGCGTGGAACCGCCCCAGCTGTTTCGAAACAGAATGGTGCCGGAGGGAAACCAATAAAAGCCCGTATAGATGACCTGGCCGCTGGCGTTGTGCGGCGCGAGAAAAACCGCATCCTGGTTCACGTAAGAGGTAGCGTTGGACCAGTACTCCATCGTGTAGGTGCTGGTAGCCGCGGTGTCCGTTTGGAATCGGGCGTAGTCGTTGTTCGTGCTGTTGCGCGTTCCGGTAAAGAGTTGCCCCCCGCCCAGTTTTGCGGCGGCGTTGGGAGTCGGCGCTGTCGCCGATTTCTTCACTGTGTCGTTCGCGTTCGCGGTCGAATCGTGCAGAACTGTGCCGGACATCTCATCCATATGCAGCGCCAGTAAATAATTATTGTCATATGCCGCACCCCGGCCGCCCCCCTGGAAGGTACTAACTTGGGGGTTACCCGCGCAGATATAGACCTTAGAAGGCCTGATGTCCGACAAAAGTGGTATTTCGACCATAGCTGTCAGTTGACCGGTTGTACCCGAATACCCGAGGATATCCCATCCAGCGTAAGGGACAGTACACTGCGAGTCCCTGGCGAAAATTAAATCAGCCGGACATGTTATGGAACTCACACCGCACGAGACGGTATTCACAACGTGGCCGCCGGATGAAACTGCGGCGAGCTCCGGAAAAGTTCCGCTGATCAGCAATGAATAAGGAGAAGTAGGAGCCCCTCCGGCTTTCTCGGGTACGGTTTGGAGGAGCATATGGCCGTCCCACGCTCCGAAAACCGCAGGCAACGAGAGGAACGCGAGCACCAGTAGTCTCATCGAGCGCACCCCACGGAGAACTCCACGTGGCTGGCCGAGCCTCCCACCGCCGCCAGATTCACAGCAATTGTGTCAAACGCAAAGACCGATGTGCTCACAAAGTCCGTCAGCGTCGTCGAATGAATCCTCGTGCCGGTGGTAAGCGAAAGACCGTGCTGTGTGAGACCGTCGCTGTCGGTCGGCACCTGAGTGCTGTCCGGCGAACTCCACAACATGATGGTCGCCGTACCATCGGAGGTCATCGCCCAGTCCGTAATCGTGCACGCATAGGGAACCGTGACGAAAATCGTCTGTCCCGTCGACACATCGGAACCGCGGAACGCAACCGAAAAGCCACCCTTTTGCGGAGGAACACTGAGCGTCGTGACACCGGGCGACACCGTACCGGTGATCCCGTTGCCAAATGCAACCAGATCGCGGCCCGAGCTAGCCCGCACATCGGTTCCGGTGGTATTCCACGCGCCACCCACGGCGTTCCAGATGGCGATCGGGTAGGAGTCTGGCGGGAAGGCAGTGATGCCTGCTTGGGCCACGCAGCCCTGCGCGCACGACACCGTCATGTTGTGCCCCACGGTCAGCAGGCCTGCGGAAGAAACGTAGATGTATGCGGTTCCCGTGCCAGCGCTCAGCGTCGCCGTCACTGGATTGATGAACGCGAAGATGGTCGTCCCCAGACGAACGTTGCAGGGCGCGTCGGCGGAACAATTCGCACCGACGGTCAGCACCGTGTCCGAGATAGCAGCCACGTCGGGCGCGGCTTCACCGCCCGTTTGCTGAGTCCAGGTATTCTGTCCCGTGCAGATATACAGGTTTTTGCCCGGCGAATTGCTCAGCAGCAGGAATACGGCGCCG
>DASYCD010000525.1:0-8238 GCA_036500405.1 Bryobacteraceae bacterium
CGACGCCCTGATAGACTGGAAGAAACGCTGTGGTTCACATGTCACCATAGCCATATCCCACCTGAATTCCCCGGTCGTCTAATGGTAGGACAGCGGCCTTTGGAGCCGTGAATCGTGGTTCGAATCCATGCCGGGGAGCCAAATACACTTAAATCACAACATAGACAATCGTAAAAAGTGGGCTCTACGCACTTAATGGGGGCAGCCCAAAAAGTGTTTGTACCGGGCCCGGTACAAAACTGGGGTTATGATCGCCCCATGCCACTCACGATTTACCGCAGGCACACGGGCGATTGCCACGTTCACCAGATCAAAGCTGGAAAGCGAAATCTCAGCCACGATGAAAAGCGAGCGTACCGGGATTGCCAGTGTGTGATCTGGGTTTCCGGCACGACGGAGAAAAACGAGGAGTATCCCCGCCAGTCGTTAAAGACGCGTGACTGGCCGACCGCAGAAGCCAGGGTACGCGCTATCGATGCGGGCGGCAAGGACGAGGGAGTGTACGGCCCCACGATCGAAGAGTGCAGGCAGAAGTACCTGGACTCCCGTGAAGACGAAATCGGCGCGAGGACGCTGAGCCAGTTCAAACTGATCCTGGGCAATCTTCACAGCTTCGCGGCCTCGCGCGGCTGTTTCCACATGCGGGACCTCAATGCAGACCTGCTGGCCGATTTCAAAACCTACGACCTGGCAGCACTCAGACGTGATCGGACTCGCAAAGCAGGGCTGTACCACCTGCGACGGACGTGGATTCAGAACGGGCAACGCGGACGGCACACCATGCAAATGCGTGTACCGGCAGATATTCCGGGCGGTATTCGCGCGCTTCGAAAAGTGTGTGAGGAGCAGCCCGAGCAGCAATGTGACTTACGACCGGGTGAGCCGCCCGGTGAACAGCCGTCACGTGTTCGGGCGCAAGAACGAAGAGTTCATTGCGGACTTTTTCTTGATCGCCCGCCGCGTGATCGGCGATAACGAGACAGAGCGCAAGATCCTGGCCTGGCACTTCATGCTCGGGGCTGAATGGAAGCTCTGTTGCCGTCGCCTGAACATGAGCCGGGGGAACTTCTTCCATGCGGTTTACAGAATCGAAGAGAAGCTGGGCAAGGCGTTCCGTGAGACGCAGCCGTATGGCCTATTTCCGCTCGACGAGTACTTCGGCGGCACTGATTCGGACCACGTGACACGGGCCAGCATTGTTCAGATGCCGCGCGCGTATACGCCGGTACGCCCTCCACTGCGGAAGGCTGTGGCGTAACCGTCGTGCCCAATAGAAACAGCTTGACTTCCCAAGACACTGGGTACATCATTCATGTAGGTATGTACCACAATGTTTAGAAAACAGGAAAAGACTCTTCCGCTGGGAGAATTCGAAGTCCTCGTTATGACTTCGGTGCTCGCAGCGGGGCAGGAAGCGTACGGCGCAAATATACACGAAGAGATTGAAACCTTGGTTTCAGGATCGCGCGAGGTCTCGCTCGGTTCGGTTTATACGACGTTGGACCGATTGGAGCAAAAAGGTTATCTGAGATCGTGGACCGGCGAGTCCACTCCGGAGCGCGGCGGTAGGGCGAAACGGTATTACGAGGTGCAGGCATCTGGCCAACGGGCGCTTCGGGCAGCGCTTGAGCCGATGCGCAGAGCTTGGAATATCGTAGAGGCCGCCCGATGAGTTCCGAAATGTCGCCGAAGGATAGCTTTAGCGACCTGAGTGGCCGGGCCCTGAGCGTGATCGCTGGAGGACGGCTCACACCGCGGGAGATGCGGCTTCTAATCTGTGTAGCCAACGGTTACAAGAACGCAGACATCGCTCGCCATCTTCAGATCTCGGAAGGGACGGTGAAAGTGTACAGCGCTCGGCTTTGTCAAAAGCTCGGGGTGGAAAACCGCTTCCAACTAGCAATGGTGGGTCTTCGCTTAGATCATTTATCTCAAGCCTACGTCCCCGAGGATGTAATACCCGAGCGTCAGCATGCAGATATTAAAACTGCTAATAGGTTCGTTCCCACACCGCCTATCAATGCACAACTCCTGATGGACCTCTTCCTGCAGGAAAGCCGGTGCGAAGAGTTTCTCGGCGATCTGGAAGAACGCTACAGTCGAAAGCTGATGCGCCTCGGCAAAACGCGTTCTGATATTTGGTATTGCAAGCAGGTGTTGACCTCGCTGTGGCCGCTGTTCGCGGCTTCGTCAGTGCGGGTTTCGAAGGGCTCAGTATCCCACGTGTTCTGTTTTGTCTTGCGCTTATTGGGGCTGGGAGGTTGGGCAGACGCATTGCGGAAGGCTGCGGAGGACGATAAGAAGCGGAGTATTTGATTTTCACTTATCGTTCGGGATGTATCCTGGGCGCGAAATCATCGGGACGCGTATTGAACTACTTTGCTAATGTTGCTCTATGCCATTCTGCGGACAATGCGGCGCGAATCATGAGGCGGGACTAAGCTTCTGCCCAGCTTGTGGTGCCCCAAGCCCGGCAGACATCCCGAGGGCTGCCGAACCGCACGCCGGGGTTCCACTCGTGCCTGCGCCCGCGTCTAAGGAGTGGAATCCCGGCATTGCAGCCGTATTGAGCTTTTTCATCCCCGGTGTCGGCCAGATATATAAGGGGCAGATTGGCCTTGGACTCGCCTGGCTGGTCGGTACGGCAATCGGATACATGGTGATGGTCGTTCCCGGCATCATCATCCACATTATCTGTATTTACAACGCGTACAATAGCCGGGCGTGACTGAGAGGGCCGAAGTGGCCCAGTACTTTCAGCCTATTACTTTTCGCTAACGATTCAGATTTTTTCTCTCGAAAATTTTCCTCGTCTCCCGATATTGTGACCTATGAAGAGACGGACACTTATCAGCGCTGCACTCTGCGCGCCAGTATTGCTGGCTTCCGATGGCGGTTACAAGGTCACGTATGATGGCGGGTCTGTTCCCGCCCTGAAATCCGGCAGCGATGTGAAGTTGTTCATTGACGCCGACAAATTCAGAATCACCAGGAGCAAAGAAGACCTCGCGTCAGTTCCAGCAGCATCGGTGACCGAGATCAGCTACGGCCAGGATGTTCACCGGAGGATCGGTGCGGCGATCGGCATCGGCGTCTTCACCCTCGGCCTTGGCGCGCTGATGGCCCTCACGAAGTCAAAGAAGCACTTCGTAGGCGTGACCTGGGCGGATGGCGACAAGAAGGGCGGCTTTGCAATGCAGTGCGATAAAAACGAGTATCGCGGCATTTTGGCAGGGCTCGAAGGCATCACCGGCAAGAAGGCCGTTGACACCGACACGATGAACGTTAAGAACTGAATGGAAGTCTACCAGGCCGAAACGCGCGAGATCCTGAAACGGTTCTCTGAGGATCGAATCACGCGCGCCGAATGCATCGCGGCGCTGGACTCCGCGCTGGCTGCCGTCATTCCCGATTTGGACCCGGCAGACCTGCCGACTGTACAAGTGATCCTGGCTGAGAATTCCCGGCAGTTGGCTTACAAAGTCCCCGGAACGTAATTAGGCTTCACTCCCCGCCGAAGGCCAGTATCGAAAATCCAACTCCAAGTTGCCCTTATTGCGATATTCTAAACGAATCGGTGATATACAATACGATCTAAATGCCCGGCATGAAATGTATTATTTGGGACGTAGAACACGGAAGTGCCTCGTTCATTGTAACCCCTAGTGGGCGCACTTTCGCCGTCGATCTGGGTGTCGGTTCGTATCACGATTCCGACGATTCTTTTAGTCCGCTACTCCATCTCAAAAGAAACGGTGTGAGCCAGCTTGATGCTGTCATCCTCACTCACCCCCATCGAGATCACATTGACGATATTCACAACTTTGATGCGCTAGCACCGAAGCTTTTAGTGACCGCTGCTCACCTGACCGAGCAAGAAATTAGGGCTGAAAACCGATCCACCGATCAGCCAATAATCGACAAGTATTTGGAGATCCTCCGCCGATACAACGCACCAGCCCCACCAAGTGCTTCGCACCCGTTCACCGCCCAGAACAATGGCGGAGTCGAGGTTAAATGCTTCGTTCCGTCCGTTTGCGCGCGTACCAATTTGAACAATCATAGTGTGGTGACTGTATTCTCATATGCCGGGTTTAAACTTCTCATACCAGGTGATAACGAACCCCCTTCCTGGGACGAACTACTTAAGAAACTGGATTTCATCGAAGCGATAAAAGATACCGATGTGCTTGTTGCGCCGCACCATGGACGGGAATCCGGGTTCTCAGCGAACCTTTTCAAAACTATCAATCCTAGAATCACGATCATCTCCGATGGCAGATTCTGCGATACCAGCGCGACCTCCCGCTATTCCGGTAACAGTCGAGGGTGGAAGATCCACAAGAGGGGCGGCGGTTCAGAGTCGCGAAATTGCCTGACGACGCGAAGCGATGGCACTATAACCGTTGAGTTTGGCACAAATTCAGACGGTAGGTACCTGGAAATAACGGTTGATTGACGAGTATGAAGAGTCTAGAAGTCACGCTATACGAGGTCTTCGGATACTTTCTACCTGGCTGTATTGTGCTGTTGTCATTGTGGCTGGTGTTTCATACGGCGTTCTGGCCCAGAGATCCCTTAATTCTTTGGCAGCAATTATCGAAGCAGGGTGTCGCGGTGCTTTTTTTCGCTTCTTACCTGCTGGGACACCTCGCTCAAGCGCTTGGAAACGCCCTTCAGGATTTTAAGTTTTTTGAGCCGAATGATCTGTCACTGGGCAACACTGAGATGGACAAGTGCCTTCGAAGCGCCGTGTCATTCCGTTTCAAGGTTCAGGCAGATCAACTCAGTTCGGGAGAGTTGTACGGTCTTTGTGATGAGACGCTACTTCATAACAAATCGCTCGGAGAACGTGAGATATTCACCTACCGTGAGGGCTTTTACCGAGGTGTATCAATAGGATTGATAATTCTAGCTACATCGTTGTTGTCGTCGCTGATACTCACAATTCCAATTCACGTCAGACTAGGGGCCACGACGACTGACATGTGGCCCGCGCCCGTCATATTTTTATCGTCCCTTTCAGCACTTGGGGCATATCTGGCCCTGGGGCGCTATAAACGGTTCAAGGAATACAGGTTCCGGCGCTGCGCTCTGCGCTTCCTGGCTCTTGCGACGGAACAGCGGAGCACGAATCCGCCGCAACTATGACGGACGCGCGCGCGGGTGCGATCCTGCCATAGCCACTAATGATTTAGTATTTCAATAAATTTTGTACCGATTTTGTACCGAACCCCTGCGTTTCGGGTGTTTCGTGCGTTGTACCCTCTAACAGAATCAGCAAATTGCAGATTGTAAAAAACCTTGTCAATTAGTGGTTCGAATCCATGCCGGGGAGCCAGCTTTTAGCCAATAATTTGGGCTCCCGCGTTGATATTCAGACCAGGTAGTCGTCATCAGGCAAACCCGTTCCGAGCTGGGCGACGACGGGGTCCGAAATCGAGTGAACACCCGTTGCGAGGGCATCGACGGCGCTCTCGATGTTGACAGACGTATTTGCCCCATCCAGACGTTCAAAGAGAAATTGACATGTTTGACAGATGTTGCCCAAGTGGTAGACCTTCTTCCCGTCAACCGTAAGGATTCGGTCCCATATCTTCCAGCCGCCGCCTTCCGTGGCAAAGCCAATCCTTGAGTCGGCCGTTCCCGTCTTGATGGCGGCGCGATCGAGAATTCGGGGGTATGCGTTGAATATAGCGAACTCAGGGACCCCATTCGCGGCGAAACGAGTTTGTACGGATTTTGTACAGGCGCCGGTGTTTGATGCTTTTGACGACCGGAGATCAAAGAACGCTACATCGCCACATCGGGTGTCGTCGCGCACTCTTTTGAACGCAAGGTGCGCACACTCAAAAAGGCCAGAAGCGGGATGACGATCGCGTAAACGTACTGCGTTCGCGACACGCCAATTCCGAACGGAAACCAGATGCCAGGCGCGCCTATCGGATCCAGCAACTCCCCTCCAAATAACCCCGCTACGATCGAGGTTAAGGTGAGCAGCTCCAGGATGCGCGTTGGTCCGCTGCGAATGATGCGGGCGCCTATGATGACAAACAACGCAATCGATCCGATCCGGCTGGCGCTTGTCACACTGGCCGAATGGATCACCGCCCCGATTGTACCGGCGACCATCAGCGCACCAGCAGACACGTCGAGGCTTCGCCACGGAGGCAGGCGGCAGCGATTCCAGGCCAGCGTCCACGCGGCTACCGCCGGGATCCACATCACTGACGCCAGCCACCCATATGTAGCAAGATCCTGCAGATCGGTCCATGCGACGATGGCGTTGTTGAGGCGCCTGGCGGCCATCAACGCAAGGGCGATGCAGGCAAAGATCAGGAAACCCTTGCGGTTGCTGCAAGACCAGACCGCGAATATCAGGCCGATGAGAGCAAACATGGCGATCGGCTCAACCGCATCGACGATGTACCCGGCGATTGTTCGCTTCCATTGCACGCGGTGAAGCGCGTTGCTGATCGGCCGTGGAGCCAACATGGGCGGGCTGTGGAGGCCGCCGTCCTCGCTGCCCCCGGACCTGGGACGCATGTATGCGCGGACAGCCAGCACACCGCGGGTGCCCGGTGCGTCGGCGGGAAGAGTGAAAAGCAGCGGCCGAGTGCCCACGACTCTCGGGGTTGGGCCGAGCCTCCCCGACCCGCCTAACCGTTGGCCGTTCCAATAGAGTTCGTAGCCGTCGTCGACGCGCGTCGGCCCAAGGATGTCCCACGGCCCGCGTACGGGCGGCACCGTCACCACGCGCCGATACCAGGCATAGCCGTAATAGCCGGGATGACCGCGCGCCATCCACCCGCCCACATAATCGGGCAGACCCACATCGCCATCGTGGCTGCCCGGCGAGGCGGTCAGATCGACCGTCTCCCAACCGTTATCGTCCGTATTGGCCAGCGCCCAGTGCGGGTCATCGCCAGCATGGAATTGCCAGACGCCATCGAGCAGAGTAGCTGTCTCGCGTAGCGCCGGCGGATCAGGGCGGCCACCACTCGCCAGGTCGGCGATCACGATGGCCAACATTGTCAGTGTGACTATGACGATGCCGACGATAAGTTTGCGTTGTGTTGGGTCAATCGGGGTCGCCGTCGAAGATGTCGATTTGGGCATCACGCAACGGCCTCCTCGTCAATCTGGATGTTGCCAAGTAGAGTACCACTTATATTGCTCAACCAGGAGCGCCTGAGCGTGACTGAGGGAATCGAGGATGTTGTCGTTATCGGCTGAAATGAGCCAAATCGCCACAAACACTGAGGATTCCGTTGAAGGCGATCAGTCATTCCGGAGGGAAACCGACCACGGTTCCGGGAGGAAACCGATCAGGCGTCGGAGCGAAGCGACGCTGGCACTTCGATGTTGACAAAAACTGATCGGAATCGTCAAGCGGAATCTATCCGGAGCGAAGCGAAGGAAGGATGGCCGTGGCGAGGATGGGGGTGCGGGGCAAGGGGCAGCCGTCCCTTGCCCCGCCTCAGCGCACAGAGATCCCCGAGCGCGAATAGCGCTTCGGCCTCAAGGTGAGGATCGTCTCAACTTCCGGGAGCCCGAACGTATCCGGTATGCGCGTTTTTCGGCCAAATCTCCTGGGTAGCGCTACCTATTGTTGGCGAGGATACGTCTCTCAGCTGCATTTCGCCCGTCGCAGCGGAGGTGCCTTGGCGGAAAATACTTTTCAATACGCGCTCCGGCGCCCCAAAGCGTCTATTGCATATAACAATGGCAGGAAGAATGAGGACAGCACCGCGCCACGTAAGTCCAGGCAATGTTGTGGCGACCCTCATCGTCGGCTTGCTTTCCGTCGCTCTGGCGATCGCACAACCATCTTTCGAAATCGCCTCGATTAAGGCCAACATCTCCAGAGACCGAAGCAGCTACACCCGAAGGGGCGAGGATTCTCTTGCCCTACAGAACTGGTCGCTACGTGACATCGTGCTAAAAGCCTACGATCTGAAAAATTATGCACTCAACGCTCCAGACTGGTTGGCCTCTCGGAATTTCGACATCAATGCCAAAGCCTCTGGAAAGGTGACTGAAGGTCAACTGCGCCAAATGCTCCAGTCGCTGCTTAAAGATCGCCTTCAAATGAAAGTTCATCCCGCATCAAAGGAGGTCCAGGCGTATGCGCTTATTCCGGCCAAAGGTGGATTGAAACTCAAACCGGTCCACGACGATGGTGTGTTCGGTGTCGATGTCTCTCACTTCCCGGACAAGACCCGGGTTGCCTGCAGG
>DASYCD010000526.1:0-13915 GCA_036500405.1 Bryobacteraceae bacterium
CGGCTGGCGTCGGGCTGGGCGGAGGAGTAGAAGGCGCCGTTTTCGGGGTCCTCGAGATTCGTGCGCTGTTCTTCGTTGAGTTTGATGGCTTGGTCGAGGTAGCGGAAATCGAAAGTGGTTTCGTAAAGATCGAGGAGCCCCTGTACGAGCAGCACGTAGTCGTCAAGCATGGCGCCGATAGCGGCATCGCCTTCGCGATAACGGCGAAGCAATCCGCCGTCCGAGCCGCGCATGGTGGCGAGCAGAAAATCAGCGGCGCGCATGGCGGCGCGAGCGTACGCGGGTTCATCCAAAATGGCCGCCGCTCGCGCGATGGCGGAAATCATCAGGCCGTTCCACGCGGCGAGAATTTTGTCATCGAGATGCGGGCGGACGCGAGTTGCGCGCGCGGCTAAAAGCTGCCGCCGGATATCTTCGAGGTCGCGCATCATCTGGTCGGACGGGCGGTTGAAGTGCGTGGCGGTCTCTTCGGCAGAGTGAGCCTGGAACAGAATGTTGTGGCCGCCAAATTCGCCGTGCGGGTCATTAATGACGTTGCCTTCCGGCTTTACGCCATAGCGGAAGGCGAACCATTCGGCCTTTTCTTCGCCGAGCAGGTCGATGATTTCACCCCAGCTCCAGATATAGAACCAGCCTTCGCTCTTGTGATGCGGATCGGCGGGATCGACGACGCTGTCGGCATCTTCGGCCGACCAAAACGCTCCCTCCGGCGAAGTCATTTCACGCAGAACGTAATCGACCGTGCGGCGCGCGGCGAACGAGAAAGTTTCGTTGCCGGTGATCTGGAAGGCTTCGAGGTATGAGGCTGTCAACTGCGCCTGGTCATAAAGCATCTTTTCGAAATGCGGAACAAACCAGTATTCGTCGACCGAGTAGCGATGGAAGCCGCCGCCGAGCTGATCGTTCATGCCGCCTTTTTCCATGGCGACCAGAGTCTCCGCGACCATGTCGAGCGCTTCCCGGTTGCCGGTGCGCTTCCAGTAGCGCAGCAGAAAATTGTGGACGGAGGGACGGGGGAACTTGGGCGGTCCGCCGAAGCCGCCGAGACGGGAATCGAAGCCTCGGCGGAATTGATTGAAAGCGCTGTCGAGGATCGTCGTGTCGACTTCGCCCGAGCCGCTGGCGGTCATGGCGGAGTGACGGCGCAAATCTTCCATCACCCGCGTGCTCGATTCGACGATCTTCGCGCGGTCATCCCGCCAGGCGCTTGCAATATGCCCGAGAATTTCGGGGAAGCCAGGCCTCCCGTAGCGACTGTCCGGCGGGTAGTAGGTGCCGCCGACGAATGGATGAAGTTCGGGGGTGAGCCAGACCGACATCGGCCAGCCACCGCCACCGGTGACGGCCTGGACGTAGGTCATATAGATGCGATCGATATCAGGGCGTTCTTCGCGATCGACTTTGATTGCGACGAAGTGCTGGTTGAGCAAGGCCGCGGTGGATTCCGATTCGAAGGATTCGCGTTCCATCACGTGGCACCAGTGGCAGGTGGAATATCCGATGGAGAGGAAGATGGGTTTGTTTTCGCGGCTCGCCTTTTCGAAAGCTTCTTCACCCCATGGGTACCAATCCACGGGATTGTTGGCGTGCTGCCGGAGATAAGGACTTTTTTCGTGCTGCAGTCGATTGCTTGGCATAGCTGGAAATAAAAACCGCCCGTCTCCCTCAAGACGGGCGGTTTGGTGTATCGATTGTAACAGCTAATCTTTTTCTTACGTATCAGAGAAGGCGGAAGTTGACTTCGATCTGCGCCTTGACCTTGACGGGGTTGCCTTTGTTCTTGCCGGGGCGGAAGCGCCACTTCTGTACGGCTTCGATGGCTTTTTCATCAAGACCCATGCCGAGGCTCTTCACGACTTTGATGTCTTCGGCCTTGCCATCCGTATTGACGACGATGGAGAGCAGAACGGAGCCACTGTATTTGGCCTTGCGGGCTTCTTCGGAATATTCGGGTTCGACTTTGCTGATCAGCTCAGGGGCGGTGGTTCCGTTGCCGACTGAGAAGACGCCAGCGCCGCCAACACCGGGCCCGTTGCCATTGCCGATGCCAGTGCCTTTGCCGTTACCGATGCCGCCGCCACTGCCGAGTCCACCGCCGCCGCCGATCGCGCCGAGCGGATTGCCGATCGCGCCGGTGGGCGCGGCCCAGGCGTCTGGCGCGGCGACCAGCGAGGGATCCATGGTCAGAGCGGGATGTTCAATGGTGACGAGCGGGGGAGTAAACTGGCGCGGGGCCGGTTTCGGAAGTGCGGCTTTGAGTGCGGGAAGAGGAGTTCGCTGCCCACCACCGGCGGCCTTTTTGACTTCGACTGTCTTCGTGGGCGGAGGCGGAGGGGCGATCAGCACCACGTTCTTGACCATCTTCTGAACCTGTTTGTTGGTGCCGATGAAGATCAGCGCGGCAAAAACGGCTCCGTGAATCAAAATGGAAGCGGCTACGCGCTTCGGATCGGTGCCCTGTCCCCAAATGTCTTTGACGGCGACGGGTTGCGATGTCAGCTCAAGCGGAGGCAGTTCTTCCTTGTTGAAGAGATCCTTGACGTTCTCGACAATCGACTTGTACCAGGGGACTTCGGTGTCAGGCGCGAGCAGACGGCTCAGATGGTCTTCGGCGTCCAGCGAGAGCTTCACGTTCCCCTGCGCATCGTGCGCAGCGAGATCGGCGTCATAACGGTTGTGATGCTTTTGAGATTCAGCCATTCGAATTTACTCGAGCCTCAGTACGACTTTGTTGATATGACGAATGAAGCGCCGCCTCTGTTCCATTTTTGGGAGTCTACCATACCCATTCTGGAAACAAACGGTTTAACACGTTTTTGTCCGTCCCGATACGTATAGCAGAACATTCGACGAGGGTAAACCCGCCTAAGTTACACCTTACGTTGTGAGGAGGTTCCTTGCCAAGTAATTAAACGTCAATGTTATCCGTCACTTGACAGCGTAGCCCCTCTTCCGCCTCCAGAGCGGGCGCACAACCATTATAATAGCGCTGTATCCAGATGGTTGGACGTTCCACCCATCTGTTTCGCAGCCGATTTTATGCCACTCTTCCGTTATTTGTATATTGAGACTCCGGCGGTGTCGCGATGAGCACACTTCTTGGAATTCATCCCGCGCCTTCCGCGGAAAATGTCGTGGTGCGACTGCACCCGAACGACAATGTTGCGGTGGTGCGCGTGCCGCTCTCGGTTGGGACCGAGGTGCGGGTCGGCGGCGTTGCGTTCACCTCGAAAGATAATATTCCGCCGGGGCACAAGGTGGCGTTGAAGGCGATTCGCGCCGGTGAAAATGTGATCCGCTATGGGCAGCGAATCGGGCGCGCGAAACGCGACATCGCTATCGGAGAACACATTCATACTCATAATCTTGGCTTCGAAGAGCTCGAATTTGCTTACGAGTTTCCGGAGGGCGATTCGGCGATTCCGGCGCCGCCTGCGAACGGCCCTTCCTTTATGGGTTACTTACGCGAAGATGGGCGCGTGGGAACTCGGAACTATGTTGCTGTAGTAGCGGCGAGTAACTGCGCGGCGCATACGGCGGAGAAGATTGCGGAATCGTTCCGCGGCGAGTCGCTGCCAGGGAACATCGATGGCGTGGTCGCGTTTCCGCATGGCGAAGGGTGCGCGATGTCGATTGGTCCGGACACGATCCAGTTACGGCGCACGCTGGCGGGAACGCTGGCGCATCCGAACGTAGCGGCGGCGATCATTTTGGGATTGGGATGCGAGACGAATCAGATTTCGCACTACCTGGGAGATTCGGCCCCGCGATCGAGCCGCCTTGTGGGACTGACGCTTCAGGAGAGTGGCGGAACGTTGGGGGCGGTGGAGGCCGCGCGCCGGCATATCCGCGAAATGATGGAGGAGTGCAGCGCGGAGGCGCGCGTGGAGGTTCCGGCTTCGAAGCTGAAGGTGGGGCTCAACTGCGGCGGCTCGGATTCGTTTTCGGGGATTACTGCTAACCCTGCGCTGGGGCTCGCGTCGGACTTGTTAGCGGCGGTCGGCGCGTCCGCGGTGCTGGCGGAGACGACGGAGATTTTTGGCGCCGAGCATCTGCTGGTGCGGCGCGCGCGAAACCGGGAGGTGGCGGAGAAACTACTTGGTTTTATCAAGAGTTACAAGACATACCTCAACCGGTTTGGCGGGAGTTTTGACGACAACCCGTCGCCTGGTAATAAGGAAGGCGGGCTCACGAACATCCTGGAAAAATCGCTGGGGGCGGTGGCGAAGGCGGGGACTTCGCAATTGAACGACGCAGTGGATTACGCCGAAGCGGTGATCGCGCCTGGGTTCGTTTTTATGAATACGCCGGGGTACGACCCGGTGTCGCTTACGGGACTGGCGGCGGGCGGTTGCAATCTGATTGCGTTCACGACGGGACGGGGAAGCGCGATCGGATTTCCGACGGTGCCGGTGCTGAAGATCTCCACAAATACGGCGACCGGGCGGCGGATGAAAGACAATATGGATATCAACGCTGGCGTGATCGCGGATGGCGAATCGACGGTAGAGCGCGTGGGCAAAGACATTTTCGACATGCTGCTGCGCGTGGCTTCGGGCGAGAAGACGAAGGCGGAGATTTTGGGGCATCGCGAATTTGTGCCGTGGCGCATTGGGCCGGTGATGTAACGCGCGGGGAGTTTCTTTCATGTGGAAAAGATGGATGGTGGGACTGGCGGGGGCTGTCGTGCTTGCCGCACAGACGGTCGCACCGTCGCTGGATAAGACCGGACTGGAAGCGTATTTCCGCCATCTGCTGATGTGGCCGCCGAGCGTGGAGGTGACGATCACCGATCCGGCGCCCGCCCCGACGGCTGGGTTTTATCGCGTCAATGTCCACGGGAAACTGGGCGACAAATCGCGCGACGAACCGTTCTACGTTTCCGCCGACAGCAAGACCGTGATTCGCGGCGAGATTCTGGACACGACGAAGAATCCATTCCAGGCGGATATCGATCTGCTGAAGACGGACGATCAGCCGTTTCTCGGCACGCCTGGCGCGCCGGTGACGATTGTGGAGTTCGCCGACTTCCAGTGTCCGTACTGCAGGCAGGAAGCGAACGTGATCCGGAAAGATCTGATGGAGGCGTTTCCGGGGCAGATCCAGCTTTACTATATGGACTATCCGCTGGCCTCGATGCATCCGTTTGCGCGCGGCGCGGCGGTGCTGGGGCGCTGCATTTATACGCAGAACAACGGATCGTTCTGGAAGTACCACGACTGGATCTTCGCGCACCAGAGCGAGATCACGCCGGACAACCTGAAGGACAAGGGGCTGGAGTACGCGAAGACGGATCCCGATCTGGATGCGGCGAAGCTGGCGGCGTGCGCGGTGGCGCCGGAGCCGCGTACACAAGTGGACCGGAGCGTGGCGATTGGCGACGCGCTCAAGCTGACGGCGACGCCGACATTCTTCATCAACGGCCGCCGGATGGTGGGGACGATTGCGCTGGACGATCTGAAGGTGGTGGTGGCGCATGAGATCGCGTGGGCGAAGGCGCATGCGAAGGCGGCCGATTGCTGCAGCGTGCAACTGGCGCTGCCAGGAATGGCTCCGAAGTGAAAATCGGGCGCGGGGCGCTGCTGACGGTTGTTGCGGCGCTCGCGCTGGCGACGGAACCGCCGCAGTTCGACGCCGCGCGCTATCTGGATCACATCAAATTCCTGGCTTCGCGCGATATGCGCGGCCGAGCGGATGGTTCGCCGGAGCTCGAGAAGGCGGCGAAATACATCGAAGATCAGTTTCGCGCCGATGGGCTGAAGCCGGCGGGCGGCGGCTATCTGCAGCCGTTTGAAATGTCGGCAAGCGCGAAGCTGGGGAGGAGCGACAAGCTCGACGCGACATGGAACGGCGACCTGGAATCGCTGCAGCCGGACAAGGATTTCGTGCCGAGCAACTTTTCCGGGAGCGCGAAGGCATCGGGGTCGGTGGTGTTTGCGGGCTATGGAATCACGGCGCCCGAGTACAACTACGACGACTATGCGGGGATGGATGTGCGCGGCAAGTTTGTGATTGTGCTGGCGCATGAGCCGCAGGAGTTCGACGCAAAGAGCGTGTTTGAAGGCAAGGTTTATACCGACCATTCGGAGACTTACACCAAGGCGGCGAATGCAAGGGAGCATGGCGCGCGCGGCGTGATTCTGGTGCTCGATCGCGTGAACCATAAGAATGCGAAGGACGAGATCGATTCGTTCGACGGCGAGAGCGGTCCAGCGGATGCAGGGATTTCATTCGTGCAGGTGCGGGAAGCGGTGGTGAATGAGTGGGTACGGGATGCGGGGCACGATCTTCTCGCCACGGAAGAGGCGATCGACAAGGATCTGAAACCGCGATCTTTCGCGATGCCGAAGATGGAGATTCGCGAGAACGTGGAAGTGGAGCGGGTTGTGAAGACGGTCCACAACGTGATTGCGTATCTGCCGGGTGAGACTCCGGAGTACGTGATTCTGGGGGCTCACTACGATCATCTGGGACTCGGCGGCCAGTATTCGATGGCGCCGCTGATGAAGGGCATGGTGCATCCGGGCGCGGATGACAATGCGTCGGGTACGGCGGGGGTGATTGAGCTGGCGCGGTATTTCTCGGAGTTTTATCGCGGTGTGAAGCCGAAGCGCGGGCTGGTGTTTATGGCGTATGCGGGGGAAGAGCTGGGGCTGCTGGGTTCGGGGTATTATGCGGAGCATCCGCTGCTGCCGCTGCGGGATGCGGTGGCGATGCTCAATATGGATATGATTGGGCGGGTGCGCGACGGGAAGTTGTACATCGGCGGCGCGGGAACGGGGACGACGTTTCGCGCGGATCTCGATGATCTGGTGGGGAAGTCGGGCTTTCGGGTGGATTATTCGGAGAGCGGGTATGGGTCAAGCGATCATACGTCGTTCAGTGCGCGACAGGTGCCGGTGCTGTTTTTCTTTTCCGGGCTGCATGGGGACTACCACCGTCCGACCGACACGTGGGATAAGATCGATGCGTCGGCGGCGGTGGGTGTGCTGAGGCTGGTGTCGGGGATGGTGGGGAAACTGGAGGCGGAGAAGGATCGCCCGGTTTTCGTGCGGGTGAAGGGGGATTCGCATGCGGGCGCGGTTGTTGGCGGCGCCATGCGGCTAAGGTGAAATCTCCCGAACGGCGTTTAAGAAACCTTGAGTAGAATTTTCGATCCAGTGGCCGATAATAACAACATAACTGTGACTGAAGACTTTATGGTTGCGTTGCCGCACCTCATTCTGCATCCATTCGGAGCTGCGTCGGGGACCGAGCAGTTACTGGAAGGGTCGCGCGCGGCGATTGATCTGCAGGAAGCCGCGATTTCGAACCCGAGGTATGCGGAGATCCAGGAGCGGGTGTTGCTGGGGCGGTATCAGGAAATCCGGATGCTGTTGTTCCTGGGGAAGGACGTATTCCGCTGGATTGAGCAGTGCCTGGATCAGTTGAGCCGCTCGGGCGACGTGGGAGTGAAGACGAACGCGCAATTCTTTTCGGCGCTGATTGTCGATTCGCCGCCGGAGGCAGTGAAGCAGAAGCTGGAGGAGTGGGGTGTTTCGGACCGGCGCGCGGTGTTTTCGCGAGGGATCGGGATTCGGTGCCTGTTTGAGGAGCCGCCGGATATTGGGACGCTTTCGCCGATGTTTCTGGAAAACTATCACCGGTTTGCGGATTATGCCTACGTTTGCTTTCAGCAGATGAAACCTTATCAGCCAGTGGCGGGTCATTCGTTCGATTTCCGGATCTTTGCTTCGGAAGAGTATTCCCGCATGCTGGCGGAGCAGTGGCAGGAGCAGGAATCGTAAAAAGACGTTTTCACGCGCGATATAATTCGTGTCTGTGAAACTCCCTCGCATGCTTCTTGTCGGTCAGAAGTTTGAAGACCGGCGCCTCAAAGACGTCCCCGGTGAAGTGCAGCGCGAATTGAGCGCCGCCAATTTCGGAGCGGGACTTGCCCCTGGATCCACGGTCGCGATTGGCGTTGGAAGCCGCGGGATCAGTAACATCAGCACGATTGTTCGCGCGGTGGTGGATTACTGGAAATCGCGCGGGTTCGTTCCCTTCATTTTTCCGGCGATGGGGAGCCACGGCGCCGCGACGGCGGAAGGCCAGACCGATGTGCTGGCGCACTATGGGATCACGCCCGAGACGATGGGATGCGAACTGCGCAGCTCGCTCGAGGTGATCAGCCTGGGGAAGACGCCGGAAGGCATCGAAGTGTTTCTGGATAAGTACGCTTCGGAAGCGGGCGGCGTGTTTCTGTGCGGGCGCGTGAAGCAGCATACGGATTTCGCGGGCGAGATTGAAAGCGGCTTGTACAAGATGATGGCGATCGGCCTGGGCAAGTGGGCGGGTGCGAAGAACTATCACATGAATGCGCGGCGCATGGGCCTTGAAGCCGTGATTCGGTCAGTGGGTCGGCAGGTTCGAGGGTCGGGCAAGATTCTGGGTGGTCTGGCGATTCTGGAAGACGCGTTCCACAATACCGCCAAGCTGGCGGCGGTGCATTCGGCCGACATGGAGCAGCGGGAAAAGGAACTGCTGGCGCTTTCCAAGACGTGGGCGGCGACGCTGCCGTGCGACCTGGATCTGCTGATTGTGGATGAGATGGGGAAGATTTTCAGCGGCGCGGGGATGGATACGAAGGTGGTGAACCGCGGCGTGGATGGCGAGATCAATCCCTGGCCGCTGCCGCACGTGGAACGGATTTTCGTGCGCGGGCTGAGCGATCAGAGCTACGGAAATGCGTCGGGCATCGGGATGGCGGAAGTGATTACGGACCGGCTGGCGCAGGCGATTGACAACAATGCCACGTGGCTCAACGTGCTGACGGCGACGACGCCGCGGTGCGGGAAGCTGCCGATTCATTTTGCTACGGATCGTGAGTGCATCGAGCGCATTGTGCCGACGCTGGGTAAGCCGAACTTCGAAGAGGTGCGCATCGGATGGATTGCCAACACGCTGGCGCTTTCGCCGATGGGGCTGAGTGAGAACATGCGGGCGGAGATTGAGGCTAATCCCCGGCTCGAGATTCTGGAAGAGGCGCATGAACTGCCGTTCGGGGCCGACGACAATCTGCCGCTCGATGCGTTTCATCTGGCTGCCGCTCACTGATGAATCACAACGGATTCGATCTGGCTGCCGCGGCGCGGCAGACGATGATCGATGAGGGTTTCCATCCTGACTTTCCGCCGGAGGCTCTGCGGCAGTTGCAGGCGCTGAAGGGGCAGAGCTTGCCGCGCGCGGAAGGCGATGTTCGCGATCTGCGGGGGCTGTTGTGGTCTTCGATAGACAACGATACGTCGCGCGATCTGGATCAGGCGGAGATGGCGGAGCGCGTGGAGGGCGGCATCCTGGTGCGCGTCGCAATTGCAGACGTGGATACGGATGTGCCCGCGGGATCGCCGATCGATCGGCATGCGGCTTCCGAGACGACGTCGGTTTACACGGGGGTGCGCGTGTTTCCGATGCTGCCGGAGGAGCTTTCGACGGGGCTGACGTCGCTCAATGAGGACGAAGACCGGCTCGCGATTGTGACGGAGTTTGTGGTGAAGGCGGACGGGTCCGTGGCGGAGGGTCATGTATATCGGGCTCTGGTTCGGAATCGGGCGCAACTGGCTTATAACGGGGTGGGGGCGTGGCTGGAGGATCGCGGCGAGGCGCCGGGGAAGGTGGCGGCTTCGAACGATCTGATGGCGCAGCTCAGGCTGCAGGATGAAGCGGCGCAGTTGCTCGGGGAAGAGCGGCATCGGATGGGCGCCCTGAATCTGGATCGCGTGGAAGCCGAACCGGTGATGGATGGCGGCCACGTCTCCGGGATCGAGGTGCGGCGGAAGAATCGGGCGACGGAGCTGATTGAGAACTTCATGGTGGCGGCGAACGGCGTGATGGCGCGGACGCTGGCGGGCGCGGGCGTGTCGTCGATTGCGCGCGTGGTGAAGACGCCGGCGCGGTGGGATCGTATTGTCGCGCTGGCCGCGCAGAATGGTGAGACGCTGCCGGCTGAACCCGATTCCGGCGCGCTGAACCGCGTTTTGTCGCACCGGCGGGAGGTCGACCCGGATCATTATGCGGATGTGTCGCTCGCGGTGGTGAAGCTAATGGGGCCGGGCGAGTATGTGCTGGCGAAGGGCGGGGAAGCGAGTCCGGGACACTTCGCGCTGGCGGCTTCGGATTACACGCATTCGACGGCGCCGAATCGAAGGTATGCGGACACGGTGACGCAGCGGCTGGTCAAGGCGGTGATTGCCGGGCAGGGCGCGCCGTATTCGGATGGTGAGCTGGATGAGATCGCCAGGAATTGTACCGCGAAGGAAAACGCGGCGCGCAAGGTGGAGCGGACGATGCATAAGCGGATTGCGGCGGTGGCGCTGCGGTCGCGGATTGGGGAGACGTTCACGGGGGTGGTGACGGGAGTGACGCCCAAGGGGACGTTTGTGCGGGTGACGGACCCGCCGGCGGAAGGCATTCTGATTCAACCACATAGCGTGGATGTCGGGGATAAACTACGGGTGAAGTTGATCAGTACGGACCCTCGGCACGGCTATCTGGACTTTGCGCGGGCGGGTTAGGGCGCGTCTCTGCTATAATTGAGTTAAATGATTGACCGTCACACAATTAACGACTCTTTTTATTGCGGGCGATTGAGGGAAGACGGGATCATCAGCGTGATGACAACCGGCGCCTACGTCATGGCTGAATATGACGACCACACGGGCGAGATTCGGTGGTACCGGGTGGTCAACGCGTCGCAGAAAGAAAACCTGCAGAACTGGCTTAAGCAGCATTTTCCGGCGAAGGATCGTCCGGCGAAGCCGCGGGTTGCCGCACCGAAAAAATCCGTCGCTGCGTAGGCTGCGGCGAGCGGCCGGTGCGTGGTGCGGATGAGAGGACTTGAACCTCCACCCTCTCTCGAGGACCAGATCCTAAGTCTGGCGCGTCTGCCAATTTCGCCACATCCGCATGTGGTCCAACGTTGCGATTATAGCAGCGGCGTTGTGGAAGGCCGCGTGGTAATCTGAGCATGCGGGATGTGGCGCGAGAGCGTCGCGCGTTCCGATTTCAGCCTTCATCAGAGAGCCGGTAGCTCAGTTGGTAGAGCATCGCACTTTTAATGCGGTGGTCGCGGGTTCGAGCCCCGCCCGGCTCACCATTCCTTTCAAACTTCGCGTCAATCGGGGGACGTCTAGACTCCTTTGATTTCGCCTCCATCCATCCGAACAGAAGAGCCGGTGAGCCAGCGAGCCTCGGGGGAAACGAGGTAGGCGATCAGGCCCGCAATCTCCTCGGGTTCACCGTACCGCGCGATGCCGGCCTCTTCCGGAAAACGCTTTAACGCCTCTTCCACGCTCATTCCGTGCTCCGGCGCCCAATGATCAATAAACGACCGGCGGCGCGCCGTCATCACAGCGCCTGGAACCACGCTGTTTACCTGGACTCCATCCTTGATGCCTTGTTCGGCGAAGGCCTTCGCAAGCGCGATGATTGCCGCGTTGATCGAGGCGACGGCGGCGAAGCCTGGTTTTGGATCGAGAGCCGCGCTTCCGGAGATAAAGACTACCTGGCCTTTCGATACTTTCAGAGAATCCCAGGCTCGAATTGTCAGTCTCCGCGCACCATGTAGTTTCAACGCGAGGCCGTCATCCCACTGCGCGTCGGTCATCTCGAACAGATCGATCTGCGGCACAGCCCCGGCAATGTTGACGAGAGCGTCGATCCTGCCGAAGCGGTCGAGCACGCCCTGAACGAGGATGTCCGCCGACTTGGGCTCGCGCAAATCGAGCGGGTAAGTCAGGGCTTTCGCGCCTGCGGATTCGACTGCAGCCGCGGTCTTCTTCAACTCATCCGCCTGCCGGGCAGTCATGGCGACGGCTTCGAAATCACGCGCCAGGCGAATCGCGGTCGCGCGGCCGATGCCCTGGCTTGCGCCCGTGACAATCGCTACAGGTGTCTTCATGTCGTCAGCGTCTCCCAAGCCGCTTCCAGAATTACATCACGGCCCGCCATGAATCGTTGCCTGGTCCAGTGAAGCTTTGTGAGCGACTGCGTGGCCGAAGCCGCCTTTCGGCATCCAGATGAACCCGTGTGCGCCGGGTGGCGCCCGGCGCGATAGAAAACGCCGAGCGGGGCTACCTCCTCTTCAAGCGATGTCGGGGGAATCGGCGCACAGGTTACCTGAAGACCATTGTTCCGCAACGGCAGAATGACGTTCTGCCGGCATGAACCGTCAGCCCACGCGCCATGGACCAACACGAACGCGGCGTTTTGAGCAAACGAACTCATTCTGATATTCCTCTGGCCGCCAGGAACCGGTTGACCGCGGCCGCGATCTCGACGGTATGCGTTTCCAGGGCGAAATGGCCAGTGTCGAAGAGGAGGACTTCGGCGTCCGGAATGTCACGCCGGTACGCGGCGGCGCCTTCTGGAAGGAAGAAGGGATCGTTCTTACCCCAAACCGCGAGCAGCGGCGGACGGCGCGTGCGGAAATACTCCTGGAATTTCGGGTACAGGGCGACATTGCCTGCGTAGTCCAGGAAGAGGTCAAGCTGAATTTCATCGTTGCCGGTGCGCGCGAGTAACGCGCTGTCAAGCTCATATGCCTCCGGCGCCACTGAAGTTTCGTCGGGAACGCCATGGAGATATTGCGATTTGACCGCTTCCGGAGTGAGGAAATCCTTCAAGGCGGCCCGATTGGCCGGCGTCGGCTCTTTCCAGTATTTCTGAATCGGGTTCCAGCCCTGGCTCAGCCCCTCCTCATAGGCGTTGCCGTTTTGAGAAACGATTGCTGTGACGCGTTCCGGATGCGCCAGAGCGAGCCGCAATCCTACCGGTGCGCCGTAGTCGAATATGTAGATGGCGTAGCGATCGAGGCCGATTGTCTGCGTGAAACGATCGATCACATTCGCGAGATTTTCGAAGGTGTATGGGAACGTTTTGCGGTCCGGCGCATCGGAGAATCCGAACCCGGGAAGGTCCGGCGCGATCACGTGGTAATGCTCGGCGAGAATTGGAATCAGGTTGCGGAACATGTGCGATGACGTTGGGAACCCGTGCAGCAAGAGAATCGCCGGGGCGTCTTTGGCTCCGGCTTCACGATAGAAAATGGTGTTTCCGTTCACGGGGGCACGTTGATAAGTGGTCATAATAGATCTCCTTGCAGGTCGTAGTGAAATGGGTAACAAAACTGCCTCGCCTGGTTGGATGCGCTAACCTGTAAATAGATTCGTTACCGGTGTGGTATTTTTGGATGCGACCCAGGAGGCGCGATGTTAAAGGACGAATCAGACTCGGACTGGAGGGATGGATTCCTGTTCGTGGGGAACCACCCCGCGCTGGACTTTCTGAATACGCGACCGCTTCTGAGGGGCGAGGAACCGGCAGAACTGCTTCCCGACATTGCGGCGGTGTTGCGGTGGTTTCGAGCGGCGAACATGCTCGGCGCCCGTGAGGTGAGCGAACTCCGTCGCCGGTGGCGAGAATCCGAATCTGCGGGACGCGCTCTGGATTCACTACATCAATTGCGGGAAAAGCTCAGGAAGGAGATCCTCAAATATGAGGTGGGTGGGGATGTTGGAAAAGCCTTTGTTGAGGAAATCAACAAGCTGATGGCCCGCCATCCTATGCAGACAAGGTTGATTGTCACGGGAGAGGGCTTCAGGACCGAGGCCTATTGCGAGCCGCGCGAACCCGACGACCTGCTCGGGCCGGTGGCGCACAGCATCGCCGCGCTGTTGGCTGATCTTGATCGGGCGAAGATTCGCAAATGCAGACATTGCGTGCTGCACTTCTACGACACCAGCAGGAAAGGCACGCGGCGGTGGTGCAGTATGCAGATTTGCGGAAACCGTGCGAAGGTGGCGACGTACGCGGCGCGACGTCGAAGGTGAGTCCGCGGGCGGGGAATAGAGGACGGCGGGTTCTATTGCACGGACAA
>DASYCD010000527.1:0-3304 GCA_036500405.1 Bryobacteraceae bacterium
TTCAGCAGTCCGTTGCCGTAGTCGTCGACTTTCATCGTGTACTGGCAGCCGAGATCGACCGCGGTCGCGGATTTCGTATCGACGAAGAACAGCTTGGGCGGGGCGGTGATAGTGGCTTTGATTTGTCCGTGCTCGAGGGAAATGCGGTGTTCATCGGGACGTGTGGTCACGATGCGCAGGCGCGTCTGTGGCGAGACTTCCACTGTGCCGATAGTTCCAACGCGAACTTCGGCGGTCGAGGAGGCATCTGTTTGCAGCCAGTCGCCGGCGCGTACCGCTTCCTGGCTGGTCTTACCGTCCTCCGTGAGCGTGACTTCCCAGCGCGGGCGGTTTGCGGAACGCCAGTACAATGCGACCCCCGCAATCAGCACGGCCGCAGCCACGGCGAACGCCCAACGTACGCGCGGCCAGAAAACCCGGCGCTCCGGGGTATCGAGCGACGCATGGATCGACCGCCAGATGGCATCCGGCGCCTGCACGACCGGCAGACGATCCAGCGCATCGCGCACGAGTTTTTCGTCATTTGGCCGTTCAGGCATCGCGTCCTCCGGCAGCTATCCGGTCGCGCAGCGGAGCAAGAACATCCGCCAGCAGCTTATGGGCGCGGTTGAGGCGCGAAGCCACCGTTCCCATGGAGCAGTTCAAAACCTTCGACATATCTTCATACGAAAAATCTTCGAAGTGGCGTAGCAGCACCGCCACCCGGTACTTCGGCGGCAAAGACGAAACCGCCCGCTGAATCGTGGCCGCGTCCCGCGAATGCAGGAACTCCATTTCATGAGACGCGACAGAAGACGCCTGGATTTCCGGGACGCGCTCCCGGACCTTTTTGCGCCGCGTGGAATCGATGCAGGCGTTGTGGACCATGCGATACAGCCAGGTCGAAAAGGCCGCGCCTTCCCGAAACCCGGCGATTACGCTGAACAACTTCACAAAAACTTCCTGGGTGACGTCCGCCGCCTCTGCCGCATCGCCATGGAAGAAGTAGAGGCAGGCGGAGTACACCCGGTCTTTGTACGTCTCGTAAAGCACACGAAAGGCATCCCTGTCGCCGAGGCGGCAGGCTTCGATGATTTCCGCGCTGACTTCCCGATCCGTCACGCTGCTCGCAATCTTAACGAATGCAGGGCGCCGTTCCGTTGTAGTTCGCGGAATCGATTCTGGCGGCGATCGCCGAGCCTGGGGTTGTCCGGCTCAACTTGCCGTGCCTGCTCATTTCATAGATGAAGGCGGGCAGGAACCGGCCGAGCTGTTTGATGGCGGTGGCATCACCGGCTTCCATCGCGGTACGGATGGCGTTCTCGGTCCACGGGGAGAGAACTTCCACTCGTCCCACGAAGACGCGTTCGGTGCTCTGCGGGGCAGGGGAGACGCGCAGGGGAAGAGTTGCGTCCACTGTGCTGCGGGGATCAATATAAATGACGCGGGTACCACCTTCGAACCAGGAATCGTGCCAGGTTTCCAGCATGGCCGCGGCCTCTTTCGGGTAGAGACCGGATTGCGTCAGGATCGCGGTCATGTCCCTGCGGATCGCGTCGACGCTGCTGGTGAGCGGTGGGGCATCGACCTGCGCGCTGTCTTTCAGATTGTGAATGACGCGGTAGCCGATTTTGCCATCGCGATTTTCGAACAGAATCGCAACCGGGATGGGGGTTCCACTGTTGTTGCGAAGCGTGTAGCCGTTGCCAGTGACTACTGGCTCGATCGGCGCCCTGAAATTGGCGACGCCGCGATAGAAGAGGAGCTTTTCGCTCTCGTTACCCGCCTGCACGGGCGCGGAATCGGTGGAACGCGCGGGATAGTATCTGCTCTGGCCGGAGGTGGAGGGAAGGTCGGGCGTAGCGCCGGGCATGATCTTCAGGCCGGACCATTCAATGCTGCCGTTTTTGAGCCCGGAATTCGGGGCAACCTGCGCCTGAGGGTACCATTCGGTCATTTTCCCCTGCGGGAAATCTACCCGAACAGATGCCGTGACGGGTTGCTGGGTGTAGAAATACACCACCGGCGTCTCCATTCGGACGAGTCCCGGCGTGTATTTCGCAAAAGGCCCATTGCTTGTGTGAACGAAACACGGGAGATCGCCGGAGAACGCCAGCGGCGCCCACTCGAGCGAGGAACCGTCGTATCCCGCGACAGATGTGAACGTACCCCACTCGTGTACGGTGAGATCGTTGGGCGCGTGGACCAGCGTAGCGCCGAACAGTGGAATCGCCAGCGCGCCGGCGAAAACTGACTTCCAGATGATGGATTGCGGCATTGAAGCCTCCTTTAATGTCCGTTGGACGGAGGGAGCCGGGTTTTTCTTCCCGATTGAGCTAATTCAGACGCCGGGCCCAGATGTTGCGCAAGCGGACGGCCGAATTGTGGCCTTGGATCAGGATTCCGTCCTCGGCGGGCTGGGCGACGTACTTCGCGGCGGCTCGATAGACGGTTGGCCCGAGAAGTTCGGTGTGGTTCTGGACGACCATGCCGTTGAGGATCGCAGTGAGATAGGCCGGCTTCAGGACCTTGTCACCTTCCATTTTCGGCGCTTCGAATAGGATGTCGTAAGTCTGCCATTCGCCCGGCTTGAGACCGGCGTTGACGAGTGGCGGCCACTGACCGTAGAGCGCGCCGATCTGGCCGTCCGCGTAGATCGGATTCTTGTTCTCGTCGAAAATCTGGACTTCGTAGCGGCCTTGCAGGAAGATGCCGCTGTTGCCGCGATCGGTCGTGGTGCCGGCGTTTGTGGTGGGCAGCGCGAACTCGACGTGTAACTGGACGTCGCCGAACTTTTCCTTCGTTTCCAGATCGCCCGTGCCGGGAACGATCTCCATGTAGCCGTTCTCGACCTTCCACTTCGGCGGCCCCTCATGGGTAGTGGGACCGGTCGGCGTGATCTGTGTCGCGGGCAGCCAGTGTGAGAGATCTTTGCCGTCGAACAGAACGACGGCGTCCGAGGGAGGATCGCCAGGCTTCGCGCCTGGTGTGGCTTTCGGCGGATAGGGACGGTCGGGATCATGGACATGCCACTTCTGTCCAGGCACGAGCGGTGTGTCGGTGTAGCCGCGGTTGGCTTTCGGGATGTTGTCCTGCGCGAACGCGACCGCTGCGAACGCGGTGAGGCCCACGCAAATCCAGCTACTGTTTTTCCGGAGTGTCATAAGCGCCGAAATGACGAACCCAGCTGGACTTGTAACGCACGCGCGTGTTGTGATTCTGCAGGAGGAGGGAATCTTCGTCGGGCTGGGCCAGATATTTCGCCGCCGCGCGGTGAACGGTGGGGCCGAGCAGTTCCTTGGGGTTGTGCATCAGGACACCGTTG
>DASYCD010000528.1:0-18158 GCA_036500405.1 Bryobacteraceae bacterium
GGGCAACTCGACCCTGACCATGAACTTTACGGTGGACGGTATTTCCGACATGGATACCGGCTCCAACAGCACGCTGCACTACGAACCGAACATGGACGCCGTGCAGGAACTCAAAATCCTCACCTCGAACTATCAGGCTGAATTCGGCCGTAACTCGGGCGGCACCATCACGGTCGTCACCAAGAACGGAACGTCGGATTTCCACGGCTCGTTCAACTGGAGCCACCGCCACGAAGAATTCAATGCGAACAGCTGGGCCAACAACCATAACCTGAAGAACATCAATGGTCAGAACGTGGCAACGCCGCGCTCGCCCTATCGCTACAACATTGAGACCTACAGCATCGGTGGTCCGCTCTACATTCCGAAAGTTGCGAACAAAGAAAAGAAGCACCTCTTCTTTTTCTGGTCGCAGGAGTATACGGGACAGTTCGTTCCGGCGAACACGCAGACCACCTACATGCCTACGGCGCTGGAGCGCATGGGCGACTTCTCACAGACGTTTGGCAACAACGGCAATGGTGGCAAGCTGTTCACTCCGATCCTGGACCCGCAGCACGGCAACATTCCGTTCTCGGGCAATGTGATTCCGCAAAGCCAGCTCGATCCCCTGGGTCAGTCCATCCTGAACTTTTTCCCGCTGCCGAACAATCCTGTTCTGCCGGCAAATCAGGTTTACACCAACAACTTCCAGGCGACGGACAGCGCCGCGCACCCGCGCCGCAATGACGTGGCCCGCATCGATTTCAACATCACTCAGAAGCTCAGCGGATATGCGCGTTGGATTCACGATTACGATGACATGGGCGTGCTGTACTCCGGCATCAACTTCGGACCGAAGGACCAGAACGGCCGTGGCAACCTGCCCCCGATCTCGAACATCGATCATCCGAACCCAGGCCACAGCTACTCCGGCACTCTGACCTATACGATTACGCCGACGCTCATCAACGAAATCACGGTAGGCGAAAGCTGGAATACCTGGTCGTATTACACGACGGACAACTATGCTTCTGAAAACCGCAGCCTGATTCCGAACATCCCCACGTTGTTCCCGATCCCCACTGCGGATCAGAGCGGTCCGCAGGGACCGGTGAACGGCTACAACCCGATTCTGCCGCAGTTCGACTTCAGCAGCGTCAATCTGCCGAATGGTTCGAACTACGCCCGCGCAGTCGGAACAAGCTCGGGTACGTATGAGAACTTCAACCCGATCCACTCGTATCAGGACAACATCTCGAAGGTCATCGGCCATCACGCTTTCAAGGCGGGCGCCTACCTCGAACTCAACAACAAGATTCAGCCCGCGAGCAAGCAATACAACGGACAGTACAATTTCAACGCGTCCGCCGGTAATCCGCTGCTGAATTCGAACTCTGGATATGTGCTCGCTCTGCTCGGTCAGACTTCCAATTACCAGCAGGCGACTGCGACCACTACGTTCAACGCTCAGTACTACAATTTCGAGTTCTACATCCAGGACAACTGGAAGGTGAGCCGGAAGCTGACTTTGGACCTGGGTGTTCGCTTCTATCACCAGACTCCGCAGTACGATCTGAATAAAACCTTCACCAACTTCAGCATCGCCAACTTCGACAGGAACCAGATTCCGCATCTGTATCGGCCCTTCTGCACGGGCGGCGGGACCTGCTCCTCGGCGGCGAACGGTCTCATGGCGCAGGATCCCTTCAGCGGCGCGCTGGTAAGCAGCGGCTTCATCGGCGCGGTGGTTCCGGGTACCGGCAACTACACCAACGGCGTTCAGGTTCTGGGCGTCAACGGTGTGGATCAGGATCCGTACAAGACCGCTTCCATAGTGGCTGCTCCCCGGATTGGATTTGCATATGATCTGTTCGGCGACGGCAAGACCGCTGTCCGTGGCGGATGGGGTGTCTTCTATGACCGCCTGCAGGGCAACGACGTTTATGGCCTCGCCGGCAACGCGCCACTGTCTTACAGCCAGTCGGTCGGCAATCTGAGTTTTGCGCAAATTCGGGCTCAAACGGCAGCAACGGCGCCGACGCCGGCCAGTCTGACCCTGCAGCCGCTTGGCATCGGTCAGTCGTTTGCATTCCCGGGCGAAATTCCTCACGACGGTGTGCAGAATGTCAGCTTTGACATTCAGCACAACTTCGGTAAGGGCACCACGCTCGATGTGGGTTACCAGTTCAACTATGCGTTCAATCAGCCTTTGACGTATAACGAGAACTACATCCCGGTCGGCGGCGCGTGGCCGTTTACCCCGTCGAACCTGAACCCGACCACAGGTGGCACCACTTCCGCCGATATCGGCCAGGTTTTTGAACGCACCCGTTACCCGGGCCTGAACGGTATTACAACGTTCAAGTTCGTCGGCCACACGAACTACAACGGCCTGAACGTCCTGCTGCAGCGCCGTGTTTCGCGTGGTCTCGCGGTCGGTCTGAACTACACTTACTCCAAGGCGATGGGTGATGTTGGCACGGTCACGGGCAATGGCACGTACTGCATTGTCTGCACGGGCCTGAATGGTCTTCCGACAAACGAGCAGTGGAACTACGGTCGCCAGGCGAGCGATCGCACCCACAACCTCGTCGTCAACTACACCTACGATATTCCGGGTCCTGCCAAGGCGCTGCATCTCAAGGGCGTCGGCTATATCACGGATAACTGGTCGCTCTCCGGCATTACGAGCGTTCAGAGCGGTGTACCGTACAGCCCGACTTGCGGCTTCACTTCCGGCTCGCCAAGCACGGTTGGCGGCACGACCGGAACCCCGGATCTCAGTTCGCGATGCAGTGTGGTGGGTGATCCTTACGCCAACATTGGAACCAATGGAAATGGCCAGGTTTACTTCAATGGCGCCGCATTTGCGACTCCGTCGATCAACTACACTTCGCTTTGCGCACCCGCTACGAACTGCAACTTCGTACTCAACGGCGCACCGGCTCTTGGTAACCTCGGCGGAGGCTCAGGAATCCTCTCCGCTCCGCACGTCACCAATTTCGACATGACCCTGACCAAAAACATTCCGCTTGGCAGCGAAAAGCGGATTCTCCGGATTCAGGCTCAGGCCTACAACGTCTTTAACCACACGGAAATTGGTAAGACGGACGGCACCTCGGCCATCAACGCCGGAGGTCAGTACAGCTTCACGACGAATCAGTTGACGAATGGAGCCAACCTTGGATTCCTGAACAGCGCCGTCAACGCCCGCATTCTGGCGTTCACTGCGCGTGTTCAGTTCTAACGACTGAATTCGATAGCAGACCGAGAACGGCCGATGCCCGGCGAACGGGTGTCGGCCGTTTTCTTTTTCCGCTGTTCTAACATCGAATTGGATGAGTGAATTACGAGAGGTAGTCATCGTTTCAGCCGTCCGGACACCGGTTGGCAAATTTCAAGGCGGGCTTGCCTCGCTCTCCGCGCCGCAGCTCGGGGCCATCGTTGTCCAGGAAGCCGTGCGGCGCGCGGGTGTTGATCCCGCCGCGGTGGAAGAGTGCATCATGGGCAACGTCCTGCCAGCTGGACTGGGCCAGAACCCTGCGCGCCAGGCCGCATTGTTCGGAGGGCTTGCGCCCACGGTCGGCGCGCTCACCATCAACAAGGTCTGTGGATCGGGGCTGGAAGCGGTCGCTTTGGCCGCGCAGTCGATCCTGGTGGGGAACGCCGATGTAGTGGTGGCCGGCGGGATGGAATCGATGAGCAATGCGCCCTATCTGCTGCCGCAGGCGCGGCAGGGATTCCGGCTGGGGAACGCGACCGCGGTGGATTCCATGATTCACGACGGCCTGTGGGATGTCTACAACGACTACCACATGGGAATCACGGGTGAGAACGTCGCCGAAAAGCACTCTGTCACGCGCGAGGAACAGGACCGGTATGCGCTCGAATCGCATCGCAAAGCCGCGGCAGCCTGGCGCGAAGGCCGTTTCGGCCCCGAAGTCATTCCGGTCTCCGTACCGGCAAAAAAGCGCGGCGGCAAACCGGAAGTCGTGAGCCGTGACGAGTCCGTTCGGGAAGATGCCAGTCTTGAAGCGCTGGCCGCGCTGGCGCCCGCATTCAGGAAAGAAGGTACCGTCACGGCGGGCAACGCGCCTGGCGTGAATGACGCGGCGGCTGCGCTCGTGGTGATGTCAGGTGAAAAGGCGCGGGAACTCGGTGTTCAGCCCCTGGTCCGAATTCGTGCGCAGGCGACTTCGGGCGTCGAACCGAAGTGGGTGATGCTGGCCCCGGTGACGGGCGTTCGGAAGGTTCTGGCGCGCGCGGGTTGGACGATGCAGAGCGTCGATCTCTTCGAACTAAACGAAGCCTTCGCCGTCCAGGCGATCGGGGTCACGCGCGAACTGGAACTCGGCATGGAGCGCGTGAACGTCAACGGCGGCGCGGTGGCGATTGGACATCCCATCGGCGCGAGCGGCGCGCGCATTCTGGTTACGCTGATTCATGAGATGATACGGCGCGACGTTCATCGCGGCATTGCGGCACTCTGCCTCGGCGGCGGCAATTCGGTCGCCATGGCTGTCGAACGTTAATCCTGAAGGGCTTGTAAAATAGACCGGAGGCTCTGTACTTCGGATGCGAATTTTCCGCCTTTTCCTGATTGCTTCTTTATTGTTGATACCGGCCGGCCGGCTTTCAGCCGCGGACGCGAAATGGGTCCACGCTTCTTCCGCGCACTTTGAGATGTACGCCGCGCAGAGCGAATCGGAAATTCGCGCAGCCCTCCAGCATCTCGAAATTGTGCGCGCTTTTTTTATCAATTCAACGCACTCGCAGGATCCGGGCGGACAGCCGGTGCGCGTGGTGGTGTTCCAGTCGGAAGGTGATGCCGCGAAATTCAGGCCTTCGGAATATGGGTCTGTTACTACTTATTCGATATCCGGAACGCCCGCGACGATTGTCTCGCTGGGGCTCAAGCCCGAAAGGTACGAACACATTTTTCGCGAATACTGCCAGCTTGTTCTGGACCAATCGGCGCCGAAAATTCCGTACTGGCTGCGGTCCGGTCTGGCGCAGTTTTATTCGACGCTGAAGCCGGAGGAGAACAAGATCAAACTCGGCGCCGCGCCCGCGCGGGCATTTCACAGTCATGACGGATTGAATGTGGATCTGGTTCAACTCTTTGGGGCCGACCGAAAAATGTTTCTCGAATCGAGCTCGCGCTCCTCGACGGAATTTTATGCTGACACCGGAAATTACGCCGCGCTGGGCGCAAAGGGCGCAGCGGCCACGCAGGCATTGAATTCGCTCGAATCCAAGGCGGCGCAGGATTACGAACTGCCGTCCTGGGCACTGACTCACATGCTTATGTTCAGTCCCACTTATCGGGCTAAAGCGGGAGCATTTATCGGCCAGACGAGCAATGGTGAGGAGACGGTGGCGGCCTTCGGCTCGGTTTACGGACGCTCGCTCGCGGACGTCAGGTCCGATCTGAGTCTTTACATGCGGCAGGCGGGGCTGCCAGTGATGGAGCCGGCGTTCAAATACGAAAAGCCATCAGCCCCCGTGATGAAACCCGCTGCCAAAGAAGACGTGGAAGCCCTGTTGACATCCAGCCGAAAGTGATCAGGCAGCCGCGGCGGCGGCCCGCTCGCGCACCCGGACGATATTGCGGAGTCGAGGCGTTTCAAGACCGCAGTAACAGTGGCCGGTGACGATTTCCGCCGAGTATCCTGCAGGTTCCCCGGCGATCGGCGTCCCGGCCTCGTTCATGTGAAGTCCATCGTGCACTTCGCACTCGCTGGCGACCACGCGTCCATCCTCTCCCAAAAACTGTTCGAAGACCGGCAGCCCGAAGGCGCGCCAGAGCAGATCGCGATTGTCGTCCGTCATCGGTCCGCCGGGAGTTGACAGCGATGACAGGACGACGATCGCGCAGCGGAGGCTGGGCAGGAAACTCGCCCCCGCAAGCCGTTGCATGGCATAAGAGAGCGCGGTAGACAGCGGGAGCACAATCGATTCCGGCGCGAAGGCTTCCATTGCCGCCAGATCCGTGCTCGCAAAATTTGCCGCTGCGACGGAGCCGCGCAGATGCGTGTCCACGAACGCCAGCCGGCCACGCGAGGGCAGGGGAAAGCGAAAGGTTTCCACGTCCGCAAACTGGCGAAACCTGGGGAAGGTCACGGTTTTCTCCGCGAACTAGTGGCCGGGCGACGCCATTTTTCTCAAAAAATTTATTCAGCCCGGAGAATATCCAGCAGAGAGCGCAGGTTGCCGCCAAAGATAGCGTGTTCCGTTTCGGGATCGACGCCGATTTCCGCCAGCGCTTTTTCCTGCGTTTCGCGAATCCCGCCGACCCAGCCGCGCGGAAACCAGGAGGAATCGGAGCCGAACAGAATGCGCTTCGGCCCGGCGACATCGAGGGCGCGGCGAAAGACATCGGTCAGCGTTAAATTGCAGGGCTGGTAGCGTAGCCAGCTGTTGGAACTGGAGGTATCGAGGTAGATGTTCGGGCAAAGGCCGGCCACCATCAGAGCTTCGCGGAAGTAACCCGCGCCGAAATGCGGGATGACGAAACGCACCTGTGGGAATTCGAGCGCGATGGCGTGCAGGTCGATGGGGTTCGAGAACCGCATGTCGAACGGCGAAGGCAGGCCGAGCTTCTTGCGGAATCCCACGCTCAGCACACCGCAATGGACATAGACCACGCGCGCCTTCGCGATGACCGCGCGCGCCCGCTCATCGTGAAGGGAATAGCGATGCATGGCGGGAAACAGGAAAATTCCCTTCGGCGCGTTGGCTGCGGCGTTCGGCGCAAGCGGATTCACCATGCTGACCGCGCCGAATCGGCCAGGGTGGCGCGCGGCCGCGGCTTCCACCGACGGCGTATCGCCGGGAATCGTCGCGATCAGCATCGCCTGCGCCACGCCGTTGCGATCCATTTCACCCACCCAGCGGTCGGCGAGCGCCTCGGACGAATCCGGCAGATCCCAGCCGAGCAGACTATTCACTTCCGGAACTTTTCGCTGCTCGGCGAGCGAGCGAAAGAATGCGGGGGAGAAGAAATGGACGTGCGCGTCCGCGATTTCCGTGATCATAGTTTGGCAATCAGCTTTGCCGCGGTATCCACGTCCGCGGCCAGTTTTTCCAGAACCTGGGCGACTTCCTTCGCCTGCTCCTCCGCCTCGGGGGCGCGGCCGGCTTCCACGGCTTCGCGGATTCCAGGCAGCGTTTTGACGGCGTAACCTGTGTAGCGCCCTGGCGCGTAGAGGCGGTGCCGATACCACGGCCGGCCGGGAAGGCCGGGGCTCAGGGTCAGATCCTGTTCGCTGGCCATCAGCAGGCGATCGATCTCGGTGAGCCTGGGGGCGCCGGCAGTGTCGAGCTTCGATTCGACGTGGTCCCAGGCTTTGTCGAATTCGCGAGCCGCCTGCGCGAGCTTTTCGTTCGCATGCCGCGCGGCGTCGAGATTCACAGTTTGTTTTGCCTTCGGAAGACGACCGATTTCATCCAGATACGTAGTCACCGCGGACGCGACGTGCCCGAATTCGAATGGCAGCAGCGGCGCGCCCGACAGCCGCATGAGCACTGTGGTGTCGAGTTCGGCGAGTGCGCGCCCATACGCGAAATTCGGATCTTCGAAGTGACTCACACAGTAGTAGTCGTCATACAGGGAATGGTAGACGCCGTTGCCGGCTGCATTCTCGAATTCGAAATTCAGGCTGGCGATTCCGAGATGCTGGAGGAAAGGCGTGTAATCGGAGCCGGAGCCGAGTGAAGAAAGATGGAAGCCTGGGCTGGCGGCTTTCTGCGAATGCGCGAGCCGCTCATCGAGCAGCGATTTGCCGCTCACCGGATCGTTCACGTCGCGCAGAATTTCGGAGACTGCCTCTTCCAGCGAATGCGACCCACCGGCGCTGAGCGCCCCCGAGCCGCTGGAATCGGAATTGATGTAGACGGCGAGTTTCGCGCTGAGTTCGGTGGCATGCTTTTCCATCCATTCTGTGGAACCGACAAGACCGAATTCCTCGGCATCCCAGAACGCGATCTTCACGGTGCGCTTCGGATGCCAGCCTTTTTTCAGCATTTCGCTGAGGGCGCGGGCGGATTCGAGCAGCGGCGCGGCGCCGGAGAGCGGATCGTTCGCGCCGCCAACCCAGGCGTCATGATGATTGCCCTGGAGAATCCACTCATCGGGAAACTGCGTGCCGGGAATAGTTGCGATCACGTCATAAAGCGGGCGCGTCTCATTATTCATCGTCACTTTCAGATGAACCGGCGTTGAGGGACCGAGATGATAGGTGATCGGCAGCGCACCGCGCCATGCTTCCGGCGCCACCGGACCGGTGAGTGCGGCGAGAAGCGGCGTGGCGTCCTCATAAGAGATCGGCAGCACGGGAATTTGCTGGATGGTGGTGGCATCGGCGACGGGCAGACGTTTCGCGCCAGGTTCGGACGCCCAGCCCGGCGAGAGCGGATCGCCTGGTTGCACGCCGAGATCCAGCACGCTGCCGCGCTGGACTCCGCCGGCGGGCCGGTAGGGACCTTTGGGATACGAGTCACCCTGAAAGTAGCCGTCATCGCGCGGGTCGGAATAGATGATGCAGCCGATGGCGCCGTGCTCCCAGGCGACCCTCGGCTTGACGCCGCGGAAACTCGCGCCGTAGCGCGCAATGACGATCCGGCCGCGGACGTCGATTCCTTTTTGCTTCAGGATGTCGTAATCGGCGGGGAGCCCGTAGTTTACATAGATCAACGGTGCGGTGACGTCGCCGGTGCCGGAGTAGGCGTTATAAGGCGGGATGGCGTTGGGGTTGGAAGAGAACGGATCGACGCCGACGGCCGGTTCCTGCAGCTTCGCCGTGAAGGCCGGCGAACCCGCCATTTCGAGCACACGCGTCTGGGGCGTTGGCAGCAGAGCTTCGAAGGTTTCGATTTTTGCGTCGAGGCCCCAGGCCTGAAGCTGGGCGAGCAACCATTCCGCGGTTTCCCTGGAGCCGGGGGTTCCAGCCAGATGCGGCTGGCTCGATAGCTTCTCGATGGTGGCGCCGATGCGGGCTGCGTCGGGAAGGGCGCGCGCCTGCTTCTCCCACTGGATTTCATCGCGCGCCGAAGCAGCGTCGAATCCACGGATGGCCGTGCTTCCGGCGGAGAGCAGGAGAAAGGGGAGCAGCAGGGCTGCGGCAAACACACGGAGCATCGATGTTTTCAGTGTATTCGGGCACCCCAGGCAGCCTCAGCTATCTGACGGCCGGCTCATGCTGTCCACCACCAGAACGTCAACCGGAAGCTTGACGGAAGTGAGTTTAAGTCCGAGTTGATCGCGCAGGGCGGTCCTGATGTCGGCGCCTGCCGGGGCATCGGCGGGCGTGGATCGGCTGAAGTCGAGCTTGGCGTCGAATTCACCGGTGATGCCCGCTTTGTCCATCAAAGCCACATCGACGACATACCCCAGGATCTCCACAAACTGGCGCATCAATATAGTTTGCGCCGACAGTTCCCCCCTGCACCGCGATACGGTGATGTTGTATCCCGGATCAGGGCCGAGTTCAAGGAATTTCTGCCCCCCCTGTATCCACCGCCAGTTCCAGCGCTCCGATCTTCCTCGTTGCGCGGTGCTCCCTGATTCCGAATCGCTCGGCAAACAGAGTCTGCGTCATCAGCCAGATTTGCTTCGATTTCGTGGAATCCGCCAGTGCGACTGCCTCGTTCGGAAGTGTTGCCTCGATATCGAACCGCGTGGAATCGAGATCGCCCGGCCCGAACACCTGGTAGTCCTTCAGCCGATACGCGGCGGCAATCAATTCATGCGCGCTGAGTGCCAGAATTCGCACATGGCTGTTCAGGGGAGACCGGCTGCGCTCGTTCGTGCAAGCAGTTTGCGCCAGGCAGTACCATACTGCTGATGAGAGCCTGGAAGCTGGCACGGAACACATGATCGCTCAGACGCATCCTCTTTCGAGACGTCCCGAATTTTGGCTACGGATAGCAGTGCTCCTGCTGATCTGCCTGGGAACGCCGGCTTTGCGGTCTGCCGAGTTCGAAGCGGCGTCGCTGCGGGCGTCGAAGGCAGGAGGCGGTCGAGGATCGATGACGATGGATTCGACGCGCCTGACCTACACCAACGTCAGCGTGCGCGATTGCATCATGTCCGCGTGGAATGTGAAGGCGTATCAGGTGGATGGTCCGGACTGGCTCGGCGCAGACCGCTACGATCTTGCGGCAACCGCAGTTACACCAGTCGAAGAAGACGCGCTGAAGAGCATGCTGCAGGCGCTGCTGATCGAGCGCTTTCACATGAAGGTGCACGTCGAAAAACGGGATCTGCCCGTTTACGCGATGGTGGTGTCGAAGAATGGCGCGAAGCTGAAGGACGCGGCGGCGCCAGGCCGTCCCGCTATCCGGATGAATGGCGGCGGCGTCATATTCACGAGCGTCACGATCGCCGACCTGATAGACCTGATGTCCCGCGTGCATCTGGCGGAACTCGATCGGCCGGTGGTCGACGATACCGGCCTCACCGGACGCTACGATCTGACGATCCATCTCTTCGGTACGCAGGAAGAAATGATGTCGGCGCTCTCGAAGGGCGATTTCGGATCTTCCCTATTCACGCTGATTCAGGAGCAACTCGGGCTGAAACTCGAACCGAAGAAACTGCCGCTCCAGATGGTGGTTGTCGATCAGGCAGAACGCGCCCCGTCGCAAAATTGATCGCAGATTTTGGAACTTCCCGCTCTCGCGCCGGGAAAGACGGGCATGAGATGCTTCCCGGTCGCAGTCGTCTGCCTCGCCATTCGCGCATTGGCGCAAACCGCCTCACCGTCACCGAAGTTTGAAGCCGTGGCGATCAAGCCGTCGGCTCCGAGCGCGGACGGACGCATTATGGTCGGCATCCAGGGCGGGCCGGGCACACGGAATCCGGGACAGATGAACTTCTGGAACATCTCGCTCGCCGATCTGATTCAGAACGCCTGGGACGTGAAGAAATTTCAGGTTTCCGCACCGGACTGGCTCAGTTCGGAACGTTTCGATATCCAGGCGAAAATTCCCTCTGGCGCAACCAAAGACGAGGGGCGGCTGATGATCCAGAACATGCTGGCGGACCGTTTCAAACTGGCGCTGCACCGGACCACGAAGGAATCTTCCATCTATGCGCTCACGATCGCGAAGGGCGGTCCGAAGCTGAAGGAAGCGGAGACCGGGCCGGGGGCCCAGCCCAAACGCATGATGACGATGAATGAGGGCGGACGCATGAAGATGGATCTCAAAGGGGCCACGATGAGCGCGATCGTGGATATGCTTGGGCTGCAACTCGACCGCCCGGTGATCGACATGACCGGCCTTACAGGAAGCTATGACGTCCTGATGGAGTTCGCGCCGCTGCCTTCGCCCGCGGCGACCGCGCCCGATCCAAACAGCGCGCCGACGATTTTTTCCGCACTCACTGAGCAGTTGGGTTTAAAGCTGGAAGCGAGAAAAGGGCCGGTGGAAACCGTGGTGGTCGACAGCATGGAAAAAACACCTACGGAAAACTGAAAGCGCCATAAGTCCTCGTGCGCCCGCTGAAAACTCAAAGGTGTTCAACCGAACAGAGGAGCTAACCTTCACATTAGGGAACCGTTAAGCTCAATTTCGGGTTCACGCACAAGCGGCTGATAGCATTCACAGGGGTGGCCCGTCGCTCGGGTCCCGCGGAAGAGGCTTACCGGTTGCGAGTACATCTGATCAATCCAAGCGATACTGCCTTCGGTACCGCCGTCATTACGCCGCGTTGGCTGTTTGTTCTCGCGGCAGCGACACCGAAAGAGTTTGGCGAGCCCATCCTGTGTGACGAAACCGTGGAAGCGCTGGATGGCGACAGCATTGCAGCCGGCGATATTGTCGGCATAGGTATCCATACGGGTAACGCCCTCCGGGGGTATGCGATCGGGCGGCTCGCGAAAGAGCGAGGCGCCTTCGTTGTTTTCGGGGGCATTCATACGACGCTCTATCCGGAAGAACCTTTCGAACGCGGCGCCGCGGACTGGGTGATTCGCGGAGACGGCGACCTGGCCTGGGGACAGGCGCTCAGGGATCATTCGCGCGGCGCTGTGCAACGCGTGTATGAGGGCGGGCGGGTCGATGCCACCCAATTCGAAATGGCGCGCTGGGATTTGCTGGACGCGTCGAAGTACATGTGGGCGTCGGTCCAAACCGTCCGCGGATGCGCGAAACATTGCTCGTTCTGCTCGGTGTGGCGGACCGACGGCCAGCGTCCTCGCCAAAGGCCCTCGGACCCCGTGATCGAAGAGATCGTGCAACTCCGGCGGCGGGGATTCCGCTTCATTGCGCTTGCGGACGACAACTTCTACCCGGTGTCTCTTACCGACATTCAACTGGCGGAACGGCAGAATAACGTTGCCAGGGTGGCGTCGTTAAAAGCCATTCGCGCGGAGCGATTCGAACTGATGGAGCGTCTGGCGGAGCTTCCGAAGGGTATGGTGTTCTTTACCCAGATCACGATGGAAGCGGCCGAAGATCCCGAATTTCTGAAAGCGATGCGCAAGGCGCGAATCATGGGCGCCCTGGTCGGGATTGAGGCGGTCACGGCCGAGGGTCTCAAGGCCGTGTATAAAGACTTCAACGTGTCGGGCGAAAGGCTGGTGGAGCGCCTCCGCCAATTTCAGGAAAACGGCGTACACGTTCTCGGCTCCTTCATTTTCGGACTCCCGACTGACCGTGCCGATACCTTTCAGGCCACCCAGGAACTGGCACTGCGTTCCGGCATTGCCTTTGCGCAGTTCGTGATGCTCACCCCGTTCTGCGGCACGGTCGACTTCGAGCGATGGGAGAAGAGCCTGGGCGATCACCCGCCGGAAGTGGACGGTATTCCCATCACGCGGTACTGGCTGATTCCGCCGGATAAAAGGCCGAAGATGTTTATGCCGCATCCGAATATGGGTTCGGACGAGATGCGGGCCAGAACGCAGGGAGTCTGGGATAAGTTTTACAGCCTGCCCGCGATCTGGAAACGGTCCGCGTGTACGCCGAACCTGCGGGCGCGCCTCGCCTTTGTTTTCATCTCGAAGCTGTATCGCCAGATGTATGCGCGGACCGGTATCGCGACCGATAGCGCGCGTCGTGAACGGGCGACTCTGTGGGCCAGACGAATTGCCAAAATAACCAGACGATTGTTCCAGGCGAAGCCAATGCCGGATCTGCAGGTACCTCACGCCCGTCCGAGGCCGAACACAGATCCGCTGCGCATCATGAGCTAGACGTGAAATACGACATTTCTCGTTGACATACGATAGTCATCGTAATATCATCGGTTCAGATGATGACACACGCTCTGGCTTCGGCACTCCTGCATTTCATCTGGGAAGGCGCCGTGATTTGTTGTGTATACGCCTGCCTGAAGGTCTGGCTCGGTTCGCTGGGCGCATCGTTTCGTTACGGGCTGGCTGGCGCGGCAATGATCGCGCTCATCGCAGCGCCGGTGGCGACGTTCATCGTTTGTCTTCCGCGTGAGAGTGCGGCGCCGGTGATGAGCGTGGCAGGGCGGATCGCCACCGGCGCCGAGACAAGCGTTGGTCTGTGGTTCGCGCCCTCGGCAGTAGATGCCGTTCGAGCGTGGAGGGATGTCTCAGCCAATTGGATCGTATTCGCATGGCTGATCGGAATGCTGGCGTTTTCGCTTCGCCTGGCGGGTGGCTGGATGATGACGCTGCGCCTGCGGTCGCAACTAACGCACGCCGTACCGGTTGCCTGGAAGAAACGTTTCGAAGAACTACAGGGCCGCCTCGGGCTTTCGCAACACATTCGGCTCGCCGCCTCTCCGCTCATTCATGCGCCGGCCGTTATCGGATGGTGGCGTCCAATGGTGCTGGTTCCATTCAGCGCCGTCAGCGGCCTGGAGCCCGATCTCATTGCCGCGTTGCTGGCGCATGAACTGACCCATATCAAGCGGAACGATTACCTCGTGAATGCCTTGCAGTGCGCAGCTGAGGCCGTGCTCTTTTATCATCCGGCCGTCTGGTGGATTTCGCGCCAGATTCGCGAGGAACGCGAACAATGCTGTGACGATATGGCCGTGTCGCTTTGCGGCGACACCCTGACTTACGTCCGTGCCCTCGCGGAGCTCGAATCGCGCCGATCGATATTTCCCACGCCGGCTCTCGCCGCCAACGGCGGGTCGCTTTCGGCGCGCATCGCCCGGCTGCTTGGAATGCCGGGCCCGCGAGCGCCCATGAATGCACGAGGTTCCATGACGGCCGGTATTCTGGCCGCCGCCGCCCTGCTCATCGCGATACACGGCAGCGCTCAGACCACGGTGCCGGCGTCAAAACTTCCGGCATTCGACGCCGCATCCATCAAGCCGAGCGCTCCGGATACGCCGCTGAAAGTAGATTTCGCGGCGGGAGGGCGGCTCACGATCTCTCACGCCACTCTGCGGTTTCTCATCAAGATCGCGTATGACGTCTCCGATCAGCAGATTTTGGGCGGCCCTGGCTGGATCAATTCCCGGCGCTTCGATTTGCAAGGCACGCCACTGACGCCGTACGGCGGCGATCCGACGAATATGACGCCGGATCAAATTCTGGTGTTTCACGGTCCGACAAGACTGCGCCTGCAGCGTTTGCTGGCGGATCGATTCCACCTCGAGCTGAAGAAGGAATCCCAGCCCATGCCGATTTTCGCGCTGGTATTGGGAAAAGCGGGTTCGAAGCTCAAGCCCACTGCCACCGCGGGCGCTCCGGAGATGAGCTTCAATCACGATATTCTGCAGGCGAAGCGGGTCGATATGGCGACGCTGGCGCGATTTCTTTCCGAGGGGCAAACGGGACGGCCGGTCATCGACGAGACGGGCATTGCCGGCAAATTCGATTTCCGTCTCGAATGGACTCCCGATCCGTCTCTCGACCCGCTGCAAGCCGCGAGCCAGACGCCGTCCAGTAATTCCGGTATCTCTGTTTTCACTGCCTTACAGCAGCAGCTCGGCTTGAAACTCGAGCCGCGCACGAGCCCCGCAGATGCGCTGGCCGTCAAACGTGCGGAATTGCCTACGGCAGATTAACGGGGGGGGTTGACACCCGCCTGGGATGGGTGCACAATCGAATCGCGAGTGAAAAATGATCACGAGTTGCCGTCATCGTGACGGTTTAAATCTTGGATCGGGAGGTAGCTGGAATAGAACCACCTGAAAATCCACAGGGCGAGGCAGCCTGACAAAGGATGGCGGTCTGCATTGCTGGGCCGCGTTCACGAAAGCTGCCTCGTCCATCGCCCATTACCCCTCAAAATAGAAATATGGACGGCGTGCGTATCGATAAGTGGCTGTGGGCCGCTCGATTCTTCAAAACGCGCGCTCTTGCCTCTCAAGCCTGCGAACTCGGTCGAATCCATTCCAATTCCCAACAAGTTAAAGCCTCACGCGAAGTGCGTGTGGGCGATTCGCTGCGCGTGAAAAACGAGAGCGGCGAGTATCACGTTGAAGTCCTGGTGGTCACTGAAATGCGCGCGCCGTCTGCGGTGGCGCAGACGCTCTATCGCGAATCGGAAGAGAGCCGGGAGGCGCGACGTAAGCTTGCCGAAGATCGCAAGGCAATGGCTGATATCACCGGCCTGCCCGATGCCAAACCTTCCAAACGCGACCGCCGCGAACTCGATCGTTTCCGGCGGCGCTGGTGAGCGGGGGAAAGATAAAATCGAGTATCGGCGAGCATCCCATTTCGAGACGCGACTTCGTTTCGCTTGCGGTGGGGGCGATCACCGGCCCCGAATTCCAGCGCTATGCGGATCCCGCTACTGAGCTCGAGGTGGTGCGGCTTACAAGCCCCGCGTTTGCGAGCGGCCTTGCGACAACGCACCTCCGGCAGTTCACCAAACGCTCCGACGCGCTGATCTACTGGAGTGAACGCGATGGCACGCGGCAGTTGTACCGGCTCGACCTGAAGGCCGGCGAATCGAAGCAACTGACTGAGGCGACCGCGCTCGACACGGTGAATTTTTCGCTTTCGCCGGACGATCGCTATCTCTACTACTTCGATGGTCCGATGTTGCAGAGCGTCAGCTCTTCCGCGCTGAAGCCTCGTGAGCTCTATCGTATTCCGAACGGCGCGAGCTCGGGAGGAATTTCGATAGCGACAGATGGGTCGGTTCTGTTTGCGGAGGGATCGAGCATTATTCGAGTCGGACTGCGGAAGAACGGACCGATTCTGGACGCGCAGGCGCCGATCGATCTGGTGTTGGCGCGGCCGCATCGGACGCAGATTGCGTGGCGTTCGAATGGCGTGCTCTGGCTGGCGAACGAGGATGGCGGCAACCGGAGGCAGATCTCGCTCGAGGCCGGCACAGTGAAGCACGCCCTCTGGGCGCCCTCCGGTAAGACGCTGCTTTATCTGCATGTGCCGGACGATCCGAAGCAACTGGTTAGCCTGCGCGAGGCCTCGCCTGAAGATGGTACGGACAAACAGGTCGCGCGCACCAGCCAGTACGCCACGTTCGCGCCGAATTCAGACGCTTCCGTCTTCGCGGGCGCGAGCCGCAGCAAGGCTTCGTCTTACATTCTGATTCTGCTGCGCGTGACGAGAAGGGAACTGGCGCTTTGCGAACATCACGCTTCGGATCCCTCGGTGGTTTCCGTGGTGTTTGCCCCGGACAGTCAGAACATCATTTTTGTGAGCGACCGGCACGGTAAGCCGGCGCTCTATCGCGTGCCCGTGGAGCGATTTGTGGAAGAGACGAGCGACCAATAAAGCTCATTTGCTCGCCTCCAACTGCCACGTCTCGCCGAAAAAGCCGGCGTCCGCGATCTTGCCTGGCCAGCGTGGACCGGGAGGCGTAGTCAGGTCTACGACCGCATAGTCCGGCAAATAGGCCACCTGGAACGAATTCGTCGACATCGCATATTCGCGGAACGTGATGCCGCTGTTGATCACCACGTATTTCTTCGGGTTCAGCGGATTCGGGTAGATCATGACCAGCGCGTTCGTGGCCGACGGGAATTTCTGCGCGCCGAGCGTCACCGATTCTGCTGACCAGTGAATCGGCAACTTATCGATAATCCGCGCCAGCACCTTATTGCTCTGCGGATCGCCCCACAGCACGAGATTGCTGGAAGCGATATCGGCGTCCGTCACAGCCGTGTCATCCTTCACCGGAGCGTCGCCCCGCATCTGCGTGCGCCACAGGTGAATCGCGTGCTGCTCTTCCGATTTCGCCCATTCACCCACCATGCTGTTCATCGGCGTTCCGGTCGGGGTGACCATCAGGAAGCTATCCATGAACGCGTCGTCGATCGGCCCCTGCAGATCATGACGCTTGCGGAGAACGTTAGGATCGTCCTCCCCCAGCGCCCACTTACCGGCGGTCTTGCGCAGGTGAGCTGTCCACGAGCCGTCCGACATTGGGGGCGGTCCCGGCACCGTCTGTCCGTCGATCACGATCGAAACCTTCGCTCCGCGATTCAGCAGCGCGGCTCCCACGCCCATCTCAAAACTGACGGCGGAAATGTTGCTCGTTGTTGCCTGAAGAGTGTGATCGTTTGCGATCAGCGCATCCACCCGCGCCCGATCCCAGTGTTTCTCCAGTCCGCCTACCACCACCCAGCGCATCCGGTTATATTTCAAAGTCCACGTTGTGAAGCGAACCTCGCGCGGCCATTCGTCGCGGCCCTTGACCGCGATCGCATCCATCATTTGATCGAGCTGGACCTTCGCGGCCGGCGTATAGGCATGGCCGATGTGCAGACCGGTCACCCGCGAGAGAGTGAGCCCTTCCTGCGCCATGTTGCGCGCCATGATGTCCGCCGCCTGCCGCTGCGCATCCTGGTCGCCGTTATACGCAATGACGGGAACATTGAAGAAGTTCGCTGCGTAATCTGTAGCGTTCGTCAGATGCATGAGCTTGTCTTCAAACCAGGTGAGTTTCACGCCCTTCTGGGCCTGGCCGGAATATTCCATGGTCTCGGTGAATCCCGCGCCGGGGGCCACCGCCGCAAAATACGTTCCGTAATGCGCCCCGATATGCCACGCCGACGCCCCGCCCATGCTGAAGCCGCGGTCGAAAATCCGATTTTCGTCGACATGAAAATTTTTCTTCACGTCTGCCAGCGCTTCGAACATATCTACTTCACCGGCGAATTTGCTGGCGTTGCTGTATCGTCCATACACGTGGAGAACAATCGTGTCGCGAGGCTGGAATTCGCCCGGGTTACGCATCCGGTCCCACAGGAAATTCACCTCGCTGAGCGT
>DASYCD010000529.1:0-9222 GCA_036500405.1 Bryobacteraceae bacterium
GCCGAACGATGGCCTACGAATTGTGATGCTCCAGCACTGGATTGATCGTTTCGTGCAGTGGTGCTACTACTCGAAGGATTACGCCTTCGTGCGCGATACGAAGTACGGGGTGCCGATTCTGCAATCGCTGCATCTGACCGGTATCACGCTGCTGCTGGGGACGGTGCTGATCCTCAATCTGCGGCTGCTGAATCTCGGTTTCCGCAGCGTACCGCTTTCAGAACTTTCGGGGCAGTTGTGGAAGTGGAGCAAGGTGGGATTATGCCTGACCGTGATCGCCGGGATCATGATCTTTCTGCCTGACCCGACGCGCTACGCTCACAGCGGGCCATTTCGCCTGAAGATGATCTTGCTGTGTCTGTCGCTGGTTTTCCAGTTCACGATCTTCCGCAGAACGGTGCGCGGCGGGGGATCCGGTTCCAGGGTGCGGAATATCGTGATTGCGCTGACATCGCTGACGCTCTGGTTCGGCGTGGGCTGGTCCGCGCGCGCGATCGCCTTCTTCCAATAACTCCGCATTTTAGTGCATCATAGAAGCGGTATGATTTCCGCATCCAGACCCGCCGCGGCGGCGTTGGCGATCGGGGCGCTGCTGGCTGGTTTGATGGCCGGCGCCGATTCCAAAGAGTTCAGCGCGGGCGACCTGTTCAACATCACGAAGCTCTGGACTGTTGATTTCACCTTTACGCCTGAGCAATGGAAGGGAATCGCGCCGCGCTATGTCGGATTCGGAAACGGAGTCGGGTCGCGCCTGCAGGGTCCTGAAGGAAAGCGCAACGGGCTGACCGCGGCGGGCGGCGTCGAATTTGAATGGGCGCACGGCAGTTTCTCGCTCGATGGCAAGAAGTTCGACGACATTGCCGTGCGCTACAAGGGCAACGGTACGTTTCGCCAGGCGCAAAGCTCCGGCAAGATTTCGCTCAAGCTCGACTTCAATAAATATGTCAAGGGCCAGAAGCTCGGCAAGCTCGACAAGCTGAATCTCGCGAACAATATTACGGACGCCGGCTGGATGAATGAAGAGTTGGCTTACCGGCTCTTCCGCGATGCGGGCGTGCCCGCGCCGCGCACGTCTTACGCAAAGGTTTATGTCAAGGTGGGCGCTACGGCCCGGGAATATTGGGGTCTCTATTCGCTGGTAGAGGATGTGGATGATACTTTCGCGCACGACCGTTTCGGCACGAAGGAGGGGCTGCTCCTCAAGCCCGTGACCAGCAATCTTTTCCACTATCTGGGTGACGATTGGGCGGCGTACAACCAGACTTACGATCCGAAAGATGACATGACGGCCGAGCGCAAAAAGCGCGTGATCGATTTCTGCCGCTTCGTGACGTCGGCGGATGACGCGGAGTTCGCGGCGCATCTGGGAGATTACGTCGATCTGGATGAATTCGCGCGCTTCATGGCGGTAACGGTGTGGCTGACCGACATGGACAGCATTCTCGATAACGGTCAGAATTTTTATGTTTACCTGAACCCGAAGACGCAGAAGTTTTCGTTCATCGCTTGGGATCAGGATCATTCATTCGGCCAGTTCGGCATGCGCGGTGGGTCGGCTTCGCAGCGGCGGAATTTTTCGATTTCGCATCCGTGGTCCAGCAATAATCCGTTTCTCGGGCGCGTGTTTGCGGCGCCAGCGTTTCGCGAACTCTACCTCGCGAAGATGGCGGAATTCGAGAATACGATCTTCAAACCGCAGCGGATTTTCGATCAGGTGAATGAAATTGCGCCGGTGATCCGGCCGGCGATTGTTGAGGAATCGCCTTCGAGCGCGCAGTGGTTCGACATCATTGTTTCCGATAACGGCGCGGAGAGCTATGGGGAAACGGTGAAGGGCTTCGTAAAAGCGCGGGCGCAGGCCGTGGCGGATCAACTGGATGGCAAGACTCAGGGGACGACTCTGGATCGCGGGTGGGGACGGTTTTAAAGCTGCGTTTTAAACCCAGAGCAGCGGTTGCCGCACCGGGTAGTTTCGCAACACTTCTTCCACAGTCGGATCGGGATTGAGCCCGTACCAGAGCTTGATATATTCCGGCTTTCCCAGGGCGAGACCGGCGAACAGCAGCGATGGCTGCCGCACCGGCCATTCGTTGAAAAACATCACGTCCGGCGGAAGCGGCCACTTCTTCTTATCGAGAATGTACGGATACATGTACGCCACGGCGCGCGCCATGCCGCGGCCGTCCGGCATCTGCCACTTCCAGACACCGAGCGTCTGGGCGATGATGCCGAATGCGTCCAGATTGAAAAGAGAGTACCCGTAAGGCTTGGTTCGTTTCAGTTCGAGCGGGAAGCTGCCGTCGGCGACTTCCTGATCGGGAATCAGAACTGTCTTGAAGCGATTCGCGCAATACGCGCTCAGCTTTTTATCGCCCGTTAACTCGGCGAAGCTGGCCACCTGCGCGACCCAGCACGTGCCGTGGTTATTTTTCGCGTCCCGTTCGGCGATGCCGTAGGGATGCGTGGTCATCCAGTTGAGATATGCAGCAAACCATTTGCGCACGCCTGCCAGATCCGCGGGAGCAAGGCCGAGGCGCGACGCCGCGCGCGCGACTTCCACCAGATGCAGCGTGTCGATGATGCCGATGCCGCGCCCCGTGTAGCGGCCCTTGATCGCCTGCGCGTAAAGGAGATTCGGATTCATGTGGGTCGCGTCGTCAATGAACCAGGCGCGGAGATGAAGCGCCGCCTGATCCGAATACTTGCGCTGCTTCGTGATCTTCCACGCTGCCGCGAGCGCGGGGACGATGAGACTTAGCCGCACCATGGCGCGGCGATGCTCCACGAAATTATCGGGATTCGTCATCCCATCGCGCTGGACGTAGGGGCCGTTGGGATTATTCGGGTCGGGCCACCAGTAGTCGCCTTCGGAGAAGAAATCGTGCGGGCCGCCCGCGCTGCGCGGTGAGTTGGAAGCGGTGACGGTGACCGGCTTTTCGTCCAGATATTTGTTGGCGGCTTTGAGCACGCGACCGCGCTCTTCCGCCGTAAGGTCAAGTTGATCTGTTGCGAACGCAGCACGGCACACTGATGCCGTAACGGCACTCCGCAGCATATCTCTGCGGCTGATAGTCATCCAGGGTCGCTCCCATTTGTAACACGCCAGGCGCGAAAAACGGTAGAATTGCGGTGCTTATTCGCACTTTTTGCGGGGGGCTACTGGCCCAGTTTCCGCAATAACTCGAGCGCGCTCTGTTTAGTTTCCGGGTCAGAGCCCGCCGCTGCCAGCTTGAGATGCTCGATGGCCCCCTGGACATCGTGTTTCAATCCCAGCGCGACGCCGAGCCTGTACTGCGCGCTGCCGGAATTGGGCTGCAACTGAACAGCGATCTGGAGTTCGCGCAACGCGCCGTCCACATCGCCTTTTGAGCCGAGAAGAGAGCCGAGCAATTCGTGAGCGCCCGCGAGTTTCGAATCTGCGGCGATAGCGGCTTCGGCCTGCGTCTGTGCTTCCGCTACTTCATTCAGATTCGCGAGGAGAAGCGCATAGTTCAACCGCACGGGCGCCGCCGCCGGATTGAGGCGCACGCTCTTTTTGAAGTGGTAACGCGCTTCGTCATTTGCGCCGCGCATCGCCAAAAGGCTGGCGAGATTCCCCTGCGCCGCAGCATTCGCCGGCTGGATTCGCAGCGCTTCGCGAATCTCTTTCTCCGCGTACGCGGTGTTGCCTTCCTGGATGAGGAAGGTGGCGAGCGCACTGTGTACGTCGGGAATTTCAGGATCGAGCCGGATCGACTTCATCAGGTCCGCTTTTCCCTCCGCGCTCTTGCCCTGCGTCCAGAGCGCCTGGCCGAGAAAGCCCCAGACTTCGGGATCCTCGGGGCCCATCGACGACGCGCGGCGCAGCGTTGCTTCCGCCTGCGCGAGTTGCCCCAGATTGAACTGAGCGACTCCGAGGTTGCGCAGCACGATTTCGGAATTGGGCGCATGCCGAACTGCTTCTCCATAGGCCGGCAGGGCTTTGGCAAGATCGCCCGCGGCACGGTAGCCTTTCGCCAGCGCAGTGTAGTATTCGGGGCTCGCGGGGCGATACTTTTCAATCAGCGCGGCCATCCGCGGCAAGCCGGCTTTCAGATTGGCGCCGTCATGCAGTTGCGCCATCGCCGCATTGAGTTCCGCTTCCTCATCGGTCGCGCCAGGCTTCGCCGGATAGTAGGGGATCACTTCGCCGTGATATGCGGTGGCGGCAGTTTCGCGTTCTTCAGCCTTATCGGCCAGCAGATCGCCGGGCGGAGGACGGCGCGAGATGAGGTGATCCGTCATCACCACATGCGCCACATCGTCGGTGCGACGCTTCGGCATGTGGCACTGCACGCAATTCGAAGCCGCGGCTTTATGCACACCGGCGGGCGCGGTAATTCGTGCGAGCTCGGAAGCGTGGCAGTTGCGGCAGATGCCGTTGTATCGAGCGTCGGCGGTTCCGGGCTTTTCCTCGACATGCGGATCGTGACACGTGGTGCAGGTCATCTTACCCGCGCTCTGCAGAAAGCACTGCGATTCGCGCAGCCGGTAAGCCGTATGAGCAATTTCGAAATGCTCGCCCTGGCCGCCCTCGCGATCGAAGGTGAAGCGGAAGCTGCCCATCGGCTGGCCGGCGAGGTAAGAGAACGGTCCCGTGCCAGGACGTTGCAGCGAATGCGGCAGTGAGAGCGCGGTGGTCTGCAGGTGGCACTGCATGCAGACTTCGAGCTCACGATCCGGACTGAGGCGCTTCGGATTCACGATGCTGGCGCGAATCTCGGCCGTAGTGGCGCCTGTACGTCCCACAGTTTCGATGTGCTTCCGTCCCGGCCCGTGGCATCGCTGGCAATCGATGCCTTCCGGCATCGGCTGGAGAAACTGCGGCACGGCGTCGGCCTCTTCGGCCGCTTTTGGAATCTTCGGATAGGCGTCATGGCAGAACACGCAGGGGTTGTTCACCAACCGGGTAGATTGCGGATGATCCGGACGATCGTAGCCGGGCGACATGGCCCAGGAGCCGCCTTTTTCGGAATACCAGCTCAGCGCCAGTTCCTGCAGGGTGTTGCGGGGAGTGAGTGACGCGTAGGTGCGGGCGTGGTCGCCGGAGCCGATGAAGTAATCGACGCGCTTCTCTTCCACATTGGTCTCTTTCCCGTCGAAGCCGATTTGCCAGCGGCGCTGAAAATATTCGCCGTTGCGCTCCGTCATTTCGTACCAGGATTCCGATGCGGCGTGATAATAGGGTTTGGCGAGGGTCTCGATCACGTTCTGCGGGCGCAACCGGGAAAACGATCGGGCCATGCCGGTCCTGGCGTAATTGGCGGCGATTTCCTGATGACAACTCGCGCAGAGCGCGCTATCTACGTAGTCGTTTGCGGGCTCGTCTGGCGTTCGTTGCGCGAGCGCGCCCGCACCTAGAATCGCAAGAGCCGCGGTGACGACGATGCCGAATTTCAGCGGGCGTCCGGCTCCGGGCATGCGTAAATTCTCGCACGAGGTTGATGCGGAGAATGCTACGGCTCATACAGCGATGACTTATAATCCGTTTTGGCAATCCTCAATGAGGAAGCAATTTATGAAACAAAAATTTACGTTGGTTGTGGCGGTGCTCAGCGCGTTTGCGCTGAGTAGCCCGCTGATGGCGCAAGGCGGCGGCCGGGGACGCGGACGTGGCGCCGCGGGCGCGAGCGGCGCTGCGGGAGGGCGAGCCGGAGGCCGCAGCGCAAGCGTCGGCGGATTCCCGCAGTACACGCGCGCACTGGCGCCCCAGGATGTGCTGGCCCGCGGCAAGGCGCTTTACGAACAGAACTGTGCGTCCTGCCACGCGAGCGATCTGCGTGGCGTACTTGCCAAAAGCGGTCCGAATCTTCTGCAATCGACGGTACTTTTCAGCGATAAAGAAGGCGAAGGCGTGGCGGCCGCGCTCCAGCAGCATAAACCGGTCATTAATCTTCCCACCGATGACTCCCACGCGATTGCCGAGTACATGCACAGCATTCAGGCGACGATGGGTCCTCAGGGAAGCCCTCCGGGACGTAATCCGGTCGGCCTGACCTATAACGTGCTCGTCGGCGATGTGAAAGCGGGCGAGGTGACGTTCCAGAAGCTTTGCTCCAGCTGCCATTCCGTAACCGGCGATCTGAAGGGGATCGGGACGAAGTATGAAGATCCTAAAACGCTCCAGAATACCTGGGTTTCGGGCGGTGGGGGCGGACGTGGGCGTGGCGGCGCCGGCGGGATGCAGGGAACGGTGACCCTGCCGAACGGCCAGAAAGTCGAAGGCCGGTTGGTGCGTCACGACGACTTCCTTGTAGTGGTTCAGCTCGCGGACGGCACGCGGAAATCGTTCTCGATCGAGAACGGCGAGCCGAAGGTAGAAGTCAAGGATCCGCAGGAAGCTCACAAGAAGATGCTTCTCCAGCTGGACGATCCGGACAACAAGAACATGCACGACATCACCGCCTATCTGGCGACAATTAAATAAAAGGAGCGAGACAGAAATGAAAAAATTCTTCCTCACAACTGTTTTGGCTGCGGCTCCTGTGCTGATGCTGGCGCAGAGCGGTGGCGGTCTCGATCCGGCGGACATTCTCAAGCCCTTGTCGGACCAATGGACCAGTTATTCGGGCGACATGACCGGGAAGCGGTACAGCGCGATCAAGGCGATCAACACGGATACCGTGAAGAACCTCAGCCTGCAGTGGATCAACACCGGCATCACCACCGGCTGCGGTCCGAACGGGACCGGGGCGGGCGCAGAAGGAGGCGGCTTCGCTGGCGGCGGTGGACGGGGCGGGCGCGGCGGTGGCGCTGCCTTCACTCCCGGCCAGATCGTGGTTGGCGGCTTCGGCACCGGTGAAGTGAACTCCTGCGGCCAGACGCGATTCGGCGGCGGCATCCTGTTTGTGGATGGCGTGCTCTATGGCGCTTCGCAAAACGATGTGTATGCGATCGATGCGCGCGATGGCTCCGTGCTCTGGCATTACTACTGGAAATATCGCGGCGGCACCACGACGGGAACCCGCGGCCCCAGCATGTGGCACAACTACATCTATTTCGAACTTCATGACGACTGGGTGGTTTGCCTCGACGCGAAGACCGGGCGCGAAGTCTGGAAGAAGGAAATTGCGCCATTCGATCAGCAGTACTTCTCATCGAACGTTCCGATGGTGATCGGCAATCACATCATCGTGGGCACTGGCAACGATACGGACGAACCGGCTTACCTCAAGTCGCTCGATCCCGAAACCGGCGACGAACAGTGGCGGCTGTATTCCACGGCGCAGAAGGCGGGCGATCCGGGCGCCGACACGTGGGCGAGCCTTGATGCGGCGAAACACGGCGGCGGGACTTCGTGGATTCCTGGCGCATACGATCCGGACACGCATCTCTACCTGTTCGGCACCGGCAATCCGACGCCTGCTTATACGCAGGGCCGCGGCGATGGCGACAATCTGTATACGTCTTGCCTGCTTGCGATCAATATCGATACAGGCAAGATCGTTTGGTATTTCCAGACATCGCCGCACGACACGCACGATTGGGATTCGACGCAGACGCCGATTATTGCGGATCTGCCGTTCAACGGCCGCACGCGCAAACTCGTAATGATGGCGACGCGCAACGGCTACTTCTTCGTGCTGGATCGCGTTACGGGTGAGCACCTGATCACCGCGAAGCTCGGTCTGGTGAACAACTACGCTTCGGACGTCAGCCCGGATTCCAAACTGCATCTGAACAAACGCGGCGAGGTCCAGCGCAATCCGAACAAGGACGCCACGATCGCCGGGTCCCTCGTCAACGGTGACGTGCTGAATTTCCCGCCGCCCACGTTCTCGCCGGATACCGGGCTTTTCTACGTGCACGAAACCAACTCGCTGCGCATCAGCTATTTGCTTGAACCCGATCCGCGCGGTTCGATGGGCCTGGGTGGTGTCGGTGGCGGAGGCGGCGAGTCTTATGGAACGTTTGTCGACGCGATCGACTATCAGACAGGCAAGGTGAAGTGGCGGCATCCGCTTACCAACGGCAGCGTGGGCCTGACCACAACTGCCGGGGGCGTGCTGTTCATGTCCAATGGCGGCGGCATCGAAGCTATTGCGGCGACTGATGGCCGGCCGCTGTGGCATTCGGAAATCGGCAATCTCACCAGCCCGCCCGAAGTCTTCATGCTGGATGGCAAGCCGCATGTGCTCGCCACCGGCGGCAGCGGACTGGCGATGTTTGTTCTGAACTAACTGGCGTGGGGCGGCCGCCGGTCTTCCGGCGGGCCGCCCCAGCCTTAAAGTGCCTTCTTCAAACCTTCGATGCTGATCTTCGCGGCGAGCACGGAATCGCCCCACGCATCGGCGTTGTCCTGTTCGATGCAAAAGTGCTTCATGCCCGCCTGTTTCGCCTGCGCGAAGATCGCTTTGTAATTCACCTGACCCTGGCCAACCGGTACCAGATACGCATTGCGCATGCGGTCCGCCATCGACATCTGAATCGGCAGATAACTGATGTCCGTCGCATCCTTGACGTGCCAGCATTCGAAGCGGCCGGGATTCTTCTTGAACATCGCGAGAATATCCTGACCGGCGACTGAGGCCCAGCCGATATCGAGCTGCATCGAAACGAGCGCGGGATCGGTCTCGGCCAGCAGAATGTCGTACGGGCGCATGTTGAGATTGTCGGCCAGCAGTCCGAATTCCTGAGTGTGGTTGTGGACGATCATCTTCATCCCGAACTTCTGCGCGACTTTGCCGTTTTCGTTCAGCGTCTGCGCCTGGCGTTTGACCGTCTCCGTGGTTCGCCCCTGACCGGCGGGAGCCGCGGGACCGCGTCCACCGGCCGGAGGGCCACCGCCGCCCAGATTCTCGATGTACTTGAAGCCCATGACCTGGCCACCTTCGAGGCGCGCTTCCACGGTATCGCCTGGAGGCAGGCCGGAATGCGTACTGGGCGCGGAAAGACCGTAGCGATCCAGCATGGCGCGCCAGTCCTTCGGCGACATATTGTTATAGCCGTTCGCGGGTTCGACCTCTTTATAGCCGAAGGAGGCGATCTTCGCGAGAACGCCTTCGTAGTCCTTCTGCATGACGTCGCGAACTGTGTAGAGCTCGAGGCCGATCTGATTCTTCCAGTCGGGCGCGCCCTGAGCCATGGCTTCCTGCATGCTCCCGGCCGCCAGCGCGATGCTTCCCGCGAGCGCGGCGCCTTTCAGGAATGAGCGGCGATCGTCGCCAGCGTGCTCTTTCACCATAAGCCTCTCCTTATGAATCG
>DASYCD010000530.1:0-15936 GCA_036500405.1 Bryobacteraceae bacterium
TTCGATCGTCTTTTCAGAAAATAAGCCGCGCGGTTTTCAGGCGTTCACGCAGCAGCGCCGTTACGGCGCGGTGACACTTGAGGCAGAGTGTTCGCATGTTCGCGAGATCGCACTGTCCGCCGCCTTCCGCCACCGGAATAATGTGGTCGGCGTCCCAAAGCGATTTCCTGCTTTTTTCCGATAATCCCCATTCTTTGAGAAATTTTTTCCGCGCCACGTAGTCGAGGCGGCGCATGTCTTTTCTCAATTGCACGGTATTGACTCCGCAGCCTGAGCAAACACCCTTGTCACGCATGAAAACCCGCTCGCGCAGATAGCCGGGATCGGTTCGCAGCTTCCACTCATGAACGCAGGCGTCGGAGCAGAATGTTCGACGGCGAGGTGGCGTTTCGGCGTGGCACCAGCGGCAGAGAGTGCGTCCTGATGGTATCCAGCCTCCGGCCTTTTTGCGCGCCGGATTTGTTCCGGCTTCAGTCATCGTACCTTCACCTGGCCGAGACCGAAAGCCGATTGTTGTACCTGATTATTGCGATCCACAAGCGCCGTCGCGGAGAAACCGGATGCCGTGGGGGTTCCGAAGCGCAAATCCATCAACTCGACGCGCGAACCGCCGGTGTTTCCTTTCTCCGGGTCAATATCAGGCTGAACGATCCACAGCGGGTACTGCACGAATTCGAGCAGCATCTGGAATGGATAAGTCTGCATCGCTGCATACCTCGCCGGTGTGCGCGGCGGTTTGTAATAAAAAACCGCGTCTTCCGGATGAAAGCTGGTACGGAGATCGACCGGCATATCGGCATAGCCGAAGCTCATCTCGGCGACACCGCGCCAGACCAGAGGATTCGCACTGGGGAATGCGGCAGCCCGGCGCGGAGCGAGCTTCTTATAAAGTCGATCGCTCACCATGTTGACAGCGCGCGCATGGAAAACGCTGCGGGCGTAATCGTAACCCGTGAGCAGCAGCAAAGCGGCGACGGCCCACCCAGCTTTGCCGCGATTCGGATTTCTTTCGCCGATCTCGGAGCCAACCAGCCGCGAAAACCAGGGCGCAACAATTCCCAGCAGCAGAATGCCCCAAATCGCGAGGTCGACGACTGGCGTGAGATCGAGATGCGACCAGTGTCCGGAAAACGGCAGCAATAGCCGGACGCCATAGGCATTCGTCAGGTCGAGCAGCAGATGCGACGCGACCCCGGCGAGCGAGATCCAAAAAGCGGCGAGCCAACGAACCTTCTCTTTGCGGGCGAATAGCGCAACTGCCGCCACGCAGAGCAACGCCATAACGGGCGCTCCCGCGAGCGAGTGCGTGATGTTGCGGTGCCAGTGGAGCCACGCGGGGCGTCCCCAGAACCAGCCGATCACATCGGCATCGGGCGCGTTGGCGGCCAGCACCAGGATGGCGGTGCCGTAGGGCGTAGCGCGTTTGAGTCCGGAGCGGGCGAGGAAAAGACCCACGAGGGAATGCGTGAGGTTATCCAAATGTGAGATTAGCGCGAGAGAAGCCCGGATCGCAGAAAATAATAACGTGGCGGCGGGAATTCTCAAACAGATCAACCGGTCGAGGGGCGGCCTGCCGAAACGCGGCATCGTGGGACCTGTGATGCTGACTGAAACTTCGATTGAGGGCGACCGTTGCCGCAACCGGATGGTGCACGGCGGCCCGTTGAAGGCGGTCCTCATGGCATCGGCGGAACAGATTGACGCGCTCGCCGCGCAGGGTTACCCGGTTTATTACGGCGCCCTGGGGGAGAACCTGACGGTTTCCGGACTCGATCCGCATCGCTGGCGAACGGGTCAGCGGTATCGCGTGGGACAGGACGCTCTGATTGAACTCACGAAGCTGCGCACGCCGTGCCTGAATCTGGATGTCTACGGATCTGAGATCAAGGCCGAAATCTTCGACGCCCAGTGTAAGGCGAAGGATGTGATGTCGCCACGCTGGGGTCACAGCGGGTTCTACGCCCGGATCATCCGGCCGGGGCTGATTCAGGCCGGTGACGAAATTATTCTCGAATCGGAAGTCGGATAATCGGATCACGTGCCGGACCCCTCCGCCTCCAATCTTCTCGAAGAGGTTGAATTTCGCGACGCGCAACGTGCGACCTCCGCGCTCGCCGCCCTCGAACGGCTTCCGCCCGGCGTGTTCCGCGTGGTGGAGGCGCTGCTGCACTCGCTGCCGAATCGCGATGACGCCGTTCACTATCTCAAGCGCCTGATTACCGAAGCCCCGGATGCGGCCCACGCAATCACCGGCAGTGTCGCGGCGCTGCGCTGTGCGATGCATGTTTTCTCGTGGAGCCGGTTTCTTTCGGAATCCATCGTCAATCATCCGGAATGGTTGATGGAAATCGCGGGCGCGCATGACCTGCATCGCGGCTTTCTCGCGGAGGATTATGAGGACGCGCTGGAGCGTGCGCTGGGTGGCGCGGCTCCGCGGCCGGTGGACCTGGCGACGTTCCGGCGGCGGCAGTTGCTCCGCATCGTGCTGCGTGACGTGATGCGCTACGCCGATCTTTCGGAAACCGCGGAGGATCTTTCGAATCTGGCGGACGCCATCCTGAACGTCACCTGGCGCGCGGTGCGGCGCGAGCTCACTGGAGAACGGGGAACCCCCCTCGATGCCAATGGAAAAGCTCTGGAGTTTTCAGTGATCGCGCTCGGCAAACTGGGCGGCCGCGAGCTGAACTACAGCTCCGATATCGATCTGATGTTCGTCCACTCGGGCGGCGGGCAAACGAACGGAAACCAGCCTTTAACATCCACCGAATTTTTCAAAATCGCGGCAGGCCGGATGACCGAGCTGCTCTCCACGTATTCGCCGGAAGGTCTTTGCTATCGAGTGGACCTTCGGCTGCGGCCGGACGGACGACTGGGTGAGATCAGCCAGTCGCTCGAAAGCATGCGGCAGTATTACGCAAGTCGCGCGCGCGCCTGGGAGCTGCAGATGCTGATCAAAGCGCGCGTGGCGGCCGGCGATCCGCGCCCGGGCGCCGAACTGCTCGAATTCGTGGAGCCTCTGATTTACCAGACCACCACCGATTTCCGCACCGTCGAAGCCGTCTCCGAAACGCGCGCTCGCATTCACGAGAAACAATCCAAAACCGCCCGTACGCGCATCGAGAACGCGCGAGTCCGTCAGGCCAGGCCGCCAGCGGAAGAAGCGCTGGACGTCAAGCTGGCGAAAGGCGGTATTCGCGATATCGAATTTCTGGTCCAGTGTCTGCAGCGTCTGCACGGCGGCCGCGAAGCCTGGGTTCGTCACGGCGGCACGCTGCTCGCGCTTTCACGGCTGCGCGATAAGGATCTGCTTTCTCCCGCCGAGTATTCGCGTCTCGCCAACGCGTATCAGTTTCTGCGCCACGTGGAACACCGTCTGCAGTTCGATGAAGACCGCCAGACGCACACGTTGCCGCTCGATAAGGAAGACATCGATCTTCTGGCGCGCAAGATGCCGCCCGGCATGCCTGGCCTGCCCACAGCCGGAACGCTGCAGCGCGAGCTCGACCACCACTTCACGAACGTTCAGGATCTGTACGATCGCGTGATCCACTCGCAGCGCCCTGAAACGCTTTCGCCGCCCGGGCCGGGTTTCTACGAGCATGCCGAGCCGCAGCTTTCCATAGCGTTTCATGAAGACGCACCCGCGCGCGCCGAATTTCCCAGCGTCAACCTGAGCCGGTTTCTGGAGCAGCGGGCGCCGTCGTTCCGCCAGTGGATCGCGTCGGCCGGTATTGTGCGAAGCCAGGACAGCTTCGAATCTTTCCTGGAGAAGGTAGTCGCCAACCCCGAATGGCTGGCGCTGCTCGATTCAAGTGAGGACGTCGCGAAATGCGTGATCGATCTGTTTGAGCACAGCCAGTATTTCGCGGATCAGCTCGTGCGCCATCCAGCGCTGCTTCAGGAAATTGAATTGGCCTGCACCGAGCGTCAGGGGCGTACCGGATTTTCGGCCCCGCGCGATGCGAACCTGCGGGAGTATTTTCGCCAGCAGATGATGCGAATTCAGGCGGACAGCGTTTATCATGCGGCCCCCGTGTTTCGCACGCTGCAGCGCACATCCGATCTGGCCGATTCCATTGTGGCGGCTGCGTATGACGTCGCGCTCGAGGATGCCCTCGCCACGGCCCCGCCGGCCGATCCGCGGTACAAGCCCGCGAAGCAGATGATGGTGATCGCGCTGGGACGGCTCGGCATGCGCGAATTCGATCTGGCATCGGATGCCGATTTGAATTTCGTGATTCCCGACGAAGACGCTTCGGAGGCTCTCTTCTGGACGGCCGTCGTTGAACGGATGATCAGCGTCATCAGCTCCTATACGGGCGATGGCGTAGTTTTCACGATCGATACGCGCCTGCGGCCCAACGGGCGGGAGGGCGCGCTGGTCCAGACCGAGGGGGCGTATCGGAAGTATTTTGCGCACAAGGCGCAGGCGTGGGAAGGACTCTCCTACATGAAAGCGCGCGCGATAGCCGGTGACATCGAGAGGGGCACCGCATTTCTTTTCGAGTTGCAGAGGATCGATTGGAAACGTTATGGCCAGGCGCGGCGATCGCGCGAAGAGCTCGCGCACATGAGGCGCCGTCTGGAAAAAGAGCAGGGCGTGCGCAATCCACTCAAGGCGGGCACAGGCGGATATTACGATATCGACTTCGCCCTCATGTACCTCCGGCTGCAGGACGCGGGCAGCTTCTACAAGGCGCTCAACACGCCGAAGCGCATCGAAGTCATTGTGAAGGCAGACGGCCTCAGCCCGGCGGATGCTAACTTTCTCAGCGATGCCGCCACCATGTTTCGTGCGATCGATCACGGTCTGCGCGTCGCAACCGGGCACGCCGAAGGGCGGCTTCCGACGAATCCCGCGCAGGTTGCTGTGATGACGGAGCTCGTGCATCGCTGGGTCCCGCCCGCGCTCCGGCAAGGCACGGTGGAGTCGGTAATGAAGCGGATCCGCCGCGAGACACGCAGCTTTTTCGAAAGAATCTTCGCCGGTGAATGAGTCTTACGGTCGGCTGGCGCATTCCATATAAAATGGGAATTCATAATGGTCCGCGACGGCATCTACTATGCGCTGGGATTGACGGCAGCCGGCGTCCTGATTTCCTGGCTATTGGGTCCCGCCCTCGCGGTCCCGCTCTTTCTTCTGGGCGCGTTCTGCGCCTGGTTCTTTCGCGACCCGGAACGTCCGATCCCCGTCGGCTCCGTGGCTGTGTCGCCCGCGGACGGTAAAGTTGTCGCCGTAGTGAAGGAGGATGGCCGTACCCGCATCAGCATCTTTCTGAATATTTTCGACGTCCATGTAAATCGTTCGCCCGTGTCTGGCGTGATTACGGAATACGTCTATCAGAAGGGCAAGTTTCTGGTGGCGAGCCAGGAAGCCGCATCGTCAGACAACGAGCAGACCATCATCACGATTCGCTCGCAGGATGGCACGCTGGTGGTATTCAAGCAGATTGCGGGCCTGATCGCGCGCCGCATCATTTTCAGCAAGAAGCCCGGCGACCTCGTGCAGACGGGTGAACGCATCGGCCTGATCAAATTCGGCTCCCGCGTGGATGTGATTCTGGGCCCGGAATGGGCGATCGAAGTTTCGACGGGCGCGCGCGTCAGCGCCGGATCTAGCATCCTGGCGCGCCGCGGCGGTGAAGTCGAGATTCCGCTGGCCGTGACGACCGGCCTCAAGGAACCTGCACTTTGTCAAACCTAAATCCCGGGGAAATTCCGGTCGAAACCATTTCGCCTGGGCGGCTCGTCAAAAGACCGCCCCCGCGGGCGGCGTACGCCCTGCCGACGCTTTTCACCGCAGGAAATATTTTTCTCGGCTATCTTTCGATCGTGCACACGATCCAGGGGGCGCTGTTGTTCCCTGCGCAGACTGCTCTTGCGCAGCAGGATTTCGAGATCGCGGCGAAGACGATCGGATTAGCGGTGGTGCTCGACGGCCTCGATGGCCGCATTGCGCGTATGACGAACACGACCAGCGAATTCGGCCGCGAACTGGATTCGCTTGCGGACGTGATCAGCTTCGGCATCGCTCCCGCGATCCTGGCATACGTCTGGGGCGTGATGTTCGCGACCGATGCCGGAAATTCGTTCATCCTCGATCATCTGCAGCGGATGGGTAAGCTTCTTTCGTTTTTATTCCTTGCGTGCGGCGCCGCGCGCCTCGCGCGGTTCAACATCCAGAAGAACCCGATGCCGAGCAATCCTGGCGCTCCGCACCGGCGGTATTTCGTCGGTCTGCCAATTCCCGCGGGCGCCGGCATGGTGGCGGCCGTGATCTTCGCGCTCGGCAGCCTGCCGATTACGGATCCCGCCTGGTCTGTAGTGTGGGTCGCGCTGCTGGGGTTGCTTTCGTTCCTGATGGTCAGCGCGTGGCGTTACTGGAGTTTCAAGGATTTGAATTTGTTGCGTCCGCGTTCTCCGTTGATCCTGGTGCTGATGTGCCTGGTGATCTACGCGATCTGGAACTGGGCGCACGTCATGCTGCTGGTGCTGGCGTCTATTTACGTATCAAGTGGGATTGTGATTCGCGTGGGCGGAATGATTCGGCGGGGTGGAAAACCCAAACCTCCGATGCCCGCGCCGCAGGATCATCCGGAGGCTCAGATTGGCTGATTTTATAGCGCTGGTGGGCAGCGAAACGTTGCTTGGCCGCGAAATTCGGGAAGTATTTGGTGAAACCTCGCTCGGAGACCAGCTTCGGCTGCTGGCGGGTGATGAAGAGGAATCGACTCGCATCACGGTGATCGGCGACGAGCCCGCTATTATCAGCCGTCTCGATCCGGACGACATTGAAAACGCGGCTGTCGTGATTCTCGCCGGTTCGGATGAATCCTCGAAGGCGGCGCTGCAGGCGGAGCCCGCCGGCGTGGTGATTGACCTGACTGGCGTGACGGAAGAAGATCCGGACGCGCGTGTTCGGGCGCCGCAGGTGGAAGGCTCGGATTTTCGACCGGATCGCGAAGGGCCGCAGGTAACGGCGCATCCGGCGGCGCTGGCGATCGCGCTGGTTTTGACGCGTATTCACCGGTCGTACGCCATCTCGCGCGCTATTGTGCAGATCTACGAGCCGGCCAGCGAGCGCGGCAAAGGCGGGATTGACGAATTACAGAAGCAGGTAGTCAGTCTGCTCTCGTTCCAGCCGATCCCGAAGGAAGTTTTTGGCGCACAGCTGGGTTTCAACATGCTGCCGAAGCTGGGCGAAGAATCGGCGGTGCAGCTTCATGAGGTGGAAGACCGGATCGATCGCCACCTGGCGACGCTGCTCGAGCGCACCGCGACGGGAATGCCGATGCCGTCCATCCGGGTTACTCAGGCGCCGGTGTTTCATGGCTACAGCTTCTCGATGTGGATCGAATTCGAGGAAGCGCCGGATGTGAATTCGCTCGAAGAGGCGTTGATGGGCGACTGGATCGATGTGCGCGGCGCGGATGTGGAACCGCCGGATAACGTGGGCGTTGCGGGACAAAGCGGCGTCACGGTGGGCGCCATCACGCCCGACCGGAACGACGGAAACGCGGTGTGGCTGTGGGCCGCCGCGGATAATCTGCGGCTGATCGCCGAAACGGCCGCCCTGATCACGCGGGAGATTGTGTGACTTTTGCGCGCATTTTGCGCACCGTGGCGGTAGTGTCTGCTCTGCTGCTGGCGGGGTGTGGTTATCACATTGCAGGCAAGGCGAGCCTGTTGCCGGCTGATACCCACACGATTGCGGTCGCGCCGTGGGGAAATGTCACCGTTCGGTACAAGCTCTCGAACTATCTGGCGGCATCGGTCTCGAGGGAGCTCATTGCGCGTACTCGCTATCGCCTGGTCTCAGATCCGTCGAAAGCGGACGTGGTGCTCTACGGGAGTATTGCGAACATGCTGCAGGGTGGCAGCCCGCTCTATGACAACACGACAAAGCGTACTACGGCGGGCAATGTGGTTGTCTATCTGCAATTCAAACTGGTGGACCGTGCGGGGAAGATTCTGATCGATAAGCCTGGGCTGGTCTATCAGCAGCCCTATGAAATCAGCATTGATCCGCGTCAGTATTTCGATGAAAGCGAAGCCGCGTTCCAGCGGCTCTCGACGGACGTGGCGAAGAGCGTGGTGAGCGCGATGCTGGAGCAGTTCTGAGAACGTCATGAGTCCGGCACAGTTTCTGGCGCGAGTGAAGAAGAAGGATATTCCACCGGTGATCCTTTTTCTGGGACAGGAAGGATATAACCGGCGGCGGTGCCGCGATGCGGTTGTGGCGGCGCTTGCCATCGAGCCCGAGCAGCTGGACATGGCGGAATCGTCGCTCGCGGCCGTGGTGGATGACGCGCGCGCTATGTCGCTGTTTGCGTCTGAGCGCCTGATCTTCGCGAAAGCCGCCGAAACCGCCATGCCGCGTGTGAGCCGGGCCGCGGCTGCATCGAGCGAAGAAGATGACGATGCAGATGACGAGCCTTCCGCGTCGGCCGGACGCGCAGCCGCCGCGGGCGAAGAGGCTCTCCTGGCAGCGTACGCGAAAGATCCCACTCCGGGCGTGACGCTGATTTTCGAAGCCGTCCGTTGGGATTTCGACGGCGACGATAAAACAAAGACCGAACGCGTCCGCAAATTCTACGGCGCGATTTCTGAGGTCGTGGAATTCCGGCGCTTCACTCCGGAAGATGCCCGTACGGAACTGGAGCGTTTGGCGCGCGATATGAAGATCGCGCTCGATCCCGCGGCGGCGGAAGCCCTCGTGGAGGCTCTTGCCGCGGACATGGGGCGCATCGCGGTGGAACTCGAAAAGCTGCGGCTCTACGGCAAGCCGGTGACGGCGGAAGCTCTCACGCTGCTGGTTCCCGACGCGCGGCAGAGCACCATCTTCGCGCTGGTCAATGCTCTCGGACGCCGTGACCGCGCCCGTTCGCTCGATGCGCTCGATGCCCTGGTGCGCGAAGGCGAGTACCTGCCGCTCGCGCTGACGTTCCTCGCCGGGCAGTTCCGGATGGCGATGGTGGCCAAGGAGGCCAATCTGCGCGGAGCGTCGCAGGTGCAGTCGCACTTTCAGCGGCAAGGCGTTCCGATGTGGGGTTCCCGCGCGGAACAAGTCTGGTCGACGGCGTCGAAGTTCACTCCGGCGCAGCTGGAGCGAGGTCTCAAGTTGATTTTTGAGGCCGACCGCGATCTGCGCAGCGCGCGGCCCGATGACCGCACAATCGTCGAAAATTTTGTTGTGCGCCTCTGCGCCTGATTTTACGAAGCGCGGCCGGAGAGCACCTGCGGAATCGTCCGTAGAATGATGCGCGCATCGAGTCCCAGCGACCAGTTATCGATGTACTGCATATCGAGCCGCATCCACTTCTCGAAATCCACCTGATCGCGGCCTTCCACGGCCCACAGGCTTGTCAGACCAGGCCTCATTCGTAGCCGCCGCCGCTGCCACCGCTGATACTGCTCGACTTCGCTCGGAATGGCCGGCCGCGGCCCCACAATCGACATATCCCCGCGCAGCACGTTGAAGAGTTGCGGCAGTTCATCGATCGAAAAGCGGCGCAGCCACTTGCCCACCGCCGTGAGCCGCGGGTCGTTCGGAATCTTGGTGACAATCTCCTTCTGGTTCAGATGCGCCACTTCATCGAGGCGATCTTCGGCGTCCATCACCATGGAACGGAATTTATAGAGCGTGAACGTGCGTCCGTTCAGACCGCAGCGTGTTTGCCGGAAAATCAGCGGACCGCGCGACGTGGTCCTGATCAGAATCGCGGCGAGCAGAATCAACGGGCTCAGGCAGATGGTGAGCGTCACCGCAAGCGCCACGTCGATTACCCGCTTCGCCAGCAGCAGCACTTCGTCATCCGGCGCCGCGGAAAACGTGAGCAGCGGCGTACCGCCCAGACGTTCGAGCGCAATGCTGCTGTTCACGTGCGGGAAGAAATCGACTGCGATTCGATTGCAGACGCCCTCCTCATCGCACCACAAAAAAACTTCTTCCAGTGACGCGAGCTTATCGGAATCCACCGCGAAGTGGATCTCATCGATTACGCGCCTCGAAAGCATGGGGCGCAGCTCGTCGGTGGGAAATACGGGATACGGGCGGCCGTTGGGCGAGAGTGAATCACGGCCGTCGAAATCACCCGGCGGCGCCAGAAATCCGGCGATGCGCACGCCTTGTTCGTGATAGGTTTCGAGAACGGCCGCCAGCCGCTGCGCGCGTTCCTCAAGTCCAACGATCACAATGTGGCGTTGCGTGCCACTGCCGAGCAGCGGGACCAGATTGCGCGCCGCGATGTGAAAACTCGCCAGCAGAAACCAGCTGATCCCGAAAAACAGGAGTAGAAATCCGCGGGCCAGATTCTGGTCGCCCAGCGCGTGACCGAAAACCAGGAAGATTGTGAGACCAAGCGCGCTGTAGCCAACCTGGCGCAGCGTTTCGCGCAGAATCGTGCTGATGCGGGCCGAATCGATGCGGCCGCTGACGTTCAGCCAGTAGCCAGCCGCCACCCAGGTGAGGACACTGTAGACCAGCAGCAGCGCTTTGCTGTCAGGCTGCAGGAAAAAGTTGTGCTGGAGAGGCAGCGACTCGCGCAGCCAGTAAGCGATTTCGAACGCAAGAAACGTGAGAACCGCGTCCGATAAGCCAAACAGAATCTTTGTCTTCCGCTGATGGCTCCGGAACATGGCTTACGAAACCACCAGCCTATCATGCGGCGCGGCAAACGTGATAGGCTGTCGGTCGATGTTCCCCCGTATGACACGCCGCACCTGGATGGCGGTCTCCCTCGCTCCGCTACTGCGTGCGGCCGCGGCGCCGCTGCGCATCGGCATCACGGACTGGAACCTGAAGCTCGGCGCCAATCCGGACGCGGTTCCGCTTGCCGCACGGCTGGGGTTCGCCGGCGTGCAGCTTTCTTTCGGGCGGAAAATTACGGATGGCAAGATGCCGGTGGACGATCCCGCCATCATCGCGCACTATCGAACTCTCGCCGTCGAAAACAAAATCCCGATCGACGGCACGTGCGTGGATCGCCTCCATTCCGATGGCCTGAAGAACGGCGGTCCGGCGATTCGTTGGGTTTCCGACTCCATTCGCCTGACCAAAGCTCTTGGCGCGCAGGTTCTGCTGCTGCCTTTCTTCGGAGTACAGGCATTGAAAACGGAAGCCGAACGGAACTACGTCGCCGATGCCCTGCGCGATCTCGCGCCTGAGGCCGAAAAAGCCGGTGTCATCCTCGGACTGGAGAACGAAAATTCGGCCGAAGAGAACGGGCAAATTCTCGATCGCGCGCTCTCGAACAGCATCAAGGTTTATTACGACGTCGGGAACTCCACCAACATCGGCGGCTATGACGTCGTGAAAGAAATCCGCTGGCTCGGCAAAGACCGCATCTGCCAGATTCATCTCAAAGACAAGCCGGTGTTTCTTGGGCAGGGCAAAATCCAGTTTGAGCCCATCCTGCGCGCGATTCATGACATCGGCTACACCGGTTACGCCAATCTCGAGACCGGTTCGCGTCCCGGATCGCTCGAAGAAGACATGCGAACCAATCTGGCTTACATCCGCGATCTGGACGCGAAAGTCCGGTGAAGAAACGTATCCTGATGGCAATACTCGCGATGTGCGCAGCCGCCGCAGCCGAAACCTGGCACATCGACAATCTGAAGAAAATCGGCAACCACCCGGCCACAGTTCTCGGCCATCCGAAGATCATCGCGGCTCCCGGCGGAAACGCCCTGGAATTCAACGGCGTCGATGACGCCGTTTTCCTCAACGTCCATCCGCTCGCCGGCGCGAAAACGTGGACCTGGGAAGTCATCTTCCGCCCGGCCTCCGGCGGCGCGCCCGAACAGCGTTTCTTCCATCTCCAGGAAGATGGAACCGACAACCGGATGCTCTTCGAGATCCGTGTGATTGGGAATCAATGGTGTCTGGACGCCTTCGCGAAATCCGGCGATTCCCAACAGGTGCTTCTGGATCGCACAAAACTTCACCCACTCGACGCCTGGTATCACGCGGCCGCCGTCTATGACGGTCATCAGTTTCGAAACTACGTCAATGGTGTCCTCGAAGGCTCGGCCGAAATTCATCTGGAGCCGCAAAAGGCCGGACAAACGTCGCTCGGCGTCCGCATCAACAAAGTGAACTATTTCAAGGGCGCCATTCTCGCGGCGCGCATGACGCCGAAAGCCTTGAGCCCGGCACAATTCCTGAAGAGACCGTAACTCATTCGTCGCGCAGCGCATCCATCGGCTGCAGCCGCGATGCGCGCCATGCCGGTCCATAGCTCGCCAGCAGCGCCACGAACGCCAGCAGTGCCACCGCGGCAGTCAGCGTCACCGGATCGCGCGGCGTCATGCCGTAAATGAGCGATGCCGCCGCCTTTCCTGCCCCGAGCGCAAATCCCAGGCCCACAGCTAATCCAATCCCCAGCAGCAGAATGGCCTCCTGCAGCACCAGGCCAATCACGCTCTCGCGGCTCGCGCCCAGCGCAATCCGCACTCCGATTTCGTTCCGCCGCCGCGCCACCATATAAGCGATGACGCCATACAGCCCGACTACCGCGAGCGTCGCGGCCAGCAAGCCAAACGCGCCGGCGAGCGTCGCCATTAGCCGGTCGCGCATCAGAGACTCCCTGATCTGTGTGCTCAGCACGGTGAAATTGACGCTGAGGCCGGAATGAACTTCAGAGATCGATTGCTCCGCCTTCCGGTAGAACTGCCCCAGCGGCATATTCGTACGCACCACAAAGGCCGCTCCGGGGGACGGATCGTCATCCTGCCCCCGGGGAACGAACGCGATGGGCTGGAAGTCCTCGCGAAGCTCACGGTATTTCGTATTCCGCACCAGCCCGACCACCCGAAATACAGAGTCCGGCTTGTCGGCCGATTCTTCGCGGCGGAACGATCGGCCGATGGGGTTCGCGCCGTTGAATATTTTCTTCGCGAACGCCTCGTTGACGATTGCCACCTTCGGCGCATTCAGAGTGTCGTGTTCATCGAAATCGCGCCCGCCAACCAGGGGCGTCATCATAGTCTGGAAATAGCCAGGGCCGGAGGAGTTGAACAAAAGGTCAACGCGCGGTCCGCTCGTGCCATCGGCCCAGACATTCTGATCCCAGCTTGAGCCGCTCACCGGCGTCATACTGATCTCGGCGACAGAGCTTGCGCCGGTCCCCAGTCGCAGATTCTCTCCCATCTGCCGCCGGATCTCGAGGATGCGGTCCTTCGGATAGTGCGCCGAGCGGAAGTCCACGTCGACTGCCACAATTCCTTCCGGACGAAAGCCGGCATCTACGGACAGCAGCTTTTGGAGACTGCGGACAAACAACAGCGCGCCGGCCAGTAGCACCAGCGACATCGCCACCTGTGCCACGACCAGCGCACGCCGCAGGCTGAACTTCTCGCGGCCTGCAGTCAAACCACGTCCTGCCGCGCGCATTACGGCCGCGGGCGTCACCTGCGTGGCGCGCAGTGCCGGCGCGAGGCCGAACAGAATGCAGGTCAGAACCGCGATCCCAATCGTGAATCCCAACAAACGCCAATCAATCCCGATCCCGACAAACATGTGATTGTCCTGTGTCGTCAGGAATGCAATGAGTCCGCGGCTCAGAATCGCGGCGAGCGCCACCCCCAAAGCCGAACCGAACAGCGCGAGCAGCAGGCTTTCCGAAAGCAACTGCAGGACGAGGCGGCCACGCGAAGCCCCGAGCGCCTGCCGAACCGCGATTTCGCGCTCCCGCACACTGGCGCGCGCGAGTAGCAGGTTCGCCAGATTGGCGCAGGCGATCAGCAGCACCAGACCTGTCGTCGCGAGCAGAATCCAGAGCGGGTCTTCATATTGCCTGCGAAGCTGTGATACGCCCGTCGCGCCTGATGTCACAATCAGCTTGTTCGCCTGATACTTTTTTGCATTATCGGCCCGGTAGGAGGCAGGCAGCGAATCCGTCATCACCTGCGGAGAGATCGTTTTCAGTTGCGCATCGGCCTGTGAAATAGTCGAGCCAGGCTTCAGCCGCCCCATGATCGAAAGCCACCACGCGGTCGCGTTCGGTATCCGGCCCTGACCGTCTTTTCCCGGCTCAAAAAAAAGCGGATCGGAGCAAAGAGGAACCGCCGCATCGAACCGGTGCCCAATCTCCACGCCGAAAAACCCTGGCGCGGCGACGCCGATGATGGGAAAGACCTGGCCATCGAGCCGGATCGTCTTGCCGGCAATGTTCGGATCGCCGCCGAATTCGCCCTTCCAGAATGCATACCCAAGCACCGCTCCGGACGAGCCGCAGCCCGGCTGATCGTCCTGTGCGTTAAATACTCGGCCGACAGCTGGGGGAACTCCGAGAACCTTGAAGAAGTCGCCGCTGACGAAAAGACCTTCCGCGTAGCGCGCCCGGCCCTCCTGAACCAGATTGAACGGTTTCGCGCTCCATGCGACCATCTCCGAAAACGCCTGCTGATGCCGCTGGAGGCTGTCCCACTGCTTCGAGGTGAAATTCGCGCTTCGCGTGGACCACCAACCCGAACGAAAGGAATTCTTCACGAAATCGACATAGGCGAGCGATTCCGGATCCTTGACCGGTATTGTGCTGAGCCGGATCGCATCAATGAGCTGGAAGATGGCGGTATTGGCGCCGATTCCGAGTGCGAGCGAGACCACCGCTACAGCTGTAAAGGTTGGATTCAGGCGAAGCTGGCGAAGTCCAAAACGCAGATCGCCGAGGCCCGGATTGATTGTCCCCACGATACCCCAAACTGCGCGCGGCGAAAATAGTTACTGGTTGCCGGCACATAGCCTGTACGTTCGTGGACGCACCGCGTTAGCCACCGGACCCGGCCCTACTATGCGATCGAAATCATGATTCCGTCCGGGCTGCTCACGCCGTTGACCTGCAGGGTCACAGGACTCGGTGGGGATACGCGAAGGCCGGGTTCCTGCCTGCGAAAACCACGGCGGGGTCCGGGACGTAAACCGTGATTTGATAAACGTTGCCCGGCAATCCGCTCACCGGCCCTGCGATGGCCGCCACACCGTTGCAGTAGATTCGGTCGATGAAGACGTTCACCGGGAAATCCGTGACCGTGCAGCGCTCAGTGAAAGTCCCCGGGCCTCGCACGCGACCGCTCCGTGAATGTAACAGGACAGGCACGCCGGTTCCCTCATGGCGTGCCAGCGTATCACAAACTCCGGCGGCATAAATTCCGTCGCGTGGGAAGTGTCGTGATGCTAAAATGGCATTTTGTGGACGCGTAGCTCAATTGGCAGAGCAACTGACTCTTAATCAGTAGGTTGTAGGTTCGATTCCTACCGCGTTCACCACTGCTTTCAATCACTTACAATTCATTGAATCGTGGCGATCTGTGTCACTACAGGGACTTTCACAGGGACTACCTCTGAATTCTCGTCCTTCTTCTGCTTGTCCGGTTGCCGCAAGGTAACGCCCGCTATCGCTTCCCGCTTCGCTGCTATTCGGATATGAGAGTAGCGTTCCAGCATTGCGCGGCTCATGTGACCCATCAATGCCAGCATCGTGGATTCTGACGCGCCGTTTTCAGCGAGGCGTGTAGCGAACGTGTGCCGCAAGTCATGGAGACGGCAGCGGACACCGGTATCCTTCCGAAGCTCATCCCAGCCCCACGTTATGTCTGTCGCGTGGCGCGCCGGGTCGGATGGCACAGGCTTGCCCCATGGGAAGAGGTGTTGTCCCGCGTTCGGCTCTTTGAAATGCTCCACGAACCATGCGCGGTGAGCCGACAAAATACCGGCAAGCTCATCATTGATCGGGATGAGTCGCCCTGTGCCGTTTGACGTTTTCGCCCGGCCCACGGTCAGCGTCCGATCGATCAAATCGACCTGGCCCCACGTGAGAGACAGCGCCTCGCCCGCTCTCATGCCCGTCAGAAGCAACACGGGTATCAGAGTGGGCAGGTGAGGCGTCCGGCGCGCCCTGAGGCCGTCCAGCAGCCTGTGCTGCTCATCCGGCG
>DASYCD010000531.1:0-7672 GCA_036500405.1 Bryobacteraceae bacterium
GAACCGCGCCATCAGCAACCGGCCTCCGGTGAACAGCGCCAGGGCTCCGAGAAGCAGCGCGATCACGATACGGTCGCGTTTCTCATCCGAAGCCTCCACATCGCCGCGACTGCGCCAGAGGATAAAGAGGATAAAGAATACGCCAATCGTGATCAGGACAGGGCCATCGTATGGCGCCTCCAGAAACGCCGGCCAATCGGCGAATTTCGCGCCGAGGATGCGGGCTGCGATAAACCCGAAGGCGGCCGTCAGGATTATTCCGACTGCATATTTATCGGCGGACGCATTGAGGAAGTTCGCGCCGTCCAGTCCGTCGAGGCTTTCGGACGAGTAACTCCGACACAGCAGCCAGGCGAACAAAAATCCCGTGAGGGTGAGAACGATCGGCAGATCAATGAGCGCCGGCAGCACATACGGGAAAATAAAGCCGACCAGCAGGCCGCCGATGGCGCCGCCCACCGAGACCATCAGATAGAAGGAGGTCAGATAACGCGACGACGGGCGCCGTTTCGCCAGTTCGCCGTGACACACCATGAAGAAAACGAACAGCGCGGCGCTGAAAATCGAGACCGCGACGACGAGGTTATCGAAATTCCCCTGATTCGATATCGCGTGAGCCGTGGATAAAAGTTCCACGACGGCCAGCGGGACGAATAAGCGGCGACGATACCAGCGGTCGCTGTCGAAGCAAAGGATGAAGCTCAGAAGGTAGAGGCTGAGCGGTAGCACCCAGAGGAATGGAATCGCGGCGACATTCTGAGTCAGATGGTTCGTGACAGCCAGCAGCAGCGCCGACGCGCAGGCAGCGAGCGCGATCCAGAGAAGCTTGTCCGCTCGGGTGGGGGCAGGCGCCGTATCCGCGCTTTCATCCACAGCGGGAGCAGCCGCATGCGCATTTCGCGCCAGAAATGCGACCAGCAGAAAACACGCCATAAAGAGGACGAACCCGATCGACCACATCCACGCCTGATGACCGTTGGTGACGTAGGGTTCCACGAGGAGCGGATAGGTGAGAAGACCGGCCATCGAGCCCAGATTCGAGAGCGCGAAGAACCGGTACGGCATAGCGCCGCCATTCGCGCGCGAATACCAGGACTGCAAGAGCGGACTGGTGGCGGAGAGCAGGAAATAAGGCAGCCCCACGGTGACCGTCAGCAGACCCAGGATGCCGAGCAGCGGGTCTTCCCCGCCCGCCGGCTTCCAGCGTACCGAGGGAATGATCGGGAGCACCGCCAAACTGACCAGAAGCAGCCCGCCATGAAACATAACCTGCTGGTTGGTAGGGCGCTCACTCAGCCAGTGCGCCCACGCGTACCCGCCGAGCAGAGCAATCTGGAAGAACAGCATGCAACTCGTCCACACCGCCGCCGAGCCGCCAAACCACGGCAGGATCAGCTTGGCGATGAGTGGTTGCACCTGAAACAGCAGGAACGCGCTCAGCAGAATCGTGACGCCGAACAGCAGGGCCGGCACGCGCGGCGATGGAGGGACCGCGGATGGCGTCAGCGTGTTGGCGTGGGACTCAGTCATGGCCTAGGATGCATTTCAGGATATCCAATGGGGACTCCAGCAGAATGTTCACAAGAGTTCCAGGGTGTTTCCCCAATTGACCGGACTCCGTTCCAACCCTCACAATTGTTCTTTCAGTCACATGAGGAAATCGTGCCTGGGGCTGCTGGCGCTTTTCGCGGTCAGCGCGAGCGCGGCGCTCGCTACGCCATCGAACTGGACCGGCAAGTATGCCCCGTGCGGCCGGCATGACAAGCTGCTGAGCCACGACCACGTGGATCTCGGCGTACGCGTTTCCAGCGCCAATCCGATCCTGGATCGCGCCTTCCTTCGCGCCATGGATTTCTGGGCCGGCGTGCTCGATATGAGCTGGCATGAGGTCAGTTCCGGCGATTGCGCGGTCGAGCTCGTGGATGGAGCGAAAAGCCTGTTCAATACACCCGGCGTCGCGGCCCGCTCACAGTATCCGGATCGCGCGGATTTCGAAGGCTGGGTGGCGTTCAATCCCGCATCGAAGCTGACGGAGTCACAAATGTTCGTGATTGCCGTACATGAGATCGGTCACCTGCTCGGGCTGTCGCACAACCCGAATGGATCATCGGTCATGTACTTCTTCACGCTCGACGAATCCGTCTGGCTCGATCCCGCCGATCTGAAGGCCCTCGCCGCCCATCACAAGCTGCGCCCCGCGCTGTTTGAAAGCGGCCGGCTGGTGAGCCGCCGCCTTCCGACTCCCTGAGAGTCGAATCGCCATCAGCGACTTACATCTGCCGATGGGGATTTGCGGGCTGGGAACATTGGGCAAGAGTGGATCGAAAATCCGAAAGTTTCGGGGGCTTGCTGAGGATGTGATCGACATTCGGCGGAACCTCATCGTCGTCTATTAATTTTTGTCCCCAACCCGTCAACAGAATTACATGGGTGTCCGGCGAAAACATTTTCACCACACTGGCGACCCTGCGGCCGTCGACGTGAGGCATCCCGAGGTCTGTAATGACGGCGGCGAACGGTTCATCCGCCGGCCCCATGGCCTGTAATATGTCCACCGCTTCCTGTCCGCCGCCCGCCGTTATTACGGTGTGGCCGTCCCGCTCAAGAATGTCGCGAAACGTTTTCACCAGCAGCGGGTCATCGTCCACGACCATCACGCGCAAGTGCGCCGAAGGCTGGCGATTGGGAGTGAATACGACTGCTTCAGCATTGGCGGCGGCCGCAAACCGGAGCCGCACGGTAGTGCCAAGGCCCAACACGCTCTCGATTTCGATCTCCGCGCTGTGGCGCCGGACGACCCCGTAGACCATAGCCAAACCCAGGCCGGTGCCACGCTCCCCTTTGGTGGTGAAGAACGGTTCGAGACAACGGCGGCGAGTTTCTTCGTCCATTCCCGCTCCCGTGTCTCCGACTTCCACCTGGGCGGAGCGGGCCGCACCCGGGGCCCCTTGTCCGGACGACGTCCGGAGTGTGAGGATTCCGCCGTCAGGCATCGCGTCTACCGCGTTGAAAATCAGGTTCGTGAGCGCCTCCCGAATTTCACTCTCGATTCCCCCAACGGTTTGCAGATCGGACGCTAAGTCCATCCGCACATCGATCACAATTCCGCGCTGCTGGGGGATATCGCTCCAGCGGGCGCGAGTGAGTTCCACCACTTGCCGCACAATCCGGTTCAGGTCGACAGGCGCGAGCGACAGCCCGGCCTCCCGGGTCCGGTAAAACTCTCGCAGACGACCGGCGGTATGCGCGACATCCTCAATTGCGCGCTGGATGATTTCCAGGTATTCGCGGGTCCGCGCACTCAGATTTGGCTCGCTCTCCAGCAGCGTTTCGACGTAAAGCGAAATTGGCGAGATTGCGTTGTTGATGTCATGGGCTATGCCACTGCTCATCTGGCCGAGCGCGCGCAGGCGCTCCTGCTGCATCACCGCGTCCTGCGTTTGCCGCAGGTCGTCGTACGCCTGCTGCAATTCCCGGTGAAGCTCAGCTTCCTTTTCGGCCCGGGCGCGAGCCATCTCGATTTCTTTGTTCTTCAGCTCCTCAATAATTCGTTGGTTGTCTTCCTGAAAAAACTTGCGGCGAAGGAGAGCCCGAATTCTCGCCCTCAGCACGACGACGTCATTGGACTTCCCGACAAAATCGTCAGCGCCCGCCTCCAGACCCCGGGCCATGTCTTCTTCGGATTCGCTCGAGGTCAGCATGACCACGGCGGCAGGTAGCCGCTCCGCCTTACGGTGGTTGATCTCCGTGATTCGGCGGCAGACTTCAATACCATCCATCCGGGGCATGACAAGATCAACCATGACGCAGTCGAACGTCTCCTGCATGATCCGCTCGATCCCTTCTTCACCCGTCGCGGACCGGGCCACTTCATAGCCTTCGCCATCGAGGGCGTTGGCAAGGTACTCAAGATAGGTGGGGCTATCGTCGATCGCGAGAAGACGGGCACGCCGGAAAGGCCCGTCCTGAGCAGCGGACAGCCCCACGCGCTGAGCGCCCTGGCGAAGTAACGCGCGAACGCGCAGGAGCAGAATTTCCGAAGGGACAGTTTTCGAGACGTAGTCATCGGCGCCGCTGTCAAGGCCCGCCTGCTCGCGGCCCTGCGTTTGCTCGGCCGTCAGCATCAGGATGGGAATACTCCGGGTCCGGACGTTCATGCGAACCCGCCGGCAGAGTTCATCCCCCTGCATTCCAGGCAGGTGATAATCCACGATCATGGCAGCCGGAAGGCGGTGGCTCAATTGATCGAGCGCGGACTCGGCCGCAGCCACCCGCTCCACTTCCCATCCCTCGCCCTCCAGCAGATAACGAAGCTTCAGCGCCTGGGTTGCTGAATCTTCGACCAGCAGAATCCTGACCGGTGTTGTCATCAGGCCGCCTTTCTCCGGATTCCGGTCAACTCAAGGATTCTGGGCGCGATCGACGGCAACGGCAATGACTCCGACACGGCGCCGAGCCGCACTGCTTCCGCCGGCATTCCATATACAACGGCGGTGGATTCGTCCTCCGCGATCGTGTGTCCGCCGCGCCGCCGAACGCTCAACAGTCCGCTCGCTCCGTCGTCTCCCATTCCGGTAAGCACCACGCCGATCGCCTCGCTTCCGTATACGGCGGCGATGGACTCAAAGAGCACGGTGCCCGACGGCCGTTGCGCACAGACCGGCTCCGCGCGGCCGGCGCGAACGAAGCCCCTTTCGGCGTACAGGTGATGATCCTGCGCCGCCAGATAGATCTTTCCGGGCGCGAGCACCGAACGGTTTCTGACGATCTCTACCGGGAACGGGCATACCTCACCCAGCCATGAGGCGAAACCTTCCAGAAAACCGCCGGCGATATGCTGAACCAGAAGAATCGGCGACGGGAACTCACTTCCTAACCCGCCCAGCAACCGGACCAGGGCTCCAGGGCCGCCTGTCGAACTCGCAACGCCCAGCAGCAGCCGCCGTCCGCTGGCGTTTACGGTCGGACGATCGTCAAACCGATTGTCAAACCGGGGCGCCACAGGCGTTTCGATCCGCCGGCCCACTACTTTGACCTGACTCATGATCGCGAGCTGAGTGCAAAGGCGCTCCGCCAGAGCCTCATACCCGTTCGACGCGACGCCGGCGGGTTTCTCCAGAACGGTCAGCGCACCCGCCTGCAGGGCGTTCATCGTGATGCGCAGATCGGCATTTTCCAGACTTGCGGAGATCACCACTACCGGCGTTGGGCGCTGCCGCATGATCTTCTGCGTGGCTTCAAATCCGTTCATGCCGGGCAGGCGGATATCCATAGATATGACGTCCGGAGCAACCTGCTCCAGAATCTGCAGCGCTGCCTCCCCTGTCTCTACCGTTCCCACAAGTTCCAACCGCGGGTCGTGGGCAATAATATGCTCCAGATATTGCCGGAACACCGGAGAATCCTCGACGACGAGTACTCGAATCTTTTTCATAGGTGGCATTTAAAGAATTTGCCTGATCACGGATAGCAATTGCTCCTGGTCGAATCTTTGTTTGACGATATAGGCGTCGGCGCCCAGGGCAAGGCCGCGCTCCTGATCTTCGCGGCGTTCCACCGAGCTGACGATGATGACCGGAATCTTTCCGAGTTCAGCGTCCTTTTTCATTGCGGCGATCAGGCCGAATCCATTCAGCCGCGGCATTTCAACGTCAGCGATGACCAGATCCGCACGTTCCTCGCGCAGGCGGTTCAGGGCGTCGACGCCGTCCACGGCCACCCGAACCTGAAAGCCATGAGCTTCCAGAATGCTTTTTTCGAGCGCTCTGGTTGTCATGGAGTCATCGACCACAAGGATGTAAGAAGACCTGTTTGTCGCGGCCGGATCGGGAGACTTGCCGAGCGATTCGGATTCCTGGCGCGCCTCAGGCACTGATCCCGGATGGAGAGCGCTTTCCATGAGTTCCATGGGGTTCACCACAAAAGCGATGCTGCCATCATCCAGGACCACTCCCGATGAAATCCTGCCGCCGCAGCTTGCGGCTTCCGCCAGATCCTGGATCACCAGATCCACTTCACGGACGAGGGCGTCCACCGCCAAAGCAATCCGCCGCCCTCCCGACCGGACGATCACAACCTGCGGCATCCCGGAGGAAGTCTGGCTGGACGAATACGGCAGGCCCAGCAGCGCGTAGATATTCGTCAGCGGCGCGGGTTGGCCGTTCATGACGATCACCGGTCTTCCCTCCGAGGTTTCCACGCTCGATCTTTTGATGCGCAGTACGCGCTCGATGCCGTGGAGCGGAATCGCGAACATCCGGGACCCCGAATTCACCACAATCAGCCGTTGGCTCGCAATCGACAAAGGAACCGAGAGAAACAACCTGGTTCCTCCGCCGGCGCCGGGGCGCGCATCAATGTCGCCCTGCAGGCGCCGCACTGCCTCATACACAACCGACAATCCCATCCCCCGGCCGGAGAGAGTGGTTACTGCGCGCGACGTGGAAAATCCCGGCCGAAAGAGAATGCGAGTCAGGTCCTGAGGTGAATCAGCAGCCGCCGTCCCAGTCAGAATGCCCGCTTCGATTGCCACTTCGGCGACTCGCGCGAAGTCCACGCCGCGCCCATCGTCCTCCACTGCGACAGTCAGCCGTTGTCCTTCAGTGCCGATTACCAGAGTTACCAGCCCCGCCGCCCGTTTCCCCTTCGCAGTCCGTTCCAAGGCAGGTTCAATTCCATGGCTCACCGCATTGCGCAGCATGTGCATGATGGGGTCCCGCAAAGCGTCAAGCACGCGGCGGTCTGCGTGGACGCCCGTGCTGGTGGCCTGAAACTCGATTTCCCTGCCCTCATCGCGCGCCAGGTCCCGCATCATTTTTCGATAGCCATCGAGCAGACTCTCGGCGGGCATCATCCGTGCGCGGCGAACGTCCTGCTGGAGTTGCTTTCCCAACTGACGCACCCGCCACGTCCGGCGGTGGTGCGTACGGCGCATAAGCCGGGCCTTTCGCGAAAGGGAACGCGCCCTCTGTTCAATCGACCCCAGCAGAGAGGTCAGCTGACCAGCGTGACGCGCATCTGAACCGCGCAGTACTTCCGTGAACCGGCGGGCCTGTGCGCCCTCTCTCTCCATCAAGCCAAGATCAGTCACGAACTGACTCAACTCTTTTCCTGTCTCATCGTGATACTGAGTTTCAGCCACCAGGCTGCCCGCGCTGCGAAACAGACTGTCGAAATTCCCGGCCGTAATCCTCACCGTTTCAAGCGGCTGAAATGCAGGAACCGGAGGGTTCTCGGACGCCTCCCGCGCCGGTTCCGGTTGCGATTCGGTCTCCACGCCGAGCACGCCGTCGATGGCTCGCAAAGCGGCTCCGAAAGGCTCCGTCCGCTGGTTCGTCGTGCAGTCTTCTGTGGCGTCGAGAACCTGCAGCACCACTTTCTCGACTTCTCTATCCAGCGGGCACGCGCCTGAGAGCACGCGCGAAAACAAAGTTTCCAGCCGGTGGGCCAGTTCCTCAATCGCACGCAGATCCACGGCGCGCGCCGCCCCCTTCAGACTGTGAGCCCGGCGAAAGATCTCTTCCAGATCCGGACGGGCCGGCGGCAGACCGCCATTGACGATCCGGGCCACGAGCGAACGTATCTGTTCCAGGTGGTCGCGATGCTCCGCCTGAAATGTGGCGAGCAGTTTCTGCCGGATGTCTTTCAAACCGTCACGCACTTTGCACCCGGT
>DASYCD010000532.1:0-12671 GCA_036500405.1 Bryobacteraceae bacterium
CGGGCGTCGTCGCCGCCGTGACGCTCACTGAGTCCGTGACAGAGCCCAGACTCAGCCGAATGCGCCCAAGATCCCTGGTTTCGCTGACGTTGAGGCTGATTTGATTGACAACATATTGCTGGAAACCCGCAGCGGCGGGAATGGTCAGACCGTAAACGCCGGGTTCAAGAGCGTTAAATCGGAAGAGGCCTTCCGCCGTTGTCTTCGCGGTTCGGACAGCGTTGGTCGCGACGTTCTGCAAATTCACTGTCTGGTTCGGCACGGCCAGGTCGGACGGGTCATTCAAAGTCCCCTGCAAGGTGGCCCCGGTCGTCTGGGCAAAGATGCAGCCGGACGCGACGGCAAAAGTAGTCAAAAAGAATGCAAAGCGTTTCCAACTCATAACAGATCCCCCCTGGATCGATGCACAGTACTCCGCCCGTTCCGTTACGGAAAAGGCTCAGAAACTTTGTTCACAGGAGACCCGTCTCCTGCGGATTGACTCGCGAGCAGGTGAATCCATTGCAGTATTCAATGTCCTCTGCTCAGGCAATGCTCTCTACACTGTGTGTTGCGTAATACGCACAGCGTGTAGCGTATTGTTCACAGAAGCATTCTATGAACGAACCCGGTTGAAGTCAAGCGCATTTTTCCATTAATCTGTTTTTTCGCCCGCAAACGAGTCTGAATAACTACAGATTCTTCGATGATGTGGGTTTCCCGGACTTAGCCGGCGCGCCGAAGAAATCGAACTGCGGCGCCGTGGAGCGAAATATTCGTTGCCGTATTTTCAGGTCCAGAGAGCCAGAATGATACTTTGCGCTGCTCAGGGCATGCCCAACGATCAAATCGCCGTTTGTCTCAATACGCGTCGTGAAGTCGTCTCGCTCTGGCGGAAACGCTTTTTGCGGATTGCCTCGCAGGTTTGGAGGGGCATGCTTGTCCGGGGCGTCCCCGGACTTTCCCCCCCCGGAACTTGTCGTTCAGATCAAAGTTCTCGCATGTGAACTGCCGGCCAAACGCGGCATTCCGCTATCGCGCTGGAGTACTTCCGATATTACTCGCCCCGTATGTCAATCGGGCCTGGTGGCGACCATCTCCGGCAGCGCGATCTGGCGGTGGTTGCACGAGGACGCGATTCGCCTCTGGTTCCACCGCAGTTGGATCTTTCCGGTTACATGCGTTGAATAGGTTTGGTCGCCCGAGTATTTTCAGAAATCCGCGTGATTGAAAAGCGGAAGGATACATCTGCTATGGAATCGCCGCCGCAGCTTCTCACTGCCTGCGTGACGTATGGGCTTTCGGCTTCATCAGATTCCAGAAAACGAAGGTACCCTTCGGTCCGGACGTGACGACCTCCGGCGCACCGTCGCCGTTGAGGTCCGTGACGACGAACTGAGAGCCCACGCCCGAACGATTGTGTATCAGTTCCGGAACAAACTTCGCACCGCCTTCGGCCTTTACATCCCGAACAGTCCGGTACCAGTAGAGAACCGCGGGGCCCTGGGGATCCGGGTCGAGATGACTGTCCAGATGCGAGAAGAGCCGCTTGCCAACAACCATGTCCGGAATACCATCGCCGTCCATGTCCCCGAACGCCATCCCATGAGGCTCTGAGAACGTAACACCGCCCGCGTTTTTTGCGGCTGTGCTGAAGTCGCCCATGATGTCGTGCCGGACAAATGTGTTCTCACCCTGCGCGGAACGCTGTTGTTCGAACCATGCGAGCCCCCACCCGTGAGCCATGATTCCCGTAACAATGTCAGGCAATCCGTCGCCGTTGACGTCGTACACGCCCATCTCGGCGCCCCCGTTCCCGAAGGGCGCTGCGTGAAATTTCCAGTGTCCATTGGTGTCGCCGGACGGGGGGCCTTCCCACCAGCCGCGATTGTTGACGATGTCCATCCGCCCGTCGCCGTTTATGTCGCCTACCCCCATACCGTGCGCCGCACCCAGTCCAGGATCGGAGACGGTGACCACTTGCCACGGCGCCGTGGGATTTGCCGGATCGGGTTTGGCATACGCCACGGTTGCGTTCGCGCCCATGAACAGAATCTCCGGCTTTCCATCGCCATCGATATCGCGGAAGACTTCGAGTTCCGAATTGGCGCTCGGAACAATGTTGTAGCGATCCCAGCGGCGCGATTCACCTTTCGGATTCACATAAAGGAAGATCGGTCTCGAATCCACGCAGATGATGTCCGCCCACCCGTCACCGGTGTAGTCGTGAACGAAATAAGTCATGCCTTCGGGAAAGCTGGCGCCAGGGCTGTAGGTCCGCGCGGCCGTGAATTCGTGACGCTCGGTGTAATCCGGTCCCGTAAAGTAGAACGGCCCGGCGACCACGTCGGGAATACCGTCGTGATTGATGTCCCCCACGCCAGCCCCCCAGGAGTAAAAGAAATCGCTGAGTGCCTGCAGCCGGAAATGTTCGGACACCTTTGCGGCCGGCTCCGTCTTCCGATTGAGATCCTTGACCGAAAAATCCCTGAATCTGACCTCCGATGAGCCCGCTACATAAAGTGCAATGGGTCCGTATCCCATCATTCGGTCGTTGGTTGCGGAACTACCTCCCCGGCGCTTGTTCAGCGCCACAGTAATCATGTCGGTATCGACGATTGCATCGAGCGTGTTCCAATCGCCTGCCTGCAGACCTCCTCCGGCAGGAGGAACGCCGCCCCGGCCGCCGGCTCGGCCACCTCTGCCGGCGGTGGTCCCCGCCGGGCGTGGCGCGGGTGCGGCCGCAGCCTTCGCTGCTTCCTCTTGTTGCTCGGCAACGGTGGCGGCGGGCCGGGCGAAGCCGGGAACCTGAGCCGCTCCGTTTGCCCACGGTCCGGCTGCGATTCGGGTGTATTGTGCGGTGGCCCTTGGCAGAGCCTCTCGTTTTACTTCCTTTCCCTGGGCACTTAGGGTGATCTCAAAGGCGGTGGACTCGCCAGGCTGCACGTAGATACCTTTAAGCCCGCCATCGGACGTTTTTTCCGCCCGTAACAAAATGCCCGCGGTGCAGGATCCGGCGCAGCGGAACTCGGTGTAGAGTTCCAGATCCTGATAGCTTTTATCCCAAACCAGCCATCCGCCGTCGGCTGACCTGGGAACGCCGACAATCTCACCGTTTACCGCAGTCCAGTCTGCCTGCCCCAGGGAGTGCCAGCCTGTCAGGGACGAGCCCTGAAATGTGAAGTCAGGGATAAAATCGCGGGGCGCCGCGAAGATTACCGATAGAAGTAAAGAGATCCCGGCGAGGACCGAAACAACCATTCTTCTGAACATCAGCCACTCCCTTTCACATTGTGTACGCGGCAGCGATACCGTTGTTGCGCATTATGAAACCGGCGGTGCGCCTGGCTCGCAACAAAGCTATCATATTCCGGAACCGCAGCGGGGATTATTGGCGGTCTGTTGGGGGGACTGTTTTGAAAAGCCCACTCTTCAGAAGGCCGCCTGACTTGCGGGCTAACCAGGACCACGTCACCGACTATGCATCTGTTGGATAATATGCAGAGACGCTATTGAACCGAATGCCGAAATTGCTTGCAAAGGGGCCAGGAACGGACAATGGAAACCCTCCTATTCAGAGCCTGGATCGTGGCTTAATCATTCTCGAAACGGTCGGCCGCTCCTCACGCGCGGTAACATTGCGTCAACTCGCAGACGTTCTCGGAATCGATCGAAGCAGCGCGTTCCGGCTGGCGAATACCCTGAAGCGCCGTGGATTTCTTTCCAATCCGGCCGACGGCAAAGACTACGTTCTTGGCTCGTCCCTTTGGCGGCTCTCGCGTCAATACGACTGGAGCGCAATGCTTGCGACGATTTCGCACAAGCATCTGGTGACCCTGGCGGCTACTACCGGCGAGACTGCTCATCTCGCTGTTCGGGAGGGGCGAAAAGCACTGTTCATCGATCATGCCGCCACCAATCAGGTGATTGCGATCTCGGGACAAACCGGCGAGGCTGTGCCGCTGTACTGCACTTCTCACGGCAAGGCGCTCCTGGCCGACTTCGACGAAAAGGATTTACGCCGTCTATTCGGCAGCAAGCCGTTGGCGGGTCATACGAAAAACACGTTGAGAACGATAGCAGATCTTACGAGAGCCTGCGCCGAGATTCGCGCGCGCGGCTACGCGACGGACGACTCAGAGTTTATGGAGGGTGTTCGGTGCGTCGCGGCGCCGATTCGGGACAAAAAGGGCTCAGTCGTTGCCTCTATCGGTGTCTCCGCCCCGACAGGACGTTTCCCGACAAGGCTGAGCACGCAAATGGCGAGCCACGTAACCCAGATCGCCGCGCTGATCAGCGCTTTAATCTGAACTCACGTTTTCCACGTTTCACCGCAGGAAAGAAAAGATCTGAAAATGAAGACGTCTAATCCGATCGTCGACTTTGGTATCGACCGCGCGGACCTGAGGTACATCGGTCGCGAATTGCAGCGGCCTGAATGTATTCTTGCTGAGCGCGATGGAACCCTCTGGGCCGCCGACGCGCGGGGGGGAGTGATTCGGATCGGAACCGACGAGAGCCAGCAACTCGTGACACAAAGGCAGTCGGGCTTTTTCGAGAACACGGACAGCGAGGCCGACCGGTATCTCGCAGGCACTCTGCCCAATGGTCTTGCGTTCGCCGCCGACGGTGATTTCCTGATCGCTAATTTCGGCACAGACCGCCTTGAGAGAATGACGCGTTCCGGTGAATCCACAGTGCTGGCGGATCGTCTGGACGGGCGTGAAATCGGAAAAGTCAATTTCGTTCTGCGGGATTCGAAGAACCGGTTGTGGGTGACAGTGTCCACGCGCGTCAAAAACTGGATGCACGCCCTGCGCACGGATCTCAAAGACGGTTATATCGCGATGTACGAGAACGGCATTTTTCGGATCGTCGCTGAGGGATTTGGCTTCACCAATGAAGTGCGGTTCGACGCCGCGGAGCAATGGCTATACGTGGTGGAGACTACCGGTGGCTGTATCACGCGGCTCCGGATCGATGAGCGGGCCAACGTCGCGGAGCGCGAGGTCTTTGGTCCGGCTCACCTGGGGAAGGGGGCGTGGCCCGATGGCATCGCGTTCGATACTTTCGGAAACCTCTGGGGCACGATGGTTTATTCAGATAAGCTTTTTGTTCTGACACCGGAAGGGGATATGCGCATTCTTCTGGATGAGGGAGACCCTGTGAAGGTCGATGCTCTGGAGAACCAGTTTTTCGCGGGAGCAGTTACCCAGGAGGTGCTGTTTGCAACTGGCCGCGGGGTAGCTCCCTGGATGGCGAGTATCACGTTCGGGGGCCCCGACCTCCGTACGGCGTACATAGGTTCCCTGAAAGGTAAGCGAATCCCTTACTTCCACACGCCGGTTTCAGGTCTGCCCATGGCGCACTGGAACGATTGACGAGGTGGGTGGCTCTCATCGGATGAGCGCCATTGCCGACTCTGGCGTATAACAGGGGAGATCGAACGGCGTCAGCCCGGCCCCATGCCCGATTGGTGTCTCATTCGAGGTGAACTCGAAGAGCATCGCGGTCTCGCCCCCGACTTCGGGATTACTTCTTCGGCGGATTGACAAAGTAATCGTAATGAAGCGTCCAGCTGTAGTCCTTGCCCGGATCGATTGCATAGGAAAGATATGGCTCAACCGCCTGCACGGTCCTGATTGACCACACCGTGATACTCGCGAGCGGCTTGTCGCCAATCACGTGGTAACCGATGCCGCTCTGCTTGTCCTCGACGCGAATGTCGTAGTCTCTTGCCGTGTCTCCGAACCCGGCGGGATTCGCAGTGCCACGGTCCTTATCGGCCAGCGTCTTCAGATAGACGAGTTGATTGTCGCGGGCCTCGATCAGGCCTGCGGAGGGAGGGCGGGCGGAAGTCACTTTGAACGGGAACGTGACCGTGAGGTCTTTGTGGGGACCGCCGCCATCGGGCGTGAACATGTTGTGGTTATAAACGGTGCCGACAATTGACTTTGCTCCGGTGTTTTGCAGACGATGCTCGATCACCAGTTCCGGCTTTCCGGGAATCAGACGAACCACCTTGTGATACACGTAGCCGAAGCCGTCGGCTTTGTCATCGATCACCTGGGTGAATTCAACGGAGTCCTTGCTCTTTTTGACAGTCCACTTACCCGCGTCCACAATCTCATAGACACGGGAGTGATCATAGCGATCCGGTCCTCCCGGAACGCCGCGACCGCCGCCCCCCGGAGGCGTTCCGGTTACCGGCCGAGGCGGAATGGGCGGCTCGCCCTCCTTCGGTTTGCGCAATACCCCAACGCCGATCTTGATGAACGTGCCACCGAACGGAGCGTCGGCGAAATTCAGGGGACCGCCCGTTGAATTGAATTCCTCGCCCGGCCCGGCCATCGCCGTGAATGGCGCGGATACCACTCCCTTGTCGTCGTAGCCGAAATCATAGGTCATGAGATCGAGCTTGTACCACCAGGGCGTATAGATCACCTTGCCCTTGTACTCCATCTGGCAGATGATACCCGACCAGTCGAACCTCGTCGAACGATAAAAGCCTTTCTGCTGATCGGGAAGACAGATCTTCGCTTTGATCGATCCGTTCGTTATATCCGCCGAAGGAGGCCCCGCCGCCCGGAGAAGCCCAGCCATCCCCATGAGCGCCAGCGCAATCGGACTCGATGCTCGATTCATCAGGATTCTCCCCATTTACTTCGTTCCCGCCGCAGGAGTCTTCGCGTGAGGCTTGCCCCAGAAAATATAGGTCCCGAGTTTGGTTGCTGTGACAATATCCATCGCGCCGTCCTTATTCAGGTCCACCGCGAGAACGTCGGAACCGGCGCCCGACCAGTTGTCAATCAGCTCCGGCACAAATTCCGCTCCGCCCGGCGATTTCGGACTGCGCCGCGTTTTGTAAACGTAGAGAACCGGGGCGCCGTAAGGATCGGGATCGAGGTAATCGTCCTTGTGCGCCCAAAAGCGTTTGCCCACCACGAAGTCTGGAATGCCGTCGCCATCTACATCCGCCACGGTTGTGCCGTGCGGCTCACTGAAGGCAACACCGCCGGCGTTGTTGGTCGAAAAGTCATCCATCACCATATGCTGTTCGAACGAAATATTGCCCGCCGCATCTTTCTTCTGCTCGTACCAGGCCATCCCCCAGCCATGCGCGTTGAGAATAGTGACGACGTCATTCTTTCCGTCGCCATTCACGTCATACACCGCCATCACGCTGCCGCCAACGATGCCGCGGCCATACCGTGCGAACGCCTGCGAATGATATGTCCATGGCTCGTGTCCGTCGGTTGGCTGCTCCCACCAGCCGAAGGCATTGACGATATCCATCTTCCCGTCGCCGTTGACATCGCCGACGCCGATGCCATGCGCAGTTCCGTAACCGCTGCCGGAAATCGTATGAACCTTCCACATGCCGGTGGGATCCGCGGGATCCGGCTTTGCATAACGAACGAAGCCCTGAGCCATATACACGATTTCCGGCTTGCCGTCGCCATCCACATCGCGCAGCACGGCGATCTCGCTTTGCTGCGTGGCGACGACCAAATGTTTATCCCAGCGGCGATTCTCTCCTTTTGGATTCACGTAGAGCCAGATGCCGACCTCGCCACCCGGGGAGTTGTCGGCCGAAAAACTGTTGGTAATGACATCCGCCCAGCCGTCTCCGGTGAAATCAGCTGCGTACATCATCCAGTCGTCGGTGGAGAATTCGCGTCCCGGATTGCGGGGTTCGGCGGGATAAATTTCCCGGCGGGCCGTGAAATCGGGACCGTAATAAATGTAGGGTCCCGAGACGATGTCCATGACGCCGTCATGATTAAAGTCGGCCGCACCGGCGCCCCAGGAATAGTAGAAAGGGCTGACTCGCTGGGCGCGGAAGTTCGCCGAAGTGATCTCTTTGGGCATTTCCTTTTTGCCGAGATCCTTGTAAACGACGTCCTTGAACTTCACCTCTCCGGCCCCGACATAAAGGCCGATTGGGCCGTAGTTTCCAAACTCGGCGTCCGCTACGCCGGTCTCCTGCGTTCCGTCGTTCAGCGACGTGCGAATAATGTTGAGGTCCAGCATGGTTTCAAACTGATTCCACTCAGTGTTCCTGTATGAAGCGTCGGGACGGGTGAGCGGAAGAGCTGTTGCGGGCCCTCCTCGTCCGCCGCGGCCACTGCCGCCTGCAAATCCCCGGCCCCGGGCGGCCGTGGGCGCGTTGGGATCGAGCGGAGGTGCGTAGCGGACCTGGCCGCCTTGAGCCCGCAGGCGGTCACGAGTCAGAATCTTCCCCTCGGCGTCGAGTGTGACACGAAAAGGTCCGGTGTCGCCCGGCGCCAGTGAAATGAAAATTCCTTTCCAGCCCGTCGGCGTCTTTTCGGCGCGTAAAAGCACTCCGGATCGGCAACCTTCCGAGCAACGGAACGAGGCGTTGATTCCGACGTCCTGCATCGACCCGTCCAGAACGAGCCAACCGCCGCCGCTTCCAGCCTTCGCCGTTCCGGTCACTTCGCCATTGCTTGCTTTCCACTCCGCCTGCCCCAGCGTGTGCCAGCCGGCAAGCGATGAGCCTTTGATGGCGCCGTCAGGATGAAATGAGGCACCCACTCCGAAGAGCAGTGGCAGTGAGCTCAGGCAAAGCGCCGCCGCAACTGGCGTGGCATAGAGGCTCTTTGAAAACATTCGGAATTTCCTTCCCTGCAACAATTTGGGACTGCGGCATTGTTGCTTATAGCGCAATACCGCTTGCGTTATACTTAGCGTCGCATGGTATCAACCTGCCTGTGTGAAGTCAAGGATTATCGGGCGTTAAACCCAATATCCAGGCCTCGCGAGGATGTTTGCCGGGGAGTGTTTTGTTGAAGAGGATACGAGTCCATATGAGAAGTGAATCGCGTCTGATCGCGCTTATTGTGATGTGGGCGCCCATATCTGGATTTGCGCAAAATCCCCCGGGGCGCGTGCCCCCTGTGCCTCAGGTGCGGCGGTCGGAAAGTACGGGTGTCAACCTGTTCAAAAATAATTGCACGACTTGCCACGGAGACCCACCGGTGGAACACGCGCCGAGCGAATCGACCATTAAGACGATGACGCCTGAGCGCATCTGGGAGGCCATCACAACCGGCGTCATGGCGAACAACGCCAAAGCGCTGAGCGATACCGACAAGGTTCTGCTCGCTGAATACATGGGAGGCCGCAAGCTCGATACCTCCGATGCCGGCGCCATGAAGAGTATGCCTAATGCCTGCCCCAGCCATCCGGCGGTCAAAGACCTGAACGGCCCCGTGTGGAACGGCTGGGGCGACCTCTCCAATTCGCGGTTCCAGCCGGCTGAAGCGGCAGGACTGACGGCCGGCAAAGTTTCGCGTCTCGAACTGAAGTGGTCCTTCGGGTTCCCCGGCGCGACGGCCATGTATGGAGTCACAGTGGCTGGCGGAAGAGTTTACGTTGCCAGCGATGCCGGCTACGTTTACTCTCTGGACGCAAAATCGGGTTGCGTGCACTGGGCATACAAAGCGGGCGCCGTGGTCCGCAGCAACATTACGATGGGACCGCTGAAGCCAGGCTCAAATAAGATCGTCGCTTATTTCGGTGATATCCGCGGCAACGCCTATGCGCTTGATGCCTCGAGCGGCGAACTGATCTGGAAGACGCTCACGGACGGACATCCACTGGCCCGCGTGACCGGCAACCCGCGGTACTTCGATGGAAAACTCTACGTCCCGCTTGCTTCGCTGGAAGAAGATGAGTCGCGCAGCCCGGAGCACATCTGTTGCACTTTCCGTGGCGCGATGGTAGCCGTCAACACGGACACCGGCAAGATCGCCTGGAAGACATACACTACGCTCGAACCGCCCAAAGTTTATAAGAAAAACTCGGCAGGCGTCGACTACATGGGCCCCTCGGGCGCTGGCGTGTGGACCGCGCCGATTGTCGACACCAAACGGCGCGAGCTGTATTTCGGAACGGGCAACAGTTTCTCCGAGCCGGCCACAACATCGGATTCGATCATGGCTCTCAACGCGGACACCGGCAAGATGCTCTGGTACAAGCAAGCCAACGCCGCCGATGTCTGGCACGGCGGATGTCAGCAGACCATTCCAGGCCGTCCGGCGAACGGACGGGGCGGTCCCCCACGCGGAGGACGTGGCGCGTTCGGCGCCAGTGGTGGACGAGGTGGCGTGCCCCCCGGCGGTCGCGGACCGGCCTATCCGGCGGATAACTGCGTGGACAAAACCGGGCCGGACTGGGACTACTCCGCGTCACCAAACTTAGCAACGATGCCCGATGGGCGGAGCGTAATCGTTGCCTCACCCAAGCAGGCGGTGGTTCGCACGTACGATCCCGCCAAAGGAGGTGAAGAAATCTGGCGGCAGGACATAGCCCGCGGCATCGGTGGCGGCGCCGGCGAGACGGTCTTCGGCGGGGCGGTTCATGGCAATACGATCTACTACGGCCTTCAGCTTGGCAACGGCTTAATCGCGATGGACCTGCAGACCGGCGTCGAGAAATGGTTCAAACCGCTCCAACAACCGACTGACGGTCCCATGGCGAGCCACAAGGGCATCGTCGCGGCGGTGACCCTCATTCCAGGAGTGCTGTTTGCGGGCGGCATGGACGGCATTCTGCGCGCCGTGCAGCCTGAGAACGGCAACCCGATCTGGGAATTCAACACCGCGCAGGAATTCAAAACAGTGAACGATGTACCGGCAAAAGGGGGTTCGATCGGAGCAGGCGGGCCAACCGTGGCGGACGGTATGGTGTTCGTGGGTTCGGGATATGTCGGATTCCAGAACGGCGTCCCGGGAAATGTGCTCCTGGCATTCGCGCCCGCGTGGTGAAGAGTTGGATTTCCAACTGGTTTTCCGCATGTTGCGACACCGCGGTTACGCTACACTGTTTAGGAGTTCGCGGCGAGATGCGTCACTCTGCGAACGGATGCAGTGTCCGCCTGCGCTTTTTGTGAGGCGCTGACAGTTCCAGATCAGCATGGATTACAAACTTGCGGGAAAACAGGCTTTTATCGCAGCAGGCGCTTACGGCATCGGCGAAGCGGTGGCAAATCTCCTCACCGAGGAAGGCGCCAGCGTCATAGTCGCGGACCGCGATGAGGAAGTTCTTCGCGATAAAGCTTCAGCGTGGACCGGAGTAGTGGCCGCGGACCTGGCAACAGCAACCGGCGTCGATGCCGCCCTTTCGTATGTCCTGAAGACCTTCGGGAGAGCGCCTGATATTCTGATTAACAATCTGGGCGTTGGCGATTCTTCCTCCTTCGAAGACATGTCGGACGAGCGTTGGGCGAAGAGCATAGAAGTCAACCTCATGGGGTGCGTTCGCATCTGCCGGGGACTGATTCCGGGCATGGCGAAGAACGGCGGCGCTTCTGTGGTCAATACCGGGTCGGATCTTGCCAAACAGCCGGAGCCAACCCTGATGGATTATGGCGTCTGCAAATCGGGTCTTTTGTATCTGACGAAGGCGCTGGCCAAACAATACGCTCCGCATGTGAGAGTCAACGCCGTCCTCCCAGGACCCGTGTGGACCCGGATGTGGACCCGGCCAGGCGGCATTGTGGATCAACTGATTGCACACTATGGCGTGGCGGATCGTGAGGCGGCGGTAAAACGTTTTCTGGAAGACCGGTACCTGCCTCTGGGCATTGGGCAGCCGGAAGACGTGGCTCATGCCATTGTCTTTCTGGCATCGCCGCTGGCAAAATTTATAACTGGCTCGACCCTGGATATTGGCGGTACCTTGCGCGGCCTGATCTGACAACACAGGAGATCTATGAAAGACTATTCGAGTTTCGGACTTCAGGGAAAAACAGCGGTGGTCACCGGCGCCTCACAGGGCATCGGGAAAGCCATCGCACTGGGGCTTGCGCAGGCAGGCGCCAACATCGTGCTCGCGAAACACCCTGAGGGACGTCACGAAGAAATCAACAACGTCAAAGCCGAAATTGAGTCGCTGGGCCGTAAAGCCCTGATCGTGATCACCGACGTGGGCAACGTGGGGCAGCTCCAGGCGATGTTCGCGAAGGCCAGGGAGACGTTTGGCTCCGTGGACATTCTCGTCAACAACGCGGGATGGACCGGAAACACGATGGCTCTCGATGTCACGGAAGACGAATACGACCGCACAATGTCGTCGTCGCTCAAAAGCGTGTTCTTCGCCTGCCAGGCGGCTGCCCGGATTATGATTCCGCAGGGTGGCGGAAAGATCGTCAACATCGGATCGAACTTCGGTGAGATCGGTTTTAAATCGCGGTCGGTTTACGCGGTTGCCAAAGCTGGAGTGCATCATATGAGCCGGGCCCTCTCACTCGAGTGGGCGAAAGATAAGGTGAATGTGAATGTAGTGGCTCCTTGTATTACCGAAACTGAAACACGCAAAATTATTCTGGAGAAGCCGGGCTACAAGGAGTGGGCGACTACTACCCAGCTTCCCGCCGGCCGCTGGAATCAGCCGGAGGATCTGGTCGGGGCCGTCCTGTTTTTGTCGAGTTCACTGTCGGATATGGTGGTGGGCCACGTCCTCATGGTGGATGGTGGCTGGACCATTCACTAATCCTCACCTGTTCCCGGAAATTCCGGTTCTTGTGTCAACGCCAAATAGAAATGTCCTGATCTCTGCCAGATAGAAATGTCCGGTTTGGAGCAGGGCTGCGGAGGAGAGGGTTTAAGTTGATGGTGTCCGGACGGGGTCGCGCCCGAACGGATGCCCAAAGCCGAAGCGACGGA
>DASYCD010000533.1:0-8258 GCA_036500405.1 Bryobacteraceae bacterium
ATTTTGAAATTCGGAGTACAGGCCGCCAGATGCAGGTTCGCCGCGGTCGCCACCGGGCCGCAGACGTTGTGCGGCGCCATCAGCATGTAATAGGACTCCGCCCACGCCGCCAGCTTGCGCGCTTCGGAAATGCCGCCGAAATGCGAGAGATCGATCTGGACAATGTCGCACGCCTGAAGCTCGAATAATTCCCGGCATTCCACGCGGCTGTGGATGCGCTCGCCTGTCGCGATCGGCGTATGCGTGATCGCCTGCGCCACCTTCTTCAGCGCGGCCAGATTCTCCGGCGGCACGGGCTCTTCAAACCAACCCGGACGGAACGGCGCCAGATCGTTGGCAATTCCAATCGCCACCGCGGGATTGAAGCGCCCGTGCATTTCGACGAAGATGTCGAAATCGGGGCCGACCGCGTCGCGTACCGCTTCCACCAGTTCGATCGACCGCATGCGCTCCCTGCGGTCGAGCTCATAGAAACCAGCGCCGAACGGATCGAGTTTCGCCGCCTCATAGCCCCGAGCCACCACCGCCTTCGCCGCTTTCGCAAACTCCTGCGGCGTCCTCTCCACTGTGTACCAGCCGTTCGCGTAGGCCTTGATCTTCTGCCGGACCGCGCCGCCCATCAGACGATAGACCGGCAGGTTCAGCGCCTTGCCCATGATGTCCCAGCAAGCCATCTCGATTAACGAGATGCCGCTCATCGCGACCTCGCCCGCGCGGCTGTAATCGTTGCGGCGCATCGTATCGACAATCAGCTCGCGGTCGAACGGATCTTTCCCGACGACGTGCCGCGGCGCGGCTTCGGCGAGATATCCCAGCAGCGCGTCCGTGTTGTTGATCATGCGGACTTCGCCAACGCCGGTAAGGCCTTCGTCAGTCTCCACCACAACAAAGGTCAGATTGCGCCAGGGAGTGCCGAGCACCAGGGGGCGAACATTCGTAATTTTCATTTGCGTTATTACAGATTACAGGAGGCCTGGCGGGCGGTGAACGGTGCGCCAGAGTCCTCATTCTTTCGCAAAATACTTACTATCCTTTACGGGGGCTCAAAATCAACTGCGATACACTTGAAAACATGAGGGTTCTTAGTTTCGCATCACCCTCCTCGTAGTGCATCGTGTTTCGGATCGCGGACGTGCGTTCCGCGTTGATCGAACATAAACAATTTCAAAAGCCGAGCCTGGCTTAACCGGCCGGGCGGCTATACGTGTCTCTAAAGTCAAACGAATTCCATGCGTCACTTATCTGATAGAAAGTTAAGCTTTTTTGCAACCCTGGCGGCTGTTGCCGCGCTCGCTTTGCCGCAGCTTCATGCGCAAACCGCCGGAACCCTGAAAGGCACCATTACCGATCCTTCGGCGGCCGTCGTCCCCAATGCCGATATCCACGTGACCGGCCCAGGCGGGGAGGCTCACGACGCGAAATCCGACGGGAAGGGCCAATATACAATTGCCCTGCCTGCCGGTCAGTACAGCGTTCAGGTCACCTCGGCCGGCTTCATCACGGCAACCAAGCCAGATGTGGCCGTGACGAATGGCCAGGCCACTTCGCTCGATGTCGCCCTTGAAATCGCCGTCTCCGCGGCGCAGGTGGATGTTTCGGCGAGCGGCGTTGGCGCCGTCGCCGTCGATCCCTCGCAGAACTCCTCGGCGATCGTTCTCGATACGGCCGATCTCAACGCGCTGCCCGACGATCCCGACGACCTCGCCTCTCAGCTGAGCTCAATGGCTGGACCTTCCGCTGGTCCGAACGGCGCGCAGATTTTCGTGGATGGCTTCAGCGGCGGCCAGTTGCCCCCGAAGAGCTCAATCCGCGAAATCCGCATCAACTCGAATCCGTTCGCCTCGGAATTCGACAGCCCCGGCTTCGGCCGCATTCAGGTTTTCACGCGCCCCGGTACGGACAGCTACCACCTGGGCGCATTTTTCACGTACGGCAACCACGCTCTCGATACGCGCAATCCATTCGTCAACGGCGACATGCCGAACTACGACAACCGGCAGATCTCGGGCAACGCCAGCGGGCCGCTCGGCAAGCACCTTTCGTGGTCACTCGACGTAGGCGAGCGCAAATTCAACACGGCGCAGCTCATCAACGCCGTCGTCCTGGGCCCGGCTCCAACATTCACGCCGACTACGTTCAATCAGACCTTCGCAACACCCTCGACGAATCTTCAGATCAATCCGCGGCTCGATGTCGCTCTTAACGCCAACAACACTCTGGTGCTTCGCTATTTCCGCAGCACCGGATCGAATGAAAACGGCGTCGGCAACTTCAACCTGCCCTCGCAGGTGGCTTACGGAACCAATCGGTTCAACACGGCCCAGATCACGGAAACGATGGTGATCGGAACGAAATCCGTGAACGAGATTCTGTTCCAGATCAACGATTCGCGGAATAACTCGAATGCTTCCGGATTCAGCGGCCCCACCATCAACGTGGCAAGCGCGTTCACGTCCGGCGGCAGCACGGCGGCGAACTACAACCGCAACCGCCAGTACGAACTGACGGAATCGAATACGATTACCGCGGGCCCCCACACTCTGAAGGTCGGCGCGCGCGTTCGGCAGGTGGAGTTGCGCACGCAGTCTATCTCGAACTACAACGGCACCTATACGTTCACCACGCCGCAGGATCTGACCGCCCCGTGCCTGGCCGGTTACGACAATCCGACCTCGATCAACGTTTATCAGCAGACGCAGATCATGCTCGCGGCCGGCGTTCCGATGTCCCAAATTCTGAACGAGGGCTGCGGACCGAGTTCTTATTCGCTCAACGCGGGCCCGTCGCAGTTCGGCAAGAATCAGTTCGACGCGGGCATCTTCGCGCAGGACGACTGGCGCGTTCGCTCCAACTTCACCCTGAGCAGTGGTCTGCGCTATGAGATGCAGACCAATGTCAGCGATCACTTCGATCTGGCTCCTCGCGTCGCCATCTCCTGGGCGCCGGGCGGTAAGCAGGGCAAACCGAGCAAGACGGTGCTCCGCGCCGGCTCCGGTCTGTTCTATACGCGCTTCCCGCTGAATGACGTTCTCAATACGTATCGGTACAACGGTTTTGGCCAGTTAAATTACGACATCAGCTCCGCGTCCGCCAAGAACGACCCCGTTGCTCTGGCGCTGGCCCAGCAAGCGCTTGCCTACTACTCCACGCCCACGGGCTTGCCTCCGGTGAGTCTTCTGGCGGCAAACGGCCAGGCGATTTACAAGATCGATTCCAATCTTCGCGGTTCGTACATGATTCAGTCAGCCGCGTCCATCGAACGCTCGCTGCCCGGCCGCACGACAATGACCGTGAACGTGACCGATTCCCGCGGTGTTCACGATATGCGCCAGCGGCAGATCAACGCGCCGTATCCCGGAACCGCAACGCTCCCGTATCCGGATCAGGGCTACGTCTATCTCTACGAAGATTCCGGAATCTATAAGGAACTCCAGGTGGTGACGAGCGCGAATACCCGCGTCAACAGCCACATCTCGCTCAACGGCTTCTATTCGTGGAGCGATTATCACTCCAATACGAACGGTATGTTGAGCGACCAATACAATGCCGCGCTCGATTGGGGCCGCGCGCCGGTTCCGGCGAACCGCGTGAACATTTTCGGCACTGTCGGCCTGCCTTACGGCTGGACGGGTTCGCCCATCTTCTCCTGGAACTCAGCGACGCGCTTTAACATCACCGACGGGTACGACTTTAACGGCGACGGCGTGAACAACGACCGTCCTGCGTTCGCAGGCCCAGGAGCGGATTGTAACTCTCCCACGATCAAGTGCACCGGGCTCGGGAATTTCAACATCGCGCCCGGGCCGGGTGACACGCTTATTCCGATCAACTATGGTTCTGGTCCCAGCCAGTGGCGCGTTGATCTTCGCCTGAGCCGCAACTTCGGCTGGGGTGAGAAGAAGGGCGCGGGCGGCGATCCGCAGGGTGGCGGACGCGGTGGCTTTGGCGGCCCCGGCGGTGGTGGCGGTGGCCCACGCGGTGGTGGCGGCGGTCCTCGCGGCGGCTTCGGCGGCCCCGGTGGTTTCGGCGGTTTCGGGACAGTCGGCGGGGTGGCCCACAAGTACACCCTCGGTCTGACGATCCAGGCGACGAACATCTTCAACCACGTCAATCTGGCGAATCCGATCGGCAGCCTGAATTCGCCGTTCTTTGGCGAATCGCTGAACTCGGTCAGCTTTGGACAGGGTTTGGGCGGCGGCGGCGTAACAGGCAATCGGCGCATTCAGTTCACGCTCCGCTTCAACTACTAAGGCTTGATAGCACGTGGAGGGCGTTCGGATTCTCACGAATCCGGACGCCCTTTTTCATTTCCGCTGAGACAATGGAGAGAGTGAAACCGGTCCCAAATCGGCCTCGTCGAAAGGCTATGCGCATACGAATCACGCTGCTCGCAGCGGTTGCGGCGGCGCCGGTTCTGTTTGCGCAGACGGCTCGTCATCCTCTGCCTGGTCACCTGCGGCAGGGCGTGATTGCAGCCAACGATCGCGGACGCATCAGCGCCGCTCGCTCCCTTCGTCACGTAACCCTGACGCTCGAACGCTCCTCCGCGCAGGAGGCCGATCTTCAGGCGCTGCTCGCGCGGCAGCAGGACCCGTCATCGCCGGACTTCCACAAGTGGCTCACACCAGAAGAATTCGCCGATCGCTTCGGATTGCCGCAGAGCGATATCGATCAGGTCACTTCCTGGCTTCGGAGCCAGAATCTGACGGTGGATTCGGTGGATCGCGGACGCACTGCGATTTCGTTCTCGGGAAACGTCCGCAACGTGGAGCAAGCGCTCCAGGTGGAGATCCACAATTACGAGATCAATGGCGAAGCGCACTTCTCGAATACAGGGGAGCCTTCGGTTCCCGCCGGAATCGGCAACTTTGTCGCGTCCGTGCGCGGGCTGGACGATTTTCGGATGAAGCCGCGTTCGGTGCGCAAACCTGCTGTTCCGCGGCCGAACTATACGTCCGTAACCACAGGCACGCACTATCTGGCCCCGGACGATATTGCGAAAATCTACGACGTCCAGCCGCTCTACGACAGCGGCATTACGGGCAAGGGACAGAAGATCGCGGTTGTAGGGCAGACACAGATCAATGTCTCCGACATCCAGCAATTCCGCACGTATTTCAATCTGCCGGATAATGACCCGACGATGCTGCTCGTGCCGGGTTCGACGGACCCCGGTATCAGCCGGGATGATTTGGCCGAAGCCGATCTCGATGTGGAATGGTCCGGGGCCATCGCGCGGGATGCAGAGATCGTGTATGTGTATGCATACAACGTTGAGGACGCGCTCGATTACGTCATTAAAAACAAGATTGCGCCCGTGGTTTCGATGAGCTATGGGTTGTGCGAACAATTGTCGACCTATCCTGAACTGGAGAGTTTGAGTAAACTCGCGGAGCAGGCGAGTTCGTTCGGTATCAGTTGGATCGCCGCGTCCGGTGATAGCGGCGCCAACGATTGCTATGGCCTGTCGCGGGCGCCGTCCGGGCTATCGGTGGATGCGCCCGCCAGCGTCCCGCTCGTGACGGGCGTGGGCGGGACCACGCTGACTGAAGGATCGGGGAACTACTGGACGAGCGCGAATAGCGGGAACCATGCATCGGCGCTTTCCTATATTCCAGAGAGCGTCTGGAATGACGATGTCAATGACGCGACGGGGGGCGGCGCAAGCATCCATTTCGGGAAGCCGTCCTGGCAAACGGGCGCCGGCGTTCCCGCCGATGGCATGCGCGACGTTCCGGATGTCGCAATGCCGGCGTCCCCCAATCATGACGGCTATATGGTGTACACGAGCGGAGTGTTGTCGGTATACGGCGGGACATCCGTGGGAGCGCCTGTGGTCGCCGGAGTGGCAGGACTGCTGAATCAATACATGGTGGCGAATGGCTATCAGTCAACTCAGTCAACGCCAGGTCAGGGATCTTTGAACTCGCGGCTCTATTCGCTCGCGGCCACGGCGCCCGGCGCGTTCCACGACGTGACCGTGGGCAATAACATTACCGCTGCGTGCCCGCAATCGACCTGCGCGAAAGTCGGCTTCACCGCGGGACCCGGTTACGACCAGACGACGGGCCTTGGAACTCTCGACGTCTTTAATCTGGTGACCGCGTGGCCTTTGACCAGCACGGTTGCGCAACAGGACGTGTCAATCGAATTGACGCCAAGCCTGAGCAGCCTTTCATCCCAGGATACGGTGACGCTGACCGCGACACTGACCAGCTCGAATGGTGTTGCTCCCAGCGGGAATGTCTCCTTCTACGCCTCGGGCGCGTTCCTGAAGTCGGCGCCGCTGACTGGTGCCGGCTCCGCAGCGTCGGCGCTTATCACGCTGTCGGCTTCCGAACTCGGCACTGGCGATAATGGCTCGGTTGATGTGTCGGCGTTCTACGGAAGCGCCAGGGCGTCCATCACGCTTTCAGTCGCGACTGCAATGGTTTTGAACGGAATCAGCAGCGCGGCGTCATACCAGACTCAATTCGCGCCGGGAATGATCATCTCGCTGTTCGGGGCGAATCTCGCCGCTTCAAGGCCTGCCGCGCCGCCCGCGCCGCTTCCCACGCAGCTTGGCGGAACGACGGTCACGATCAACGGTATTCTCTCGCCGCTCTACTATGTCTCGCCCGGCCAGATCAACGTGCAGGTCCCCTGGGAAATTCCGAAAAACTCGACCGCGATCATCAAAGTGACTTCGAACGGAAAGAGCGTTACGGACCGGTTTCAGGTCAACAAGAATGCGCCGGAGATTTTCGGCGACGCGAATAACCTGATGGTGCCTTATCAGACGACGGGACGCGGCGATGCCGCTTTTCTCTTCGTCACGGGCGACGGATTGTTCTCGTCACCGGCGGTCGTTACAGGAGCCGTACCGCCTGCTGGCACGCTGACCGCGCTCTCGACAAGCGCTAAGGTAACGGTGGGCGGTGTTCCGGCTTCCGTGTTCTTTGTCGGCGAGCCGTCCTGGTCGGTTGGCGTAGCGCAGATCAACTTCACGATTCCCACAAACATGCCGGTTGGTCAACAGCCGGTCGTGGTCACGATCGGCGGCGTAAGCAGTTCGCCGGTCTACATCACCGTGTCGCAGTAAATAAATCGGGACCAGGGCACCAGTCGCCATCGGCGGTTCCGTATGGGCTCGCCACTACGAGGGTATAGCCGTCGGGATCGCGCATCCAGCATTCCCAGTGATTGGGGCCGCCGTTGCCGTCTGGCGGATTACGGTGTTTCGGTAATACCATCTCGACAGCCATTTCTCCGGCGCGCTGCACGATGCCGTCGAAGTCTTCCACCTCAAACCAAAGCAGCACGCCGTTGCCATAAGGCTTGCCCGCGCGATTGCCAATTGGGCCGTGATGGTGCTCGACCTCGAAGCTGTGCAGTTGCAGGATGAGTTGGCCGTCCTGCACCAGCTGCTCGTAGTGGCTTCCACCGTGAGCGCCGTGGCATCCGAGCAGACGCTGGTACCATCGGCTGCTGGCTTCGACGTCGGTGACACAGATGAGGGGCTGAGGGCGCATGGCAATAGGCTAACAGCAACGGGGAACTTTCGGCGTCGGTTCGCGGTCCAAACCAGAGATGAAGTACGTCTACGCCGCTCTTGTGCTGTTCGGGGCTGTCGCGGCCGTTCAGGCGCAGCCGAAGTTCGACGCCGCCTCGATACGGCTGGTGGCCGATACCGACATCCGAACCCGATCCGGCATGGGCGAGAAATCGCCAGGCTTCTCTTCGCCGAAAATATGCCGCTCGATGTGCTCATTCAGGAGGCGTACGCAGACAATCCCGATCAAAGCTGGGTGTTGCAATCCATGACTGGACATCAGCGCGCTTCCTGGCAGAGTCTGCGGGTTCTTGACGAGCCAGGCTGGGCGAAATCTGATCGGTTCGATGTGACGGCGCGCTACGCACCGCCGTCACGTTCGGGCAAACGAACTCAAGCCGGGATGCTGCAGGATCAGAAGGAGATGGATCTTAGGTTGAGAACGCTACTCGAAGACCGCTTTCATCTCCGTGTTCATCGCGAAACCAGAAACCTTCCCGTTTACGAGCTCGTCGTCTCGAAACCAGGGCTGCTGAAACAGGGAGACTGTGCGGACAAATGCCGCACCTCCGAATTCGGAGAGCAGGGAACTGACCTGACGATTGACGGGGAAGCGATGAACGTTACCGAGCTGGCCGGGACGATCTCGATGGTGCTCAATCGGCCGGTGATCGATAAGACCGGCCTCTTCGGAACGTTCGACGTACACCTGCGATGGACGCCCGAA
>DASYCD010000534.1:0-11741 GCA_036500405.1 Bryobacteraceae bacterium
GTTAGCCGAAAGGGGTCTGTCCCCTTTTTGGGCGTACCCCTCGTTCCGCGGGCTCACGTAGAATAAGTCCATATGGGTTATTCTTCGGCAAGGGTTGTAGGCGTAGTGTCGGTGTGTCTGGCTCTGGGAGTGGGAGCGACCCTGCTGGCCCAGAAGGCCCCTGCCCCCGCAAGCGCCGATAGCAGCCTGCCGGAAACGAAGTTCACGACCGGTATTACAGACGTCAATGTCCTTTTCACCGTCGCGGATAAAAAAGGCCGCTTCGTGACGGACCTGAACGTTAACGATTTCGAAGTCACCGAGAGCAAAAAGCCGCAGTTCATCCAGCAGTTTACGGCGGAAAGCGATCTGCCGCTGCGGCTGGCGCTGCTGGTCGATACCAGCAACAGCATCCGGTCCGAGTTCCGGTTCGAACAGCAGGCGGCGATCCGGTTTATGAATGACGTGATGCGCCCCAAACAGGACCGCATGCTGCTGCTCAGCTTCGATTCGTCCCCTCAGTTGCAGTCTGACCTCACGAGCGATATGACGAAGCTCGAGCAGGGCATTAACTCGATGCGGCCGGGCGGCGGTACGGCGCTCTACGACGGCATCTATTTCGCGGCAAAGGAAAAGCTGATGCTCGATCAGCCGCGCGAGAAATTCCGGCGCGCCATGATCATCATCAGCGACGGCGAGGATACGCAGAGCCGCTACACGCGGGATCAGGCGCTGGAGGCCACGCAGGTGGCCGACACCGTGATTTACGCGATTTCCACCAACATCACGCGCGCCGAGAGCGATGGCGACAAGGTGCTGAAATATCTGACCGAGGAAACCGGCGGGCAGGCGTTCTTCCCGTTCAAGGTGGAGGATCTGGATCAGTCGTTCGAGAACATTGCGAATGAACTGCGGCATCAGTACAACATCTATTACCATCCGGAGCCGCTGAAGACGGACGGGCTTTACCATCCAATTCAGGTGAAGGTGAAGACGCGCAAGGATCTGGTGGTGCGGGCGCGCAAGGGTTATTACGCGCCGAAGATGTAGTTCTGAATCAGAATTCCCACTGAAAACTGAACTGAAACTGCCGTGGATTGAGGCTCTCGATAATCCCGCGATATGTGCTCAGTCCGTAGTAGTTGCTGACGGTAATGGCATTCGTATGGTTGGTCAGGTTGTAAACGCCGATACCGAAGAGAAAAATCCCATGATCCTTCCACCATCGGAATCCTTTGGTGGCGCGCAGATCAATATTGAACAGGCCTCTTTCGTAAAACGGATTGCGCGCGAGTCCTTCCGGACGCGCACTCAGCGGGTAAGCGCCCGTCCCATCAAGATCGGTTGTCGCAAGCGCGTTGACCGGCCTGGGACTCCCGATCGAAATCGCAGGCGCAAGATCGAAGTCGTCGCCCAGCTCCTGCAGCCATTTCGGCGCTCCCAGATTATCGAGGGGTAGTTCGAATAAGCCGCTGGCTGTGACGCGATGCGCCTGATACTGCCGGGAGCGCGCCCAATCCAGCTGCGTGTTGGCTGGGTTGGAGGGCTGTTCATCGAAATCACTGGCGTCATCGTACGCGGCGCCCCCGGTGTAGCCGACCATATACGTGAGTTCTTTCGTCAACCGGTGGCGCAACGTCACGCTGACGCCCTGATAGCGCGAACTGGCGCTCTGTTCGAGCAGGAACTGCGGGGGCAGCGTGATCGCGGCATTGCGAAGCCGTGGCAGATGGTAACCGGCGATGTTCATGTATTCGACGGTAACGGTTGTATCGGCATTGATTGCCCGTTCCACGCCCGCCGTGAACTTCCGCGAGTAGGTGGGATTCTCGCCGAACGTGGTCTGCGGCCGGTAGATGGACGCCGGGATTCCCGGCACGGGAGCGGCTAATGTTCCACCTCTCGATAGCGCGAAGATGCTGGCAGCCTCCGCGCCCTCCGCATACTGCTCGAAGCCATTGACACCGTCCTTCTGAATTGCGTCATTCAGGAAGGCGAGCGGGAAGCGGTCATAGAAGAGCCCGGCGCCCGCGCGAATCACCCAATGTCCGCGACCGTTCGGCTGCCAGGCGATGCCGAGACGTGGAGCAACGTCATTGGTGACAGTTCCGAACGGGCCGGGAAGCTTTTGTGCTTCGTAGCGAACGCCGCCAACCACGGTCAGTCCGGGAAGCGGCCGCCATTGGTCCTGAATCCATGCCGCGACCGGTTCGGTTGTGTAGTGCGTGTGCGGATTACCGAAGGCCTGGATAAACATGGAGGGGGCGCCGGCGGTGAATGCGTCGACGCTCGGAAAGACAAAGATTCCGGCGAAGCGGTTCGCAAGATCGGCGTCGAGCTCGATCCGCTGTGCCGTGGCGCCGAAGCCGAGCTGGTGGTTGCCGCGCACGAGCGTCGCGCTGTCGACAAATTCGAGGTGGTCTTCCCTGCGGGTGGAGTTGAGAAGCGGCGATTCGCCCAGGCTGACGATACCCGGTATCTCCAGCAGCGGCCCTTCAGAGTTCGGCGTGAGACTAACCCGGCGGCGCGCCGTCTGAAAGCGCATTTCGTTGATGAATCGGGGATTCACGATTTCCTGCCAGCTCAGCGCCACTTCCTGATCGCGGCTGTGGCTGCTGCCTCGCGCCGATTGATCGCTGAAATTACTGGTTCCCAGAACCTCGCCCGCGATATCCGCTCCAGAGAAGGACCAGCGCGCGACCACTTGTCTCCTGGGAGTAAACATGTGAGTCAGCTTGAAGGACGTGAGCGTGGAGGAGGATGCGGTGGGAAAAAGTCCGTCCTTCACCTGCCGCACGGCGCTTCGCGCAAAAAGGGGACCCGCGAGAGCCGCATTGATCCTGGGCTGGAGGGCTGGGTTACCAATCTCAGAGGACTCCTGACCGTTTTCGATTTCCCCTTCAATCGTCGACGCAAAAAACGTCCGGTTGCGCTTCAGCGGTCCATTGAGAGCGGCTTCCGGCTGATATTCACGACGGTATGGAACTCCACTGGTTTCCGCATCGGGGCTTCTGGCATCCCAAAAAGAATCGCCTGCCCAGAGATTCACGTCTCCGTGAAAGCGGTTTGTACCGGAGAGTGTGACGACGTTCAGATTTCCACCCGCTCCGCCGCCGAATTCGGGAGCGACATCCGATGCGCTGACGTGAAATTCCGAAACAGCCTCCTGTCCGAAGGTTGCGCGGCTTGCGCCTGTCGTCTCATCTCTGTTGTCCAGTCCGTCAATCGAGAGGCTGTTGTTGCGCGGACGCATGCCGGCAAATGTGAATCCGCTGTCCGGATTGGCGCTTCGAACGCCGGCCTTCGACCGAAGGGTATTGGAACCGGCCGCCGGCGCCACGCTCGGGGCCAGCAGGACAGCTCCCAAATAACTTCGAACCTGTGTTGGGGTTTCTTCGAGCACCTCGCCCGAGACACCGAGTCCCGCAGTTGGCGCGGTGGTATTGAGGGCATCAGGCTGCTCTTTCACGTCAATGGAGACACCGGCATCGGCGAGTTTCAACGCGATTCCCTGTTCGACGGTCCGACTGAGAGAGAGCTGTACTTCGTGGAACTCCGCGACTTTGAATCCGCTTTTTTCGCAGCGAATCGTATAGATCCCGACTGGAAGGGCGGGAAGGCGATAACGGCCGTCGGCGCCGCTGAAAACCTTGCGTACAGCGCCTGTGGAATCGAGTATTGCGCTCACGGAAGCCTCGGATACGGGAGCTCCCGAGGGGTCGGTCACGATTCCCTGCAGCGTAGCAGTTTGAGCGAGCAGAGCCAGAGGGCAAAGCAAACCAAGAAAGAGCCGGAGCATCTCTTTCAGGGTACGAGGCGGGCCTTAAAATCGGCTGAAACCGGAGTGGATCAGGCCTGCGGCTTCACGACCGGCGCAGGGAGATCGCGGGCGGTCACGGGGTCGGAGAAGCCATTTCGATGCGAACCATCGCAGAAGGGCTTGTTCTGCGACATACCGCAACGGCAGAGTCCGATGACTTTGCGGCCGGCCAGGCCGAACGCGGCGCCGGAGGGATCGAGAATCTCGAAATCGCCTTCGATGCGGATGGAACCGTTGTTATTGATCGTGATCTTCGTGTCAGGCATGAATTCACGATCCTAGCACCTACTTCTTATCGGAAACGGCATCGCCGTACGTGATGCTGGTGTCGGCGCCGAACCGCTTGTAGTTCTGGTAGCGAACCACCATGCGGATGCGCTGCGACATATTCGGGAAGTGCAGCACGTCGTCCGCGTGGGTGTAGGTGGGGAACCAGTATTTGCCGTCAATCTGCTCGCGGTAGGTTTCGAAATTCGGGAACTGATGGTCTTTGGACGTGATGCCGACGCCCTTGCCATACGTCTTCACGATCTGAAAGTCGCGGTCATCCACCCAGATAGTGCCCTGAAAATAGCGTTCGCCTTTGGCCATCTTCTTCGGCTTGACGGAAAAGCTGTAGCAGGGGATTTCGTCTACCTGCTGCTTGCCGAGGTACTGAATGTCGTACTTGCTGACGTCTTCGGTGGTGAGGACGAAGGGCTGAACGTCGCGAAGATCCTGCTCATCCTGCGGGTCCAGGCTGATGTTGTGGAGGGTGACGGGCGGGGCGTAGATGACTTTCTCACTGCGCTTCTTGTCGGGTCCAAAGATTATGTCCGAGGTGATCTCCCAGCTTCCCTCGGGCTGGCCGTCCGGCGTGAGCTCTTCCATCTTGACGACCTGGCGGTAGGTGTAATTCTCGCGAGCCTTGCGGAATTCGGCTTCCTTCGCCGCGAATTTGCGTATGATTTCTTCCGGAGTTGGATTGGTCTGAGCCGCGGCGGGAGCCGACGATTGGGCCTGCGCGCCTCCCGGAGAAATGAGGAAAATCGCAGCTCCGAAAAGAGCCGCTCCGAGGAACAATTTCAAGCCCATGGTTCTTATTATGCGACGTTTGGGCGGGGGACCGCGTTTCGGGATTACCCGGAAGTTATGGAGCCGCTGCCGGTTGAGTGGGAGCGCCAGGGAGCGAGGGGGCCTCGGGAGCGCCGGCTGATTTGGCGCCAAGACCCAGACCGATCAGCGAGGCTGCGGTGATCTTGCCGGTCGCGGGCAGTTTCTGGTCGTTCTGAAAGCGCGTCATGGCATCCTGGGAGTCGTTATCCCAGACGCCCGTTGGCTCGGATTTCAGGTAGCCTTTTTCGACGAGAGCCTGCTGAATTTCCTTGTAACGGTCCGATGTGGGGCTCATCTGGCGATTACGCCAGGTAGTCGCTGGCACGCGGCTGCGGACCACCTTCTTCGAGGCCGATTTTGTCGCCGCTTTCTTGACGGGCGCGGCCTTTTTTACAGGCGTCTTGCTTTTTGTGGTGGTCGCGGTTAGTCCCATTATCGTGAGAAGCAGCGACAGGGCCACGGCTAGTGAAGTGGTTCTCATGGGCAAAAAAGAGAAGGGGCGGTTTTGCGTCCGCCCCCTCCGCCATTGTACGCGTATTTTGTTACTGCTGATTCGCTTTGGCCGCCGGGAGACGGTCTGCCAGATACAGATCCTGCCAGCTGCTGCCGCCACCCCCACCACGGTTGCCGAAGATGTTGCCGCTGCCGCCCTGGCGAACGACGTGGAATGCGACCGAGTCACCCGCCTTCAGAGTGGACTGAATGCCGGTGACGTCCGCGACGCTGTTGACGGGTTTGCGGTTGATTTCGAGGATAATGTCCCCTTTTTCCATGCCAATGCCATCCGCGAACGAATCCTGATCCACGGATTCCACCACGACAGTGCCGGGGCCGTTATAACCGGCGTCCCGCTTATCGGCGGCGGTCAGAGCGCCAATGCTGATGCCGAACTTCTGTGCGCCCTGCGACGTCCCGCTGCCGCTGCTCGGCGCGTTCGAGGCAACCTCCGGATTATCGCTGAAGGTCTTATCCCGGTCGGCTATCGTGATGTCAAGAGTCTTCGGCTGGCGGTCTCGCATGATGCCGAATTTCAGCGTCGTGCCGACGGCGCTATCCGCCACGATATCGATCAGGTCCTGTCCCTTGGCGATCTTCTTGCCATCAATGGTGGTAATGACGTCCATCGGCTTCAGGCCGGCCTTCTCAGCAGGACCGTTTGGAGTTACCTCCCGAACGACAACACCCTGTTTAACGCCGCCGTAGACATCCAGAAGCGACGACGTCTGCTTCGGATCTTCACCGAAGGTGATACCGATCGAGCCGCGCGTCATCTTGCCTTCGCGGATGATCGTGTTGTAAACCTTAACGGCTGTGTTGATAGGCATCGCGAAACCGATGCCCTGGTAACCGCCGCTTTCGCTCGCGATCATCGTATTGATACCGATCACTTCGCCGTTTACGTTGACGAGCGGGCCACCGCTGTTGCCGGGGTTGATGGCGGCATCCGTCTGGATGAAGTGCTGGAAGCTGTTTTTAGTGAGGCGAGCCGCGGGCGAGGGATCCTCGACCGGCTCAGGCACGTCGCGCGAAAGGGCACTGATGATGCCCGAGGTCACTGTCGACTGGAAACCGAGAGGCGAACCGATCGCCATGGCCCAATCTCCGACGCGCATGGAATCGGAGTTCCCGATTCTGGCAGCTACGAGGTCGCGCTTGTCGATCTTCACTACTGCGAGGTCGGTGAGGGAATCCGTGCCGACCACGTGTGCGGGATATTCCGTATCGTCGTTGGTGAATTTGACGATGATCTTTGTCGCCTTATCGACGACGTGATTGTTTGTGAGGATGTAGCCGTTTTTATCGACCACGACGCCGGAGCCCAGCGCGCGAGACGGCATCGACTGACCGCCGAAGGGGTTGACCTGGACGCCACCCTGCCCGCCGCCCTGCCCAAAGAAGCGCCGGAAGAAATCCTCGGGGGACTGGCCGTTATCGTCGCCGTTATCGCCATTGTCCGGATTCAGACGGCGCCGGTTGTTGCCGCCGCGGTTGGAAGCCTGCGGGGAGTCGGTCTTGCGGCCGCCGAACTCGACGGAGATATTGACGACGGATGGTTCGAGCTTTTTCGCGATTTCCGCGAAGGTGCTCTGGAGTTGCTCACGGGGCGGAATGGTGAGAGGCGTGGCGTCCGGAGCGGCTACACCGTTCTCCTTAGCCGCCTTGACGCCTGTCTGGACAACGGTTCCGATCAGAACTCCCAGAGCGAGCGTGAAAACAATAATGGTGGAGGTGAGGAACTTCTGGTTCCGCGCCTTATCGAAAAACCTCATATCTGTTGTGTCTCCAGTTTGCTGCGCTTTAGTTCGACCAGCAGAACTCCTGCCAGGATCAGGCCTGCTCCTATTTTACCGCGCATGGATAAAACCTCACCTGTTACAGCCCAGGAGACAAGCCATGCGACAGCGGGTTCGAGCGCCAGAATCAGCGCCGCACGAACGGGCGTGGTGAACTGCTGGGCCCATGCCATCGTGGTGAACGCCAGTGCTGTAGCGAGCAATCCGGTCGCCAGCACGGCGGCTCCGAGGGCGGCGCTGGGTTCAAAGCGTACGGCTCCGAAAACCAGGGCGCCCAGGAGAGCCGATACAGCAGTGACGCCCGCCTGCATCGCGGAAACGGTTTCAAAGCCGCCGCTTTTCGAAAAATGGCTTAAAGCCACGAAATGGACTGCAAAAACGATCGCGCAGAGCAGACTGAGGAGGTCACCCTTCGTCATTTCGAATTTTCCGGCGGGGAACGTCATCAATGCCATGCCGCACGACGCGATCAGGATGCCGATCACTTCGAAGATCCGCGGTCTGGTCCTATAGACGAGGGAATTGACGAAAGGTACCATCGGGACCGATAAGCCGGTCAGAAAGGCCGATTTGGAGGGGCTAGTGAGAGCGAGACCTTCGGTCTGGAGGACGAAGGCGACAAAGAGGAGAAGACCCACGAGAAGGCCGCCGGGGATAGCGGCGCGCTTCATTCGGCGGCCGTAAAGGGGAAACAGAACGGCGGCCGCGATGAGGAAGCGGGCGGCGATAAACAGCATCGGCGAGATGCCGTGAAGAGCCTCTTTTATGACGACGAAGGTGGAACCCCAGACTACGGCGAGGCCCACGAGTGCCCATTCGGCGCGGGCTCGCATTCTAAGCAGGTGACCCGGTAAGCAGCGACGCGGCGGTGAGCAGGATGCGCTTCAGGCCGAGATCGCGGCCGGCGGGGCGATACCACTCAGAGGTCGTGTGGGCGCCGCCGCCGTGGCCTCCGGCGCCGATCGAGATCGCGGGGATGCCCATGGAGAGCGGAATGTTGGCGTCCGTGGAGGCGCAGTCCGAGCGGGCGCGGATGCCGAGGTGAGCATCGACGGAACGAAGGGCGGCGAGAACTGGGGCGCGGTCATCGAGACGCCCTGCGGGACGGCGGCCGATTTCGCGGACGCGCGATGAGACGCGGCCTCCGGTCACGCGGCTGTTTTCCGTTTCTTCGGCGCGGGCGACGGCTTCCTGGAGTGCGGTGGCGAGCGCGTCAATGCGGGTCTCGTCTTCGGAGCGGATATCGATTTTGACGCGCGCCTGGGCGGGGATGGCGTTTATGCCGGAGCCGCCTTCGATCAGACCGGCGTTGACCGAAACGCGCGGGGTGGCACGAGGGTCGAGGGGATTGGTGTCGATGAAGTCCGCCAGGGCGCGAGTGATCGCATGCACCGGGTTGCCGATGCCGAAATCGCTCCAACTATGGCCGCCGGGGCCGGTGAAGATGACTTCGAAGCGGCGGCTGCCGAGGGCCTGCGTGGTGATGTGTTCGAGCGCGGCGCCATCGAGAATCAGGAAAGCCAGGATGCGGGAGATGAGCGCGGGCTGGCTGCAGATGTGGCGGATGCCGCGCAGATTTCCCTCCCCTTCTTCGCCGGTGTTGGCGATCAGGAGAATGCGTCGCCAGAGGCTGGGCGCGAGACCATCGCCGTCGGGCGCCTGCTGGATGGCGCGGGCAATGGCGAGGAGGGCGGCGAGTCCGGCGCCGTTATCCGAGACGCCGGGCCCCAGGAGAACGCCCTGGGGATCGAAAGAAATGTCGTCTTTAATACGCGGCGCGAGGACGGTATCGAGGTGAGCCGTGATCGCGATGAGCGAGCCAGAGGGCTGGGGATCGAGCGAGGCGAGGACGTTGCCTTCGCTATCGATGCCGGCGTGCCAGCCGAGCGCGCGGAACTGGGCGGCCATCCATTCGGCGCGCGGGAGTTCGTGAAAGGTGGGCGCGGCGATGCGGCAAAGCTGGAGGTGGATATCGTTTACCCACTGTTTTTCGCGGGTGAAATGCTGGAGCGCCTCGCGGACGCCGCGGTATTCGGCGAGATCGCCGATGGAGTTGACCGCGTTGGCCGCCGGAGTCGCCACATTTTCAGTGTAGCGGGCGGAATCCTGCTAACCTTAGGATCAGCCCATGCCGGATAGCCTTCGACTGGTCCTCATCAAGCCCTCTCATTACGACAATGACGGCTACGTGATTCAGTGGTTCCGCTCCGCCATGCCTTCGAATACGCTGGCCGTGTTGTATGGCCTGGCGCTCGATTGCAAGGAGCGCGGGACGCTGGGGCCGAACGTCGATATCGAGATCACGGCGATAGACGAGACGAATACGCGCGTCAGGGTGGACCGGCTCATCGAGGAACTGCGCGGGCGGAAATCGCTGGTGGCGCTGGTGGGTGTGCAGTCGAACCAGTATCCGCGGTCGATGGACCTGGCGCGGCGGTTCCGGGCGGCGGGGATTGCGGTGGCGATCGGGGGATTCCACGTTTCGGGGACTCTTTCCATGCTGCCGGGCATTCAACCGGAAGTGCAGGAAGCGATGGATCTCGGAATTTCGCTGTTTGCGGGCGAGGCCGAGGGCCGGTTCGAGCAGGTTTTGCTGGACGCGTGGAATGGAACGCTGAAGCCGCTTTACAACTTCATGGACGATCTGCCGTCGCTGAGCGGCGTGCCGGCGCCGCTGTTGCCGGCTTCGCGGATCAAGCGCACGGGCGGGACGATTACGAGCTTCGATGCGGGGCGAGGGTGCCCGTTTCAGTGTTCGTTCTGCACGATTATCAATGTGCAGGGGCGGAAGTCGCGGCGGCGGTCGCCCGATGAGATTGAGCAGATTGTGCGGAGTAATCTGGCGCAGGGGATCAACCGGTTCTTCATTACCGATGACAATTTCGCGCGCAATACGGATTGGGAGCCGGTGTTCGACCGGCTGATCGCGATGCGCGAAGGCGAGAAGGCGAACATCAAGTTCATCATTCAGGTGGATACGATGTGTCACCGGCTGCCGCGGTTTATTGAGAAAGCCGGGCGCGCGGGCGTGGCGCGAGTGTTCATCGGGCTCGAGAGTATTAATCCGGATAGTTTGAAATCGGCGAAGAAAAAGCAGAACAAGATTGCGGAGTATCGCAAGATGCTGCTCGAGTGGAAGAAGGCTCGGGTGACGGTGTTCGCTGGATATATTCTCGGATTCCCGGGCGAGACTCCGGAGACGATCCGGCGGGATATCGAAGTCATCCGGCGCGAGCTGCCGATCGATCTGCTGGAGTTTCATTGTTTGACGCCGCTGCCGGGATCGGAAGATCATCAGCGGTTGTTCAAGAACGGCACGTATCTGGATCCGGATCTGAATAAGTACGATCTGGAGCATGTGGTCACGACGCATTCGAACATGACTGTGGCGGAGTGGCGCCGGGCTTATGACGAGGCGTGGGATATTTTCTATTCGCCGGACCACATCAGGACGATCATGCGGCGCGCGGCGGCGACGGGGATCAATGCCGGGAACATGATGTTCCTGCTGCTGTGGTATTGGGCGTGCGAAAAGCTGGAGAAGGTGCATCCGCTGCAGGGTGGGTATTTCCGGCGGAAGTACCGGAAGGACCGGCGGCCGGAATTACCGGTGGAGAATCCGCTGGTGTTTTATCCGAAGTATGCGGCGGAGCTGGTTTATAAGCATTTGCGGCTGGCGGGGCAGATTGTCCGATATGGACGGTTCCGGTATCAGTTGAAGCGGGATCCGGAGGCGAAGAATTATATGGATGTCGCTCTGACGCCGGTGCTGGAAGAGGATACTTCGACGCTGGAATTGCTGAAGGTTTTGAATAATCCGAAGCCTGAGCATGTGACGGCGGGTTAGCCACTACCAGTTGATTTCGTCGCCCGGCATGAGCAGGAATCGAAGTACGTTCTGACTTGTTGGGTCGATTTTTACTCTGCGCAGGTGACCGCGAAACAATCTTCTGATGCGTAAGGTGGCGGGGATACCTTCCCCGCGTGTCCTCGGTTGCAGGGCGTCGAAGAGAGTTCCGTTTAGTGGAACGAACACCTGCTTGTGATTGACCGAAACGGGAAATTCCACATTGATGGAAACATCCGGTGGTGGCGTCAGGCAAGTGACGTTCGGCGTGGCCAGGACTGCGCAGGAGAGATCTGACTCGATTTTGAAGCGGCTGATTGCGTGGTCGAGCGCGGCCTGGTCATTGGAACTCAGAATCGTCGCCAGATGGTTCGTTGGCGAACTGGCGCTTCGGAATAGTAACCGGAAATACTGGAATGAGCGGGCGAATGCCAGGGGTGGCGTTGAGGGGGGCGAGATTCGGACTCGCGCGTCGTTCGGCGATGGTTCGAGGCGATACCAGGCAATCTGATAATCGACCACTTCATTCGCAGCGTCGCGAACGGGGCTCACAACCTTCAGGCGAAAATCCGCCGTCAGGTCGACGATTCCATCGACCTCGCTGCCGAAGCGGATGAAGTGCCCGATCAGCGGCGGGAACGGAAGCCTTTCGACGATGGTGCGCGTGAGTGCCTGGGCTTCGTTGGATCGAAGACAGCCTTTGACC
>DASYCD010000535.1:0-7704 GCA_036500405.1 Bryobacteraceae bacterium
TTGATCGTGGGCGGCGTCATCTGCCACTCCTGCCGGTCCACCGGCTTCCCGATCTTCTGCAGTTGCCGGTTGATTTCGAATTCGTTCGCCCGCAGTGAATTCCCCAGCGCATCGCCACGCTGGATCGTCAGCGCCGAATAATCGCGCCACTTATCCGGGTAGCCAATCTTGTTCGTAATCGCCGCCAGCTTTTCTTCCGCCTTCTTCTTCGTTTCCGGCGTCATCCAGGTCAGTTGAGTGAGATCCTGCCCCATCGCGACTTCGATCTTCTTCACCATCTCCAGCGTTCGCGCCTTGCCATCCGCCCCGAACGTCTTCTCCACGTAAGCCTTGCCGAGCGCTTCACCCAGATCGCCATCGGTCGCGCGCACACAACGCTTCCAGCGCGCCTTCTGTTCCTTCATGCCTTCGAGGAACGTGCCATCGAACGCGAATACTTCTTTATCGAACGCTTCCGGAAGCACTTGCGCCTGCCCGCTCACCAGATGCAGCTTCAGATAGGTCTTCCATGTCGCCAGCGGCTCGCTCTTGATCAGATCTTCCTGAGCCTTGAAGAAATCCGGCTCCACCACGTTGATCTTGTCCATCTTCGGCGCTTTCAGACCGGCCCAGTACTGCGTCCACGAGAACGAATCCGAAAGCGCCTGAAACTGCGCCATCGTCATCATGTGATACAGCGAGGCCGGATCGCGCCGTGACGTCACGTCCGCCGATGCCTTCGCCATGGCCGTCTCCAGCTTCATCACCGCCGCCGCCTGCTCGTCCGCCTGCGCCTGCTGTACGCCCATCAGTTTCAGCAGCCGCGTCAGGTGCGCCACATATTCCTTTCGTGTGGCCACCGTGCGCGCATCGTCACGGAAATAAAAATCGCGCTCCGGCAATCCGAGCCCGCCCTGATCCGCGTTCCCGATTACCGCCGTCGAATCCTTGAAATCCTGGCCGGACGAAATATTGAACAGCACGTTCACGCCGAGCCGATGCAGACGCGCCAGCACCGGCGCCAGATCGCGCGGAGACTTCATCGCGTCGATCGCGTCCAGATCTTTCTTCAGCGGCGTAAGCCCGCGCGCGTCGATGGCCTTCTGATCCAGGCACGACTCGTAATAGTCGCCAATCTTCTGCGTATCGGCGTCGCGGTTCTTCGCGGCGGCGGCGGCTTCCAGAATGTCGCGCAGAATCACGCGATTCCGCTCATTCAGTTCACTGAACCGGCCCCAGCTTGCCTGGTCGGCGGGCACCGGATTATTTTTCAGCCACGTCCCGCACGCGTACTGGTAAAAGTCCGTGCAGGGGTCCGCGCTGCGATCGACCGAAGCGGGGTCGAAAACCCTCGCGTCTTTCAGAACGGGGTCTGTGGACGTCGCTGCCGTCTGCGCGAAGGCGGCGGCGGAAAGCGCCGCGCCGGTGAGTGCCAGTCGGAAGATCTTCATATACGGCATATACGGTCATTCTGTCATGAATGGACGCAAAAATGTTCCTGTAGGTGGTCAACATGACTCGCCGCGTGGCGAAACCGCCGATTTTTGCGCGCGTCCCCGCCCCCAACTCTCGTATAATTCAGGCGATGCGTTCCCTCCCGGTGATTCTCCTCGCGAGCCTCTGCGCCGCCTCCTGCTCCCATCGCGCCTCCCCGGCGGATTTGTCAAAGATGACCGAGGAGTTCGTTTACACTACGCTCTCTTTCTCGCCCGTCTTCGCTTCCGGCCAGGGCCTGCACGAGTACAACAACGTGTCGTTCGACACGCAGCTCGATGACGTCAGCGGCAACGCCATCCAGAAGCAGCGCAATTTTCTGGCGGATTTTCACAAACGTCTGCAGTCCCTCGACAGGAATTCCCTCTCCCCCGAAGACCGCGCCGACTATGACGTCATGGACACGCAGATCGGCCTCTCGCTCTTCGATCTCGATATCGCCCGCAGTTACCAGCACAGCCCGCAATCGTATGTCGAGCTGATCGGAACCGCCCTCTACAATCCGCTGCTGCTCGATTACGCCCCGAAAGACCAGCGCTTCGGCCACATCATCGCTCGCATGAAGCAGGTTCCGGCGTTCCTCACCAACGCCCAGCATCAGCTCCGCAGCATGCCCGATATCTGGAGAAATGTGGCCGTCGAAGAGAACGCCGGCAATATTGACCTCATCGATAAAACTCTCCGCGCCGAAGCGCCGCCCGCCCTCAAAGATCAGTACGAGGCGGCTGCGACCGCAGCCATCGAAGCCCTTCGCGCATTCACCAACTACCTCAAAACAGGTCATTCGAATCCAAACGATCCGGGTGCCGACTGGCGTCTGGGAGCCGACCGCTACGCGACAAAGTTCCGTCTGGCGCTCGCCACCGATCGCACGCCGGATCAGGTCCTGGCCGATGCCGAAGCCCGCCTGAAAGCCGTGCGCGCCCAGATGCTGGAGCTTTCCCTCCCTCTCCATGCGAAGTGGTTCGCTGGCCACAAAGAGCAGGATGAGAATACCGTGATCGGAGAGGTACTCAACCACATCGCGCAGGATCATTCTACCCCCGCCAGTTACATGGATGACGCCCGCAAGGATCTCGACCAGGCCCGCAATTTCACGCGCGAGAAAAACCTGCTGACTCTTCCCGCCGGGAGCAATCTCCAGGTCATCGCGACGCCCGAATTCGAGCGCGGCATCTACGCGGTTGGCGGTTTCAATCCCGCGCCCACCTTCCAGCCGCAGCTCGGCGCCTATTTCTGGATCACGCCCATTCCGCCGGATTGGCCGAAGGAGCGCATCGAATCGAAGCTCCGCGAATACAACTTCTACAATCTGCAATTGCTGACAATCCACGAAGCAATGCCCGGCCATTACGTGCAGGGTGAATTCGCCAACCAGGTGCAGCCGAAGATTCGCGGCGTGCTGCGCGCGCTTTTCAGCAACGGCCCGTATGTGGAAGGCTGGGCGCAATACATCACGCAGGTGATGCTCGACGAAGGCTACATGAACAGCGCGCCCGAATTGCGTCTGACGCTGCTCAAACAGGAACTGCGCGTGGACGCAAACGCCATCATGGATATCCGCCTCCAGACCAATCGCATGACGGATGACGAAGCCATGAACCTCATGGAAAAGCAAACGTTCCAGGAACACGAAGAGGCCGTCGCCAAGCTCCAGCGCGCCAAACTTTCCTCGACCCAACTCCCCACTTATTTCACCGGCTGGCGAGACTGGCTGCGCGTACGCGAACTTGTGAAGAGCACGAAGGAAGCATCCTTCTCGCTAAAAGATTTCCACGACGCAGCGCTGAAGGAAGGCGGAGTCCCCCTCCCCGTCCTCGCGCGCCTCCTGACAGGCAAAGATCTTCAGTAGCCAACCGTGCGAACCTGGCTCAACCGCAACATCTGGGGGATGACTGTCACCAGCTTCCTCTCGGACGCCTCGCATGAAATGGTGATGGCCGTCCTGCCCGGCTTTCTTCCCATCATTCACGTCGCCGCCGCGGCCCTCGGCTGGATAGAAGGATCGTCGGACGCAGTCGCCAGCTTCCTGAAGTTATTCGCCGGCTGGTATTCCGATAAGATCGGCCACCGTAAGCGCATGATCGTCACCGGCCAGTTCTTCACCGGAACCGGGCTATCGCTGTTTGCCCTCGCCAACGGCTGGGGCATGATCCTCGCAGGCCGCATGGTGAGCTGGTTCGGACGCGGCCTGCGCGGCACTCTTCGCGACGCCATGCTCTCGGAGTCGGTCGCCCCTGAATTTCGCGGACGCGCCATCGGCTTTCATCGCACCGGCGACACGCTCGGCGCGATCGTCGGTCCACTGCTCGGCCTCGCGCTGCTGTCGCGTCTGCAAATCCATGCGACGGCCGACGCACCCTTCCGCACGATCTTTCTGATCTCCCTGATTCCCGGCATCGCCGCGCCCCTCGCATTTCTGATCATGGTGAAGGAAACCCGCCGCCAGCCCCGGCCATGGCTGAACTTTCTCCATTCGGTCGGACAGCTGCCACCGGCATTCCGCCGCATGTTGATCGCCGTCGGCCTCTTCGGCAGCGGCGATTTCTCCCCCGCCCTGCTCATCCTCGCCGCGGCCACGCTACTCCGTCCGCAATATGGCGCTGTACGCGCGGCGGAGATTGCGGCGCTGCTCTACGCCGTGCGAAACACGATCTACGCGGCGGCATCCTATCCCATCGGCTGGCTCGCGGACCGCCAGCGCAAAGCGCCACTACTCGCCGCTGGATACCTCTGCGGCGCGCTTACCGCCGCCCTCGCGGCGTGGATGTTCAAGTCCGCATCAGCCAGCATTCCTACGCTCGCCATCACGTTCTCCATCGCGGGAATCTTCGCCGCTGCGCAGGACACCCTCGAAAAAGCCCTTCCGCCCGACATCACCGATCCCGAAATTCGCGGTACCGTCTACGGCTCGCTCGGCGCCGTGAACGGCATCGGCGATCTGATCTCCAGCGCGCTCGTAGGCACCTTGTGGACCGTAGTCTCGCCGTCCATCGCCTTCACCGCGGCAGGCGGCCTGATGCTCGCCGGCTCGCTTTGCGTCCTCCTGCTCATTCGATAAGATCGTTTCCGCAATGGTTCGCCAACTCTTCCTGCTCATCCTCGTCTGCGCGACCGCGTTCTCGCAGACCGATCCGAAGAATCAGCGCTACTCCACCCTCACCGGCGTCACGCCCGCCAACATCTCGAAACTCGGCGGCGCGTGGACCTTCCACGTCGCCGATGGTGTCGCCAACGCCAATCTGGAAGCGACTCCGGTCGTTGTCGATGGCGTGATGTATCTGCCCGGTTCGGCCGGAACAATCCTCGCGCTCGACGCCGCCACCGGCGAGTTGAAGTGGAAATACAAACCGCAGCCGGGCGGCCCTCGCGGAGGCACCAATCGCGGCGTCGCCGTGGGCGAAGGCAAAGTTTTCTCGACCGGCGGCGGCAACACCCTCATCGCTCTGGATCAGAAAACCGGCGACCTCCTCTGGACCACCAAGGTCGGCGACCGCGGGACCACCGTGGCGCCCGCGCTCTATTACGACGGCCTGGTTTACATGGGCACCTCCGGCGGCGAAGGCGGCATCCGCGGTTTCTTCGGCGCATTTGATGCAAAAGACGGCAAACAGGTCTGGGGCTTCTGGACCATCCCCGGCCCCGGCGAAAAAGGCCACGAAACATGGGAAGGCGATTCCTGGGAACGCGGCGGCGGCCCCATCTGGACAAAGTCCGCCATCGATCCTGATCTCGGCATGATCTACGTGCCGGTCGGCAACGCCTGGCCCGACACCGATGGTTCGAAGCGAGGCGGCGACAATCTCTACACCGCCTCCGTCGTCGCGCTCGACCTCAAAACCGGCGCCTACCGCTGGCACTTCCAGGAAGTCCACCACGACGTCTGGGATTACGACAACGCCGCCTCGCCCGTCCTGGCCGATATCCAGTATCAAGGCCACCCGCGCAAAATTCTGATCCACGCCGGCAAGACGGGATTCACTTACATCCTCGACCGCACCAACGGCAAACCGCTCGTCGGCATTGACGAGAAGCCGGTCCCACAGGAAGAGCGTATGAAGACCGCGAAGACGCAGCCCTATCCAGTGGGCGATTCCTTCGTCCCCACCTGCCCCGAGCCGGACAGCGTCGCGCCAGGCATGAAAGAAGCCTGCGTCTTCGGCGCCTATTGGGATGCGCCAGTCGTCATCGCACCCGGCACCCTCGGCGGCATTTCCTGGGCGCCGATGAGTTTCAGCCCCCGCACCGGCCTGGTCTATGTCCCCGGCGCGATCACGAACGCGCTGTTTACGCTCGGAGGCGGATTCGTCCGCCCGACGAACGAGCCACGCTCCGGAACCCTGACCGCAATCAATCCCACCACCAACAAAATCGTCTGGCAGAAGCGCATGAAGTTCCCGATCGCCGCCGGAAGCGGTCTGCTCAGCACAGCGTCGGGCCTGATCTTCCACGGCGAACCCGACGGACGTTTGGTCGCTTACGACATCAAAAACGGCAACGAACTCTGGTCATTCCAGACCGGAGCAGGCGCCGACGCTCCGGTGATCACGTATGAGGTAAAAGGCCAGCAGTACGTCGCTCTCATCGCAGGAGGCAGTTCCTTCAACCTCTCGCAACACGGCGATACGCTCTGGGCTTTCAAACTCGGAGGCACGATCCCGCCGGCGCCTGCTCCAGCCGAACCACCCCTCCACCAACCCGCCCCGGCCCCTCGCGGCGGAGGGCGCGGCGCAAGCGGGCGCTGAACGGAGAATCCTCGATTCAGTCGCGTCAAAGATTCGGGGCAGGTTTCATCGGCTGATCTTCGCGGGAACGGGTCGCACGCTTAACAGACGGTTAAGGGGAGTCCAGCCGCAGCAGTATGGACGTGAATCATACATTCCTGTTTTTGCGGTTAAAAATGAGGAAGTCAGCTGCTTTGGGACGAATCCCTCCCGGCGTGGGACAAACCTTGAGACACCCTTGAGGCGCTGTGTTGGGAACCATCTGCCACTGAGAAGCCTGGATGGTTCTACGGAGTCCGCAACCGCGCCGTCACATTCGGGCCAAACTGAGCATAATGACGGCTATTCCAGCTATAAATAGCCTCTGCCTCCGCTTTTAGCGCGCAATGAACCAGCAGCGCATCATAGATCGCCCCGCCAACGACGCCCCGCGCCGCGGAGGACTCCAGTGCCTCTGCATATTCGTCACCGCTCAGCGAAACCACAGAAAGGCGCTCCCGAATATTTGCGACGAACAACATAGCCTGTTCACCACTAATACGATGCTTTCCCGGCATCCGTGTCAACGTCGAATAAACCTCCGCGAGACTATGCGCTCCGCAACATCCGCTATTCCGATCTGCGTCGGCAAATAACGCCAGACTCGCCTCGTGATGGACGTGGTCGCCATAGAAGACGGGGACCAGAACCGAAGTATCGAGGAACGCTTTCATTCGACATTGCCCAGATTGGCGCTATCGCGTTCATCACGGATTTGTCGAAGCACTTCATCAGCGACCCCTGCGGACACAGGCTGGCCGGCGCGAAAGACCCAGACCCCTCTTTCCCTTGTCAGCGGTACAGTGCCGCGCACGGGCCGAAGCGTGAGACTCTCGCCCACGGTCTCTACGTCGACCTCATCGCCCGGCCCCAGGCCCAACTTCTCCCGGAGAGGCTTCGGAATGACCACTCTGCCTGCTTTATCAATTGCCAGTCGCATTTGGTATAACCTGATGGGTGAACCCATCTGACAGTACCATTTTAGCATTTCTCCGTATTAACGCGGATCGTCGCGTCGCTGAGCACCGCTCGGCATGCTATTCCTCTACTCGTGGCCGACGGGACCCACACCTGCGCCCCTGGATGCTCGACCCCGCCGCTCCGCACCCAACGCTGGAGTCCGCAAAACAGCCAAAGGAATAAACGAACCCACCGATCTCAGACAAAACAAAGCGCCGCCCACCGCCAACGAAGCCACCAACAGGCCGATCGAACCCATACCGGACCCAGCGCATTCCGCGTCGAACCCTACACAAGCCCCTAACCATCTGAAACGAATCGCAATAAAGTTACTTGACAATGTCACACGCATATTTTATGATTGCATCAGATGGCATCACACCATCAACACTTCACCGAAAGGAACAATCACAAAACCATGAGCTCTACCGCAATCACCTTTGACCCCTTCCAGAATTTCCGCTTCCTCGAAGACGCGGTCACCCGGCTGATGAACGAACCCCGCGGC
>DASYCD010000536.1:0-14999 GCA_036500405.1 Bryobacteraceae bacterium
CGCGGACGGGCTGGGGCAAGCGAGGCAATGGCTGATGGGTCCATTGAACGACGGGCTTCGCAGAGTGCGTCTTGCGCGGCTTGGCGTGGATAGAAGCAAGTTCGATGAAGTGCTGAGGTCGGTTCCCATTCAAAGTGGGGCTCTTGTAGCCCGGGATGCGAAGACCGGTCAGATCGGGGCGGCGGGCGCGAAGAACGATCCCCGCAACGCCGCGATCCCTGTGGCGCTCGGGATTCTGCTGGCAATGATCGTGATGATGGGGTCAGCTCCTATGCTGCCCGCAATCGCCGAAGACAAGATGCAACGAATTTTTGAAATGCTGCTGGCATCCGCGACGCCTTTCGAACTGATTGCGGGTAAGGTGGTGGCGGCGGTCGGACGGGCACTGACGAGCGCAGCCGTCTATATCGCCGGAGCGCCGCTGGCGCTGCATGCACTCGGTCTGACGGACCTGACGCCGCTCCGATTCGTGCCGTGGTTTCTTGTTTATCTGGTTGCCGAAGTGATCATCATGTCCGCGTTTGCGTCAGTGCTGGGCGCGGCTTGCGGCAGTCCTCAGGATGCGCAGAATCTGAACGTGCTGCTGATCGCTCCGATTATCATTCCTCTGTTTATGATCGCGCCGGTCATGCAGCAGCCGAATGGTTCTTTTGTAACGGCGATGTCCCTGATTCCTTTATTTACGCCGGTCATGATGCTGATGCGGCAAGCGACGGCGGGGGGCGTGCCTGCGTGGCAACCATGGGTGGGTCTGGCGGGCATCGCAGTCGCCACGATTGTGATTTCCTGGCTCGCCGCTCGGCTGTTCCGCGTGGTGATTCTGCTGCAGGGCAAGTCTCCTAAACCCGGCGAACTTGTCCGGTTGGCGATTCGGGGTTAAACCGGCTGGTCAGTGAGAACACCGGGACGTCCACTGAGGTGGATGAAATGTCAGGACGGAACTCCCACCCCGGCGAATGCTTTTGCTATAGTGTGGAGGGTTTTGACATGACGACCGCGTTCAGTACACCCGCCACCTCTGAACGGCTGGCCGTTGCACGGGGGGCAGGGCTTGGGCCCGAAGCACTCGCGCAGGCCTTCCGGCTAATGTATATGTCGCGGCGAATTGACGACCGCGAAATCCTTCTCAAACGCCAGAATAAGATCTTTTTTCAGATCAGCTGCGCCGGCCACGAAGCGATTCAGGTCGCGGCCGGCATGGCGTTGCGCGCGGGGTACGACTGGTTCTTTCCTTATTACCGCGATCGCGCGCTCTCGCTCGCGCTTGGTATGACGCCGCTCGACATGCTGCTGCAGGCGGTTGGGTCGGCCGACGATCCGTCGTCCGGCGGACGGCAGATGCCTTCGCACTGGACCAATCCGTCGCTCCACATCGTTTCGCCGTCATCGGCTACGGGTACGCAGTTTTTGCCGGCGGTGGGATGCGCGGAGGCGATGCGCTACCTGCATCCGGGCGAGCAGCGCGTTGTGCTGGCTTCGTCGGGTGAGGGCGCCACGAGCGAAGGCGAATTCTGGGAATCGATCAATCAGGCGTGTCTGCTGCGCGCGCCGGTACTGTACCTCGTGCAGGATAACGGTTTCGCGATTTCCGTGCCGGTGGAGCATCAGACGCCGGGCGGTTCGATTTCGAAATTGATGGCCGGATTTCCGGACATGCTGTCGATTGAAGTGGACGGGACGGATTTCGTTTCTTCGTATCGCGCGATGACGGCGGCGGCGGCGTGGTGCCGCGAAGGCCACGGGCCCGCGCTGGTGCATGCGCACTGCACGCGCCCTTACTCCCATTCGTTCAGCGAAGACGAGCGCGATTACAAGACGAAGCGCGAGCGTGAGGATGAGGCGGGGCGCGATCCGCTGATTACGTTCCCGGCGTTCCTCGCGGAGCACGGTGTCCTGAACGAAGATGAGATCGGCAGGATCAAACGTGAAATCGATTCCCAGGTGATCGAAGACGCGCAGCGCGCGCTGAAGGCGCCGTTGCCGGATGCGAGCGCCGCGATGCGGCATTTGTATTCGGAAACCGTCGATCCGACGTCTTCGAAATTTGAAACGCCGGCGCGGCCGGAAGGCGAGCCGCGCATCATGGGCGATCTGATCAACCAGACGCTGCGCGATGAGATGCGTCATAACGAGCGCATGGTCGTGTTCGGCGAAGACGTGGCGGATTGCAGCCGCGAAGGCAATCTGAACGAGATCAAGGGCAAGGGCGGCGTGTTCAAGATTACCGCCGGATTGCAGGCGGAGTTCGGGGCGTCGCGTTGTTTCAATGCGCCGATCGCGGAGGCGTCGATTGTGGGGCGCGCGAGCGGCATGGCGATGATGGGGATGAAGCCGGTCGCCGAGATTCAGTTCTTCGATTACATCTGGCCGGCGATGATGCAGCTTCGCGACGAACTGGCTTCGCTGCGGTGGCGATCGAACGGGCAATTCTCGGCTCCGCTCGTGTTGCGGGTGCCGATTGGTGGGTATCTTGGGGGCGGATCGATTTATCACAGCCAGTCCGGCGAGGTGACGTTCACGCATATCCCGGGGCTGCGCGTGGTGTTTCCTTCGAATGCGGAAGATGCGTGCGGGTTGCTGCGGACGGCGATCCGGTGTGAAGATCCTGTGCTGTTCCTCGAGCATAAGAAGCTCTATCGCGAGATGTACAATCGCGCGCCCTATCCGGGGCCGGATTTCATGGTGCCGTTCGGCAAGGCGAAGGTCGTGAAGGCGGGGCAGTCCCTCACTGTGGTGACGTATGGCGCTTTGGTGCAGAAGGCGGTTGTGGCGGCCCAAGAGATCGAGAGGGGACAGCCGAACCGGACGATAGAGGTGATCGATCTGCGGACGCTGTCGCCTTACGACTGGGAAACGATCGTGGCGAGCGTGAAGAAGACGAGCCGCGTCATCGTAGCGTACGAAGACACACTGAGCTTCGGGTTCGGGGCGGAGATCGCGGCGCGCATCGCCGATGAATTGTTTACCTGGCTGGATGCCCCCGTCCGGCGGGTGGCGGCGCTCGATACCTGGGTAGCTTACCAGCCGGCGCTCGAAGCGAAGATTCTCCCGCAAACTGAAGATTTGACGGCAGCTATCGGAAATTTGCTCGCGTTCTGACTCGCTGGCGTCACTGTTCGTTGCCGTACTACTAGTACCACTGGGCTATCGTTCCTGGTCCCGAATGGTAGAATAAGTACTTCATCATGACGGCAACACAGTCGGGGCCGGGGTCTGTCGAGAAGACTTCGCAACCTTTCCCGTGGATCACTATTGCCTGCGTTGCCGCCCTTCTCCTGGTCTGCTACGCTCCCGTTCTTCTGAAGCTCGGTCAGGTCTGGGCTACGGATGAAGATATGGGGCACGGGTTTTTCGTGCCGCTTATCGCCGGTTATATTGCCTGGCAGAAACGTTCGCAGATTGAAAATGTGGCGCCGCAGCCGAACTGGTGGGGACTGGCGGTCATGATGTGGGGCGCGGTGCAGCTTTACCTCGGGACACTGGGCGCGGAACTCTACACGGCGCGCACCTCGATCGTGTTTTCGATTGCCGGAGCTGTGCTGCTGCTTGGTGGCAAAAAGTATCTGCGGACCTTCTGGTTTCCGATTTTCCTGCTGTTCTTCATGGTGCCGATTCCTTCCGTGATTTATAACGAGATCACTTTCCCGCTGCAACTGCTGGCGAGCCGCGTTGCGGAAGGCGCTATTTCGCTGCTGGGGATTCCCATCATGCGCGAAGGCAACGTGCTGGAACTGGCCACTCAGAAGCTGGACGTGGTGGAGGCGTGCAGCGGCATCCGCTCGCTGTTGACGCTCACCTTCCTTTCTCTGGTGTACGGTTATTTCTGCGAGAAGAGAACGTGGCTGCGCACCGCGCTGTTCTTTTCGACGATACCCATCGCGATTGCCGCCAATGCGGCGCGCGTGACCATCACCGGCGTGCTCGCTAACTTCAAGCCGGAATTGGCGGAAGGTTTCTTCCACGAAGCCGAGGGATGGGTGATTTTCATGGTGGCGTTTGCCATTCTGGCGGGGCTGCATCAGGTGCTGGTACGGGGCGCGAAGGTGATGGAGAAGGGTCATGAACTCAGTCCTGCGTAGTAAGTATTTTCGGGTGCTGACGATCGTCCTGATTGTTCAGGCGGCGTTGTTTTATTCCGCGTCGCGCGGCGAAGGCACGCCACTGGCGCGGCCGCTGGGCGAGATGCCGGCGGCGGTCGGGAATTGGATCATGACCGGCCAGGGCGTTGTTGACGCCGAGACGGAGGCCGTGCTGCGCGCTGACGATACGATCATCCGCAGCTATCGGGGGCCGACCGGAGCGAGCGCAAGCCTGTTTATCGCGTACTTCAAGACGCAGCGCGCGGGCGCGGCGCCGCATTCGCCGAAGAATTGCCTGCCGGGCGCGGGCTTTCAGCCGGTGGAAAACGGAAATATCGATGTGCCGGTTGCGGGTAAGACGATCAACATCAATCGTTACGTGGTGTCGAACGGCGATATCGAGGATGTGGTTCTGTACTGGTATCAGTCGCAGGGGCGCGTGATTGCCGATGAATTCGCGGCGAAGTTTTACCTCATTGAAGATTCCATCCGGCGGCACCGGAGCGATACGTCGCTCGTGCGCGTGGTGGTCCAGGCAGCGCCGGGGATGCGCGATCAGGCGACACAGCAGGGCGTGAATTTCGTGCAGTCGGCGTATCCGGTGGTCAGCACCTGGATTCCGCAGTAAAACCCTCTCTAAGACCAGGCGGCTGCAATAATTGCAGCTTGACGGGTTTTCCGTTCATCCGATCGATATACATGAAATTTCAGAAGAGATTCAGCGCGGCGTTGGTCTGCGCGGCCCTCGCTGCGGCGGGGCTCTATTCGCTTCGGGGCGCCGACCGGGGGCTGGTGGGCACACCGGCGATCCGGTACGAACTCGAGAAGCTCAATGTGCTGGGGAGCGTGCTCATGATCGGCGCGCATCCGGACGATGAGAATACCGGGGTGATCGCGTATCTGGCGCGCGGCAGGAAGATTCGCACCGGATATCTTTCGCTGACTCGCGGCGAGGGCGGGCAGAACCTGATCGGGAATGAACAGGGCGAATACCTGGGAGTGTTGCGCACGCAGGAACTGCTGGCGGCGCGGCAAGTGGATGGCGCTTCGCAGTACTTCACGCGCGCGATTGATTTCGGCTTTACGAAGACGCCGAAGGAGACGCTGGAGAAGTGGGGGCACGATCGGATTCTCTCGGACATCGTGTGGGTGATCCGGCAGCAGCAGCCGGATGTGATCCTGCTGTGCTTCTCGGGCACGCCGGCGGATGGGCATGGCCAGCACCAGGTATCCGCCATTCTGGGGCGCGAAGCTTTCGATGCGGCTGCGGATCCGAAGAAGTTTCCGGAACAGTTGAAATGGGTGAAGCCGTGGCAGGCGAAGCGCGTGATGCAGGCGCGGTTCACGCCGCCTTCGGGCGCGCCGGGTGGACGCGGGGCTTCGGGCGCGAGCGGCGCGGCGCGCGGGGCACAGGGAGCCCGCGGGGCATCGGGCCCGCAGGAGAAGGTTGCGTTCAATCTGCCGGTGGGTGATTACGATCCGGTGATCGGGAAGTCGTACCGGGAGATTGCGGTGGAGAGCCGCAGCCAGCATAAGAGCCAGGCGATGGTGCAGTTGTCGGCGTTCGGAGAGCAGTCGACCGGGTTCGTGCTGCGCGGTGGGGCGCCGACGAAAACGGATTTGATGGACGGAATCGATACTACGTGGAGTCGTTTGCCGGGCGGCGCGAAAGTGGGCGAACTGCTTGCGCAAGCGCGGCGCGATTTCGACGATCTGCATCCGGAGAAAACGGTTTCAGTGCTGCTCGAAGCGCGCGCTGCGGTGGCGCAGATGGCGGCTGGCGGACAGCAGTGGGCGAAGTGGAAGCTCGACGAAATCGATCACGCGATCGCGCTGTGCGCGGGCGTGCGCGCCGAGGCGCAGGCGAATCAGTTCGCGTATGCGCCGGGCGGAACCGTGGACGTGAAGCTCACCGCGATCAATCGATCGCATCTGCCGATGGCACTGGCGGGCGCGCACGTGAGTGGCTGGGGGAACGCGGATGCGGCGGTGAAGAACACTCCGCTTGCCTACAACAAAGAAGACACCGTAGATCTGAAACTGACGGTGCCGAAAAATCAGCCGTCGTCACAGCCGTTCTGGCTGGAGCATCCGCCGACGGGCGATACGTACACGATTCCGGATCAGGCGCTGATTGGGCGCGCGGATATCGAACCCGAAGTGATGGTGCGGTTCGATTTCACGGTGGATGGCCGCCCATTTTCGGTGAATGAGCCGCTGCATTATCGCTATGCGGATCCGGCGCGCGATGAATTTGTGCGGCCTGTGGTGGTGGAGCCGCCGGTGAGTGTGGTGCTGCCATCGCGGAATTTTGTGGTTCCGATCGGGACCGCGCGCGACATCAGCGTGCTGGTGCGGGCCATGAGCGCGAATCAATCCGGGGAGTTGGTTTTTCAAGCTCCCGCGGGTTGGCGCGTAGAGCCCGCGAAGGCGCCCTTCAATCTCAAAGAAGCGGACGCGACTGAAGAAGTGAAGTTCCGCGTGACGCCGCCCGCGCAGGCGGGCACGGGCGATTTCAAAGTCGAGGCGCGGCTGAAGAGCGGCCAGACGGTGGAGACGACGGTCAACACGATCGACTACGCGCATATTCCGGCGCAGACGATTTTTGAAACGTCGGGCGGGAAGATGGCTGCGGTCGATCTGAAGGTGCTGGCGAAGCGCGTGGGTTACGTGATGGGATCCGATGACAAGATGCCGGAGGCGATCCGGCAAATGGGTTGTCAGGTGGATCTGCTCGATGAGAAGACGCTGACGAGCGGCGATCTCAGCGTTTATGACGCGATTGTCACGGGGCTGCGCGCTTATGCGGTGCGGGCCGATCTGCGGGCGGCGCAATCGCGCATTCTCGATTACGTGAATCGCGGGGGAACGCTCGTGGTGCAGTACAACAGGGTCGACGACCGGCGCATCAGTCCGTCGGTTGCCGAAGCGTTCGACCACATGGGCCCGTATCCGTTTACGTTGTCGCAAGGCAACACGGAACGGGTAACGGAAGAGGACGCGCCGGTGAAAATTCTGAATCCATCTTCGACAATTGTACGTTCGCCGAATGTGATTACCGAGGCGGATTTTGAGGGGTGGATTCAGGAGCGCGGAGTCTACTTCGCGGACAAGTGGAACGCGAAATATGAGACGCCTTTTGAGACACACGACGCGGGCGACAAGGAACTAAAAGGGGCGTTACTGTACACCCGTTACGGAAAAGGTGGATTTGTTTACACATCGTTTTCCTGGTTCCGGGAGATGCCCGCAGGGGTACCCGGAGCGTTCCGAATTTTTGCAAATCTGTTGAGTGCGGGCAAAGCGGGACAATAGCCATTCGTTAACCTGTAACGCGGAAAAGGCTTTCGCGCACGCTATATTGGAAAATCGCAATCTGATGCTCCAAGTCTGCGCCCTTACTGATCCAGGTCAAGTCCGGCAATCGAACCAGGATGCTTTTCGCATTGTGAGCGAACTCGGGCTCTACATGCTGGCAGACGGCATGGGGGGCGCGCGGGGCGGGGAACAGGCTTCGCGGATGGCCGTGGAGGCGATTGAGGGATCGCTCAGGCGTTCTGCTCGCCGCGATGCGGCGACGCTGCTGAGCGCGGTGGAAGAAGCCAACGCTGTGGTGTTGGGAGCCGCAAGCCGCGACCCCAACCTCGAAGGGATGGGAACGACGGTTGTCGCGGTGCTTGAAACACGGGCCAACGACATTGCGATCGCCAGCGTAGGCGATAGCCGGGCCTATATCCTGCATGAGGGCGAACTGCGCGCGGTTACCACAGATCAGACCTGGGTGCAGGAAGTTGGGGTGGGGATGGGGCTCGATGAGGCCAGTCTGCGGACACATCCCATGCGGCATGTGCTGACGATGGCGGTCGGAGTGGCGTCAGCGGTCCGGATTCTTTACTATGCGCTTGAACTGGACCAGCGGGATATTTTACTGCTGACGACGGATGGGCTGCATGGGGTGGTGCCGGAGGGGGAAATCGGAAGGATTCTTCGGGATGAGGAGGCAACGCTCCAGCAGCGTTGTGAGCGGCTTATGGAAGCCGCTCACGCTGCCGGAAGTCCCGATAATGTCACTGTCATGCTGATGCAGCCGGAGTAGACCCGTTCCGCAGCTTTATTCGCTGTGGCTCGAGTTATCGCGGCGAAGCCAGTCGCGCAGGGCTTCCCGGTTCAGGCTGATGCCCTTGCGGGAGTACTTCAGGTAACCCTGACGGCGAAGCTGGTTCATGTAGTGCGTCACGATTTCCCGTGACGTTCCAACGTATTGCGAGAGCAGTTCGTGGGTGAACGGCATCATGTCCACCGAGCCATCGCCGCTGTCACGGCCAAGGCGTTCGGAGAACCGAATCAGAGAGCGAACGAGGCGGCGGCCGATGTTATCGATCGAAAAGCTCTCGATACGGGCCCCAAACTCCTGGGACCGGCGAACAAGAAGCTGCACGAGCGCGATACCGAGGCGCGGGCGGCGGACCACCAGTTCCTCGATTTCAGCCGTAGACCACGTCATGACCTTGGTAGCATCAAGGGCAACGGCCTCTTCGGTCCGGTGCTTCTCGCCGAGAAATGCGCATTCGCCGAAGAATTCGTCCGGCTGGTAGATGTCGACAACTACCTGCCGCCCGTCATCAGCGGTGCGGCAAACCTTTACTTTTCCGTCAATTACGAGATAAATGCTGTTGGAAACCTGAGAACGGCCGTAGATCAGCTGACCTCTGGAATACTCCACGATCGTGGAGCAGGGAAGGTAAGCAAGCGGATCTTCCAAAAGCTCACGATTGTCGACAGTAGCGGGAGCGGCGGTATTCAGATAGTTGGTCCGAGCCGCGTCTGGTCTTGTTTCGACAGGAGATGTATTAAACATAGTTTGTACTCAATATAACAACTTTGCCGCGAGGCCGTCAATTATCCTTACTTTTGTTTTATGTACCGTTAGCAAGGTACTATTACTATCAGGCAACTGAACGGCCAAAACCGTAACTACTCGCACACCAGGGTGACTACCTGGTTTGCGCCTGCACACTGCCCTGGCGGCTCAGCTCAGGCTTCACTTCCGCCGCCATCCGTTCCACGTCGAGATTCCCGCCCAGGAAGCGGTTGATGGCCTCGGCAGCCCGGCGCGGGTCACGGATGACCGCGTTGCGATCCAGACACAAAAGCTTCGTATCCGGCCGGCTCGCCAGAAATCCCTTCGTCCAGACAACCAGGCGAAGGTACTCACTTTTTAGACGGGCGAGTCGCTCAGGGGTTTCGCTCACAGAACGACCGCGGCGAAGCATCATTTGTCGCTGGGAGGCGATTATGTCGTTGATATCACGCTCCGTCAGGAGTACCCGGCAGGCGACGCCATCGGGAAGATGGGGGATCAGAGGGGCGACAATTTTAACTGCTTTGCCGCGCGCATCGTCGAGCCAGGGGGAGCCGTTCTCCATCTGCTTGACGGCCTCGAGCTCGAAGTAGCCACGCGGATTGTCGTCGTCGGCGGAGCGGATTCCGTCGGTCAGAGCGACCACTCCACCGGCGACCAGCATCTGCATCAGCATGGAAGTTCCGGAGCGGGGAAGACCGCAGACGATAACGACCTCACTGCTGAGTGGTGGCAGATCGCGAGCGGATCCGGCGATTGCCGCGGGACGCGGAGCAGGCGTTGCCGAAGCGATGTTGTGAGTAATTGTTGCCGACCGCACGTGCACATCTGGAAAAATGTGCAGCCTGGCGTGGGTGTGACGCGCCGCGGCTTCGCTGTGACCGAGCGTGTGATGCATTCGTGCGAGCCACAGATGAACCTGAGGGAAGGAGGGATGAATCGCGAGCGCCCGTTCCAATGCGACGATGGCGAGCTCATATTTACCGAGACGCACTAGTGCAATTCCGAGTAGGTAGTGGCCGCGCGGATCGCGTTCGAGAAGCGCGATGCCATCGAGCGCGTGCTGCGCGGCTTCGCTGAATTCGCGATTGTGGAGCGCGACGCGCGCGAGGCCGAAGTGAACGCGCGCATCGCTGGAATCGAGCGTCAGCGCTTCGCGGAGAATAGTGGCAGCTTCGTTCCACTTATGGAGCCTGCCGAGCAACTCGGCGCGATCGATGAAGAGGCCGGGCCTGAGTAAATCCACCACGGGCACCGTGTCGATCGCGGCCAGTGCTTCACGCCACTTCCTGCGCGCGCAGAAAATTTGAGCATCGAAGTAATTAGTGAGTGAGGGATCGTAGCGGCAGAAGCGGCGAAGGGTTTTGAGCCCGGCGCGATCTTCCGCATTCAGGCGAGGCGTGGTTTCGCTTGCGCGACCGCGCTCGCGCAGTTCATTCACTCGCGCGAGAGAAGACTCGTAGACTTGTTTGCGGCGGCCGCTCCAGTCTTTCGCGATGGTCTCCATCTCATCGATGCGTCCCAGGGCCTGCGCGGAGATGAAGAGGCGCAGCGCCGCGCGAATATCATCCCGATTCGCTTCGCGTACCTCGCGGAGAATGGTGGCTGCTTCGTGATGCCGTCCGGCGTCCTGGTATGCTTCCGCGAGATTGGTGCGGAGATCGGCGACGGTTCGTTTAGCGGCCTGGTCGTCATCGGCGTCCGGCTCTTCCACGTAGCCGAGCGCGACGAGCTGTTCGAGCGACTCGGTGGCGGCGAGCGGATCAAGCTTCATGTGGGGCGGATGGCGGCCATCGTCACCTTCTACTTTTTCCCAGGTGGGAATGCGCTCGATTCGCGGCGCGGATTCGAAAGCGCCCGAGAGAACCTTGCCCTCCATGTCGCGGCCCGCGGGAAGACCGAAGAGCGAGAGAACGGTGGGCGTGATATCGAGCAGCGACACGCCGGGCAACGCGACGTTCTGACGAACGCCGGGGCCGGCCATCACGAAGACGCCGTTGTTGCGGTGTTCGAAGGCGGGACCGGCGTGATATTCGGGAATGCGTCCGGGACGGAGGTGGTCGGGATGGAACCCGTGATCGGAGAGCAGAATCACGGTGGTGTCAGGCCCGGCCTTTTCGAGCAGGGTTCCCAGCATGCGGTCATGCAGAAGATAGCCGGCGCGGAGGACTCCGTTGTAGAGATCGAATTCCTCTTCGTTGATGTGCGGGCGGCGCGGGGGATTGTACTTCATGAAGCCATGACCGAAATGATCGATGGCGTCGAAGTAGACGGCGCAGAGATCCCAGGGCTCGTGGTCCATCAGCCACGTAACGGCGCCGTGGATATTGGCGCATTCGCAGGTGACACGCGCCGCGGAACGAATACCGCGGCTTTTCTCCTGATCGATTTCGAGCGCGCGGGGAACGAAGAGCTGCATCAGGTCGGCGGGAAGTTCTTCGGGCTCGATGCGGAGTCTGGCGAGGGGCTCGGCGAGTTCCGGCGGATGCACCATGGATGGCGCTGACTGGAATTTATCGGTAACGCGGTGGAACTGGTCAGAAACCATGACGCCGCGAATGGGTTCGGCGGGGTAGCTGGGCCACCAGCCGACGACGATGCTGCGGAGTCCGCTTTGGCCGAGGATGTTCCAGATGGCTTTGCATTTCCGCGAGAGGTTGGAGATGCGCTGAATCGCGCGGCCATCCGGGCGCGGCTCGCTGAAGCCGTGGATGCCGTGATCGAAGGGACGCTTGCCGGTGGCGATGGAGGTCCAGAGCATCGGCGAGAACACGGGCTGGAGCGTGGCGATCGATGCCGATGCGCCCGTGCGAACGAGGCGCGCGATGTTGGGCATCTCGCCGGCGTCGATCAGAGGGCGAATGACTTTCCAATCGGCGGCGTCCCAGCCGATGAGGAGAACCTTACTCATGGCGCGCCTTGAGAGCCTGAATTCCGGCGGCGCCTTTTGCAATCGCGTCCAGTGAGTCGCGGCCGGGGCGCAGCGGTAATTTCCTGTCCGATGATTCTTCCGCAACTTCGCCATCGGCCTCGGTGGCGGGATGTTCTTCGGGCTTACCGGCGGCGAGAAAATCGAGCTCGTTTTTGCCGGGCGGGACGAACGAGGGAACGGGCTCGGGGCGCAGGACGCGCGTGTGGGTTGAGATGAGCGATGCCGAAGCCGCGGCAGCCGCCGCAGCGGCGGAAGAAAGCGCCAGGGCGTAAAGACGAACGTCCGGGTTCGCGGCAGGATTGCCCGCTGCGATGTATTCCTGAAGGCGGATTTCGAGATCAGTCACTTCTTTAAAAAATAACCCGTCTGTCCGGCTGGCTTTTGGCCGCCGAACAGACGGGGAAATCGGAATCGAAGACTGGCGTGACGTCTTATGCTTCCGCTGTGACGGAAACCGGAACGTCTACCGAAACTTCGCGATGCAGGCGAACCGGAACTTTGTAATCGCCGAGCGCGCGAATGGGTTCTTCGAGGTGGATCTTGCGGCGGTCGATATTGAACTTCTGCGCGGTGAGCGCATCGGCGATATCGGCAGCGGTGACGGAACCGAAAAGCTGTCCATTTTCACCGGCCTTGCGGGCGATGTTGACGGTCGCGTTCGCGAGCAGTTTCGCGAGATCTTCGGATTCGGTCTTGAGAACGGCTTCCTTGCGGAGGTGCGCCTGGCGTTCCTGTTCGACGATCTTGCGATTGGCGTCCGTAGCCGCGACGGCGAGACGGCGGGGCAGCAGGTAATTGCGAGCGTAACCGGGCGCCACTTTGACGACCTGGCCGCGGGCGCCGAGATTATCGATGTCTTCTCTGAGAATGATTTCCATGGTCGGTTCTCCCTCAGACGCTCGCTGCGAATGGCAGCAGCGCGATGTTGCGCGATTTGAAAATCGCATCGGTCAGGCGGCGCTGGTGCGGCGCGCAGACACCGGAAATGCGGCGGGGAACGATCTTGCCGCGCTCGGCGATGAACGCCTGGAGCAGCTTGACGTCTTTGTAATTGATATCGTCGATTTTCTCAACGCAGAAACGGCAGACTTTTTTGCGGCGGAAATACTGCTTCCTGCCGACAGCCACGGCTTTATCGCCGCCGGTGGGGCGCTGATTGGCGGCGATGGGACGCGCGCCGCGAGTGGATGGTTCTGGCATGATGAGATCTCCTTATTCCTTCGTTGCGGCTGCGGGTTCCGCGCTGGCGGGAGCCGACGCACCGGGGGCGGGGGCTGCGGGAGCCGGCGGGTGTGCCGGAACGCCTGGCGCTGCGTGCGTTTCTTCCGAACCGCCCATCATCTGCTGCGCGATAGAGGGCTGCGCGGCAGGCGGCTTCGGACGGCGCAGAGCGCGCTTTTCCCGGATCTTTTTCCGCTTTTCGATCCGCTTCAGGGTTTCATCGATGCGGACGGTCAGGAACTTGATGATCGCGTCCTGCACGAGCATGCGGCGTTCGAATTCGCGAACGACGCTGGCGTCCGCAGTGAAGGTGAGCAGCACATAATAGCCTTCGCGCTGCTTTTCGACGCGATAGGCAAGACGGCGCTTGCCCCATTTTTCAACCTTATCGACAGTGCCACCAGCGGTGGTGATGTTTTTCGACATCTGTTCGATGAGGTGATCGATCTCTTCTTCTGTTGCATCGGGTTTGACGATGAACAGGTTTTCGTAGATTCTCATTCTTCCTCTTTTATGCCCGGGGCGCGACGATTAAATCTGGTCATGGACAAGCTGACGCCCTCAGCAATGATGGATTCCGCCGCATCGGCCGCGAAGCCGATGAACTCCTCCAGGGTTTCGTTCTGCTGCCGCGAAAATCGCGACAACAAATAATCAGCTCCCTTGCCGGCGGTGAGCTGATAGCCGGGGTGCACCCCCAGCCGTACTCTCGGGAATTCCTGCGTCCCGAGTACATCGATCACGTTCTGCACGCCGTTGTGTCCGGCGGCCGAACCGTTTGGCCTGACCCGGATGGAACCCCAGGGCAGCGCCAGCTCGTCATAGACGAGGATCAAATCCTTTGGCTCCACTTCGTTCTTCAGCGCCAGCGGCTTCACAGAGACTCCGCTGAGATTCATGAACGTCTGCGGTTTAGCCAGAACCACAGATTTTCCTTTAATTGTCCCCTGTCCGATGAGCGCCTGGCATTCGAGGCGCGACATCCGGATGGAATGCCGGGCCGCCAGAACATCCACCACGAGAAAGCCGACGTTATGCGGCGTCGCGGCATATTGTTCGCCGGGGTTACCCAGGCCGGCCACCAGGAACATGGAGGACTACTTCTTCTTGCCCTTGTCCGCGGCGGGCGCGGCGCCTTCCTCTTCCTTCTTGCCCTTCTTGGCGACTTCGGGCTCGGCGGCGGCAGCGGCGCCTTCAGCCGGCACGGCCGCGGCTTCTTCCTTGATACCGACCACGTGCGCGATCACGGCTTCGGGCGGGGTGAGAACGCGAATGCCGTCGGCGACCTTGAGATCCGAAACGCGGATGTTATTGCCGATCATCAGTTCGGTCACGTCGACGTCGAACTGGTTCGGAATGTCGTCCGGGATGCACTCGATTTCGATGGAGCGAGTGACCTGATCGAGAACGCCGCCCTGCTGCTTGACGCCTTTGGCTTCGCCGTGGGTGTGAACCGGGATGGAGACGCGGAGCTTGCGGGTGAGATCGATGCGCTTCAGGTCGATGTGGATCAGGGTGTCTTTGACGGGATCGTACTGTTCGTCGGCGACGATAACCGGGGTGCGTTCGACGCCGGCAATCTCAACGTCAAAAATGGCGTTGTGGCCGGACTTGCCACGGATGATTTTGAGGATGTCTTTGGGGTTGACGCTGACAGCCTGGGGATCTTTGAAAGCCCCGTAAACGATAGCCGGGATTTTGCCGGCAACGCGCGTGCGACGCGCTTCATTCTTTCCGCGGGAGGAGCGTGGCTCCGCCGCGACGACGGTATCTAATCTCAAGTGTCGATCTCCTTAATCTCGCAAGTCCGTTTCGGTTTGGGGCCGAGTCGTGGGTTGCGCGCGGATGCCGGTGAGGGCGGCCGCAGATTCCCTGATTTGGGGAATTTTTATGGTAACACGGGGAA
>DASYCD010000537.1:0-6305 GCA_036500405.1 Bryobacteraceae bacterium
GCTTTCTTCAGTACCACCAGTCGGTCTCGGTCCCGCTGGGTCATGGTGAGAACTCCTTGTTCTGGCACCTCCCCAGCCTGACCTCGTCAACAGGACATTTCTACCTGGCACTAATAGGACATTCTCACTTTGCGACGACAACTGAAACCCTATCGCTTGCATCATTGTGACGGCTCTGATATCCTTCCGTGGTACCGGTTCCACGTTTTGTCCGCCTCTCTCACATTCCGGGTATTCCTATGAAGAAATCGCTGATTTTCACGGCTATCGCAGCGGCCTGTTTCCTCGCTCCCCTGCCCGCTCCGGCGGCTGGCCCCATCAAGGTCATGCTCCTCGACGGAGAGAGCGGCGGGACCTACCACGACTGGCAACTCACCACCCCCGTCCTCAAAAAGGAACTCGAAGAAACCAAACTCTTTACGGTGGATGTCGTCACCGCTCCCCCAAAAGACGGCGATTTTTCCACCTTTAAGCCCGACTGGAGCAAGTATCAGGTCATCGTCTGGAATTACGACGCCCCCAACGAGCGCTGGCCCCAGCCCCTCAAAGATTCCTTCGATCAGTACGTCAAAAACGGCGGCGGCGTAGTCCTCGTCCATGCGGCTGACAACGCCTTCGGCTCCTGGGACGATTTCAACGAAATGGAAGGCGTCGGCGGCTGGCGCGGCCGCAACGAGAAGACCGGCGCCCACTGGATATATAAAGATGGGAAAGCCGATGGCGAGACGACCCCAGGCAACGCCGGCCGGCACGGCTTACGCGTTCCGTATCAGGTAGTTGTGCGCGCCCCCGAGCACCCCATCATGAAGGGCCTGCCGAAGATGTGGATGCACCAGGGTGACGAGCTCTACAACAGCCTCCGCGGCCCGGGTAAGAATATGACCATCCTCGCCACGGCCTACTCCGATCCCGCCAACTCCGGCACCGGCGCCGATGAGCCCCAGCTCATGGCCCTCACCTACGGCAAGGGTCGGATCTTCCACACCACGCAGGGACATGACGTCAACGCGCTTGCCTCGGTGGATTTCATCGTCACCTACCAACGCGGCGCCGAATGGGCGGCCACCGGTAAAGTGACTCAGAAAGTCCCGGTGAACTTCCCCACAGCGGACACCGTGAGCTATCGCTCCGATATCGCTGCCATGGACCCTCATTTTAAGAACGGATTGAACTCACTCACGGCCGCCTCTCCGGCTGGGGGTCGCGGACCACGAGGCGGACGGGGAGCGAGCGGAGCAGCGGGCCCCGCAAGATAATCAGGGATAAGAAACCATGAATCTCAATTTCCGGCAATCTCTCAGCTTCCCCTGCATAACGCTGGCCTGCATCGCCCTGGCCTGCGCGCCCCCCGGCTTCGCTCAGGGACGCGGCGGTCGCGGCGGCGCTGGTCGTGGCGGCGCTCCTGCCGGACCCACCCTCATCGGCGGACGCTTCAAAGCCTATCCCGCCGAAGCCGTTACCGCCGGCACCACGGCTTACAACACCAAATGCGGCTACTGCCACGGCGACCGCGCCAAAGGCGGCAACGCCGGCCCTGACCTCATCGCGTCCGATGTTTCTCTCCACGATGAAGACGGCATCGGACTCGGCGAATACCTGAATGGCGCCGCGCACACGAAGACCGTGAAAAACGATCTCGATCAGCAAACGATTTACAACATCGCCGCCTACATTCACTCTCGCATCATCTACTCCGCCACTACCCGCGGAGAAACCTCCCCGGAAGCCGTTCTGAAAGCCGGCGATGCGAAAGCCGGCGAAGCTTTCTTCAATGGCGCGGGTGGCTGCAACAAGTGCCACTCCGTCACCGGAAATCTCAAAGGTATCGGCGGCAAGCATGACGCCGTCGCTCTGCAGGACAAAATCGTGAACCCGCGCGGCGGCGCCGGGCGCGGAGGACGTGGTGGCCGCGGCGGCGGAGCCGAAGCTCCTCCCGATCCCAACGCCATCACCGCAACGGTCACTTTACCGGGCGGCAAAACGGTTACCGGCATTCCGCTGCGCCTCACCGATTTCGACGTCACTCTTCGCCTCGCGGACGGCACAACACAGACCTGGACCCGCGAAAACGGCAACCCCAAGGTCGAGCGCCATGACCCGCTGCAGGCGCACGTCGACATCATGACGAAGCTGACGGATAAGCAAATGCACGATGTGACCGCTTATCTCGCGACGATCAAATAGCCCGAGGACCTATGAGACTTACGAACCTGATCCTTCTTTCTCTCACCGCGGCGCTGCTCGGAAGCGCGCAGCAACTTCCTCAGGCCGATATCACCCATCCCAAATCGGATAGCTGGCCGACCTTCAACGGAGACTATTCCGGCCGCCGCTACAGCCCGCTCAAGCAGATCAATGAGCAGACGGTAAAGGGCCTCACGCTCGCCTGGATCTCACGCATCAACATGCAGTCCACTCCAACCTTCACGGGCGGAGAAGGTTCCGTGCCCCAGGGCGCGGTCGCGAACAACCGCGGCGTACCGCTGCTGGTCAACGGCGTCCTCTATATGACCGAGCCGAACGCTATGTTCGCGATCGATGCCCGAACCGGCCGCGAGATCTGGCACTACGCGTGGAAGGGTCTTCCGGCCGAATCGCTCGGCAACCGCGGGGCCGGCATCTACGGTGACTGGGTCTATTTCGAAACGCCCGACTGCCATCTCATCTCGCTCGACATGAAGACTGGCAAGGAGCGCTTCAATAAGGTGATCGCGGACGTCAAGCAGGATCACTGGTGCTCCTTCCCGCCCACCATCATCAAGAACCACGTCATCGTCGGCGTCGGCGGCGACTTCCTCGATATGGCGAACTATGTTGAGTCGCGCGATCCCGAAACCGGTGAGTTACAGTGGCACACCTGGACCACCGCCCACCCTGGCGATCCGGGCTTCAGCACCTGGCCCAATGAACAGGCCACGGCGCACGGCGGCGGCGGCGTCTGGACTGCTCCCACTTACGATCCCGACCTGAACCTCCTCTACGTCGGCGTTGGCAACGTCGAACCGACCTTCGTCGGCCAAAGTCGGCCAGGCGACAATCTCTACACCTGCTCCACCATTGCGCTCAATGCCGATACAGGCAAAATGGCCTGGTACTTCCAGTTCTCCCCGCACGATACGCATGACTGGGACGGCTCCCAGATTCCCGTGCTTGCTGATGGGACGATCAACGGCCAGCCGCGCAAACTCCTGCTGCAGGCCTATCGCGGCGGTCTTTTCTTCGTTATTGACAGAACGAATGGCAAGAGCATCTCAACCACGCCATTCGTCGAACATTTGAACTGGTACAAAGGCATCGGGCCTAACGGTCAGCCCATCCGCGATCCGGAAAAGGAGCCGTCGCCCGAAGGGACGCTCACCGCTCCCAATTCGAGCGGCAGCACCGGCTATCCGAGCCCCGCGTTCAATCCCGATACCGGCCTCTTCTACGTCGGCACCACCCAGCCGTACGTGATCTTCTATAAGGTCGATAACGATCCGCAGCCGGAAGGCTATGGCGCCACCGAGCATCAGGTCGGCAATATCGGCACCGAACTGCGCGCGATAGACTACAAGACCGGCAAAATCGTATGGAAACGGCCGCTGAATATCGGCGCGCAGAATCTGATGACCACCGCGGGCAATCTGTTATTCGGAAGCGATGGCTCCAGCAACTTCATCGCCTGGGATGCAAAGACCGGCGTGCCGCTGTGGCACTCCACGCTGCTCTCCAATCCCGGCAATGCGCCCATCACCTACATGCTGGATGGCAAGCAGTACGTGCTGGTCGCGGCAGGTGAGAACTTCTACGCATTTTCGCTGCAGGGCGTGAAGTAGTAACGGAGTAACGGAGACGAAACCATTCCTATCCTTGGCATAGACGTAGGGACCGGCGGATCGCGCGCGGTCCTCGTATCGGAAGACGGATCCGTCCTCGCTTCCTGCACCACCGAACATGAGCCATTCGCGTCGCCCCGGACGGCATGGGCCGAACAGGATCCTGCCGATTGGTGGCGCGCCTCGCAGCAGGCCATTCGCGACGTCATCAAAGCCGCCGGCATTTCGCCGAATCAGATTCGCGGCGTCGGTCTCACCGGCCAGATGCACGGCGCGGTCCTCATGGATGAGAACGGCGCGGTCCTGCGCCCGTCCATCATTTGGTGCGATCAGCGCACCGACGAACAATGCGCCTGGATCACGCAAAAAGTGGGAGCGAAGCATCTCCTTGAGCTGACCTGCAATCCCGCCCTTACCAATTTCACTCTCACCAAACTCATCTGGGTTCGCCAGAATGAGCCCGAAATCTGGAAAAAAGTCCGGCATGTCCTGCTGCCCAAGGATTATGTCCGCTACAAGCTGAGCGGCGAATACGCAATCGACGTCGCCGACGCGTCCGGTACTTTGATGCTCGACGTCACACATCGCCGCTGGTCGGATGAACTGCTCGGCATCGTCGATATCGACCGCGCGATCCTCCCCGCCGTTTTCGAATCACCCGAAGTCTGCGCGAAAGTTTCCGCCCAGGCCGAAGGCCTCACCGGCATCCCCGCAGGCACCCCCATCGTGGCGGGCGCGGGCGATCAGGCTGCCGGAGCCATCGGCATGGGCATCACGCGGCCCGGCGCCGTCAGCGTCACTCTCGGCACGTCAGGCGTCGTGTTCGCCGCCACCGAGCGTCCCTCGCTCGATCCCGGCGGCCGCCTCCACACTTTTTGCCATGCCATTCCCGGCCGCTGGCACGTCATGGGCGTGACCCAGGCCGCGGGACTTTCGCTGCGCTGGATGCGCGATCAGTTTTCCGCGCCGGGCTACGACTACCCTCAGCTTTCGAAAGAAGCCGCCACCGCGCCCCCAGGCTGCGACGGCGTTCTCTGGGCGCCTTATCTCATGGGCGAGCGCACTCCCTACCTCGATTCCTCTGTGCGCGCCGCGCTGACCGGGCTCGCCGCCAGCCACACCAGAGGCTATGTTGCGCGTGCCATCATGGAGGGAGTCGCGTTCAGTCAGCGCGACAGCTTCACGATTTTTGCTGAGTTGGGCGTGCCCGTCAACCGCATACGAGTTACCGGGGGCGGCGCACGATCCACCTTGTGGAAACAGATTCAGGCCGATGTTTATGGCCACGCGGTTGAGACAATCGCCGCCGATGAAGGCGGCGCCTATGGCGCAGCCCTGCTCGCCGGTGTGGGGACCGGCGTGTGGCCGGGTGTGGACGAAGCCTGCGATCAGAACGTCCGCACGGCCGAAACCATTCAGCCCATCCCTGTCAATCGGGTTGTAATGGACCAGCAGTACGAACGATACCGCCGGGTCTATCCGGCTCTGAAAGCGATTTATAATGAGCGATCAATTCACGCCTCTTCCTGAACACAAGTTCACCTTCGGTCTGTGGACCATTTCGAATCCAGGCCGCGATCCGTTTGGCGCGCCGGTGCGGCCGCCGCTCGATCCGAATGACGCCGCGAAAATGCTGGGCGAAGTGGGCGCGTGGGGCGTAAACCTCCACGACAACGATCTGGTGCCGATCGACGCCACTCCGTCCGAGCGCGACCGCATCGTGAAAAGCTTCATCGCCGCCTGCAAGGCCGCCAATCTCGTCGTCCCGATGGCGACGGTCAATCTCTTCTTCGATCCTGTTTTCCGCGACGGCGCATTCACCTCGAATGACGCACGCGTGCGCGCTTATGCCGTGCGCAAGACGATGAGCGCGATGGATCTGGGCGCGGAATTGGGCGCGAAAGTGTTCGTCCTCTGGGGCGGACGCGAAGGTTCGGAAACCGATGCCTGCCGCTGCCCCGGCGACGCCGTGAAGCGCCTGCGCGAAGCCATCGACTACCTCTGCGAATACAGCATCGATAAGAAGTACGGCTACAAGTTCGCGCTCGAATCGAAGCCCAATGAGCCGCGCGGCGATATCTACATGGCCACCACCGGCAACTATCTCGGTCTCATTCCGACCCTCGGGCATCCCGATATGGTGGGCGTGAATCCGGAAGTCGCGCACGAAACCATGGCGGGCCTCAACTTCGTCCACGCCGTCGCGCAGGCATGGGAAGCCGGCAAGCTCTTCCACATCGATCTCAACGATCAGCAACCCGGCCGTTACGATCAGGATTTCCGCTTCGGAGCCGCCAATCCGCGCGCCGCGTTCTTCCTCGTCAAGTTCCTCGAAGATGTCGGCTACGCAGGCTCACGCCACTTCGACGCGCACGCTTACCGCACAGAAGACATGGCAGGCGTAAAGGAATTCGCCAAAGGCTGTATGCGGACCTATCTCGTCCTCAAAGCCGCCGCCAGGCGCTGGAATGCCGATAAAGAAATTCAGGC
>DASYCD010000538.1:0-4604 GCA_036500405.1 Bryobacteraceae bacterium
GGCAAATACTGTCACATTCCGAACCGCGGCTGATCGCATCCATGCCGAGATTATCGAGAAGTCGTGGAGTGAGCCGCGGAAAAGCTTTGTCGGGCACTATGGCGGCGAGGATCTGGACGCGTCACTGCTCCAGATGGTGCGGCTTCGTTTTCTGCCGCTCAGCGATCCGCGTATCGGCAGCACGATTGACGCGATTTACAAGGACCTGGCAAGCCACGGATGGCTGCATCGTTACAGCCTGAACGACGGCTTCGGGAAACCGAGTGTCGCATTCATCATCTGTACTTTCTGGCTGATCGAAGCGCTGGCCGCGGCGGGGCGGCGCGAAGAAGCGCGGAAGATGTTCGATGAGATCCACGGCGCGCTTTCGCCACTGGGGCTGCTTTCGGAAGACTATGATCCGGTGACGCTGCGGATGTGGGGCAATTTCCCGCAGACGTACTCGCACGTGGGGCTGATTCACGCCGCGTTCTCGGCATCGCCGACGTGGACCGAAATACTTTGAGTCTCAGCGCGTAAAGCGCGTGGCTTTCTTTTGTTCGTGGCGTTCCATGGCCAGCTCGATCAGGCGGTCAATGAGCTGCCCATAAGGGATGCCCGTGTATTCCCACATCTTCGGATACATGCTGATGGAAGTGAAGCCGGGGATGGTGTTGATCTCGTTGATATAGAGCTTGCCGGTCGATTCTTCGCGAAGGAAATCGACGCGGCCCATACCTTCGCAGCCCACGGCCCGGAAACATTCAACCGCGAGCCGGCGCATCTCGGCAATTTCAGCTGGAGGCAGGTTCGCCGGGAGTTCGGTGCGGGCGAGGTTCAGCTCGTACTTATCTTCGTAATCGTAGAACTCGCGCGATGGCAGGATTTCGCAGGGGACGGAGGCAGCGGGATGCTCGTTGCCGAGAACTGCGCATTCGAACTCCCGGCCCTGAACGCCGCGCTCGATAACGATCTTGCGGTCGAACTCCGCCGCCATCTTCACAGCCGCCTGGAGCTCTCTCGCATTGTGAGCTTTTGAAATTCCGACGGAAGATCCGAGATTGGCCGGCTTTACGAAGAGCGGGTATCCGAACCGTTCCGCAAATGCCGCCGCCACGTCGCCGCTGGAGTCCCGTTCCAGCACGACCCAGTCGACCACCGGGAGACCGCAATCGCGGCAGACGCGCTTCATCATGTCCTTGTCCATGGAAAGCGAGGACGCGAGGACGTTGCCGCCAACGTAGGGGAGGTCAGCGAGCTCGAACAGCCCCTGCATGGTGCCGTCTTCGCCGAACGTTCCGTGAAGGACCGGGAAGACGACGTCGATCTCAGGATGCGCGCCGGGCTGCGGGACGATCGGCTTCGGCGACCAGTTTCCTTCGCGATCGATGAGATATCGCGTGACCGTATACCGCTCCGGATCCATCGCCGCCGCCACCGAATCGGCGGAGAGCAACGAGATGTCGTGCTCACCGCTTCGTCCGCCATACACCAATGCCACACGCGTTTTCTTCATCTAGAGAATCTTCTTTCCAAGCGCGGATAAAATCAGTTCGACGGCGAGTTCCGCCGTCCGGTTGAATTCGTCGATCACGGGATTTACTTCTACCACTTCCATGGAAAGCATGCGCCCGGAGTCGCAGATCATTTCCATGGCGAGATGCGCCTCGCGATATGTCGCGCCGCCGCGTACGGGCGTGCCTACGCCAGGCGCATAGGCAGGGTCGACGAAATCGAGATCGAGCGAAAGATGGAAACCCGCAGTGCCGTCGCAGGCGATGCGAATGGCGTCGCGCAGAACGTCGCGCATGCCGCGCTCATCGATTTCCCGCATCGTGAATGTGGTGACGCCGGTTTCCTTCAGTTGTGTGCGTTCAAGCAGATCGACATCGCGAATCCCGACAAGCGCAACATTGGCTGGATCGACCTTCGGCGCGAAGCCAAGCAGATTCACGAGCTCCGCAGGACCGCGCCCAATACAGCAGGCGAGCGGCATCCCGTGGACGTTACCGCTGGGACTGGTCGAGGGGGTATTCATGTCGGCATGCGCGTCAATCCAGAGCAAGCCGGCTTTCTTGTTTTCGCCGCGGAAGTGGCTCGCGACGCCCGCCATGGTTCCCGCGGCGATGGAATGATCGCCGCCGAGCACGACGGGAAGGTTGCCGCCATCCAGCGCGTCTCTCACGATACGGGCGAGATTTTCACACGATTCCGCGATCTGCTTGACGTAACGGGCGTTCGAAGGGCCGGTATCGACGGTACTCTCCGCCTGCAGCACATCGACGTTCCCGAGATCGCGCACGTCATAACCAAGTGCGCCGACGCGCCTGCCGAGACCAGCCACGCGGACGGCGCTTGGACCCATGTCAACGCCGCGCCGTCCCTGACCGAGGTCAAGTGGCGCGCCGATGACGGCTATTCTCTGTTTGCCGGATGCCGGAGTCACAGGATCAGGGCCGCAGCCGGTAGAGCATTCGCGGGAACGCAATGGTTTCGCGCACGTGTTCGAGCCCGCAGATCCACGCGACGCAGCGTTCAATCCCCATGCCGAAGCCGCCGTGCGGCACCGTGCCGTACTTGCGCAGATCGATGTACCAGTTAAACGCTTCGCGCGGCAGGCCGTGTTCGTCGATTCGCCGCAGCAGCAGCTCGGGATCGTGAATGCGCTGGCCGCCCCCGATGATTTCGCCGTAGCCTTCGGGCGCGAGAACGTCCACGCCCATCGCAACTTCGGGGCGCTCCGGATCGGGCTGCATGTAGAACGCTTTGATAGCCGTCGGGAAGCGATCGACCATGATGGGACGGTCGAACTGCTGCGTCAGGATGGTTTCATCTCCGCCGCCGAAATCGCTGCCCCACTGGATTTCAGACCCGCGCTCCTGGAGATTCTTCACGGCGTCGTCGTAGCTAAGGCGCGGGAAGGGCGACTGCACCTGTTCGAGCTTCGACGTATCGCGCTCCAGAACTTTCAGCTCTTCGCGCTTCTTCTCCAGCACGCGGCCCACAACGTAGATCACCATCTCCTCGGCAACGCGCTTCACTTCATCGAGATCGGCGTACGCCATCTCGGGCTCCACCATCCAGAATTCGGTGAGGTGCCGGCGGGTTTTGGATTTCTCGGCGCGGAACGTGGGGCCGAAGCAGTAGACCTTGCCGAACGCCATCGCCGTGGCTTCGCTATAGAGCTGGCCGGATTGCGAAAGATAAGCCTTCTCGTCGTCGAAATAATTCACCTCGAAGAGGGTCGTAGTCCCTTCGCACGCGGCGGGCGTGAAGATCGGCGTATCGACCAGCGTGAAGCCGTGGTCATCGAAATAATCGCGCACCGCGCGGATGATTTCGTGACGCACGCGAATGATGGCATGTTGCCGCTGGGAGCGCAGCCAGAGATGGCGATGCTCCATGAGGAAATCAGTGCCATGTTCCTTCGGCGTGATCGGATAGGGATCCTCTTCCGAAACCCTCTGGAGGATGTCGGCGCCTTCTACATCCATTTCGTAGCCGCCGGTTGCCCGGGCTTCCGCACGAATGCGGCCGCGCATGATGACGGACGATTCCTGCGTCAGGTGCTTCAGGCTCTCAAAGAGTTCTTCCGGAAGCAGATTCTTCACCGCCACACATTGCATGAGGCCGCTACCGTCGCGCAGGATGGGGAACACGATCTTACCCGATTTGCGGATGCCGTAGATCCACCCGGGGATCTCGACCGTTTGATCGACGTACTGCGCTGCTTCGCTGATGCTGATCCGTTTCGGCGCGCTCATAACGATTCCAGCGTATCGAAAACGTTGACCGCCTCGACGATCGGGGTCTCCATCTCGGGGACCTCGCGAAGCTCCAGCAGCAGCGGATACTGGCCGGGGCGCGATCGCAACAGCTCCATCGTGCGCTTCCAGTGGATGGTGCCGCCCGGCTTCTGGGGATAGAGGTGCAGATCCTCGATGCCGTTGTTATCGTGCAGATGCAGGGAGCGGATGCGCGGAGCCATGATTTCGAACTCGCGCTCCACTCCGCCCATAATGTGGGCGTGGCCTGCGTCGAAAACGAAATTCATGTTGAGGTGAGTGAGCTCGTTGAACTGGCGCAGACGATCCGCCGAAGCCAGATCATTACGGATGTTCTCCAGCAGAATTTCGACGCCGCGCTGACGGGCGAAGACGCCCAGTTCATCGAGTGACGAAAAGGCAGCGTCAACAGTACGCTCGGAGAATTCCTGATCGTTCACCCCGAGGTGCTGGATCAGGTATTTAAACGGCACAATCTCCGCGATCTCGATGGCGCGCTTGATCTCATCCACCCACTTAATGCGGTCGGCTTTCTTATGTTCCGTGATGTTGATATGAGTGTCCGGCCCCGACTTACCCCATCGCTCATCCGTATACATCGGCGAATGGAGCGAATGAAGTCTGAGTTCGGAATCGCGGAACCAGTGGCCCAGTTCCATGACCTGCGAGGAATTCCGCCAGTCGAGATGCTGCTTCGCGCAGAAGATTTCGACGCCGTTGATTTTCGCGCGCTCCACCCTACCCAGCCATGAGGTGGTCAGCCTGTGATTCACAATGACGTGGGAAGAAAGAACGCGGTCCATTCAGGCTTGATTGTAACTGGCGACAGCGGAAGAGTGC
>DASYCD010000539.1:0-3899 GCA_036500405.1 Bryobacteraceae bacterium
CCCAGTCCGAAATTGCTGATCCCGAACCCGGCCGCCATCAGCAGCAGCATCGTGAGCCCGAGCCAGAACGCGCTGAAATTCCCAGCCACCAGGCCTGAAAGAATATTCAGCGATGCGCCACCTTCCCTCGACGACGTCACCACCTCGCGCACATGCCTCGATTCAGTCGACGTGAACACCTTCACCAGTTCCGGAATCACCGCGCCCGCCAGCGTGCCGCACGTGATCACGCTCGAAAGCTTCCACCAAAGCGTGGGATCGTCGCCCAGATTCGGAATCATGAAATACGAGACCAGATACGTCAGCCCGATCGAAACCAGCGAAGTCAGCCACACCAGAAACGTCAGCGGCTCTTCGTAATTGAACTTCTTCGCTTTTTCGAATTTCGCTTTCGCAATCGCTTCATTGATGTAATACGATCCCGCCGACGAGATCACCATCATGATGCGCATCGCGAAAATCCATACCAGCAGTTGCACCTGCACCAGCGGATCGTGCACCGCCAGCAGGATAAACGAAATCAGCGCCACGCCGGTCACGCCGTAGGTCTCGAAGCCATCGGCCGAGGGCCCCACTGAATCGCCCGCATTGTCGCCCGTGCAATCCGCGATTACGCCGGGGTTGCGCGCATCGTCTTCCTTCACGTTGAACACGATCTTCATCAGATCGGCGCCGATATCCGCAATCTTGGTGAAGATGCCGCCGGCCACGCGCAGCGCCGCCGCGCCCAGCGATTCGCCGATCGCGAACCCGATGAAGCACGGTCCCGCATAATCGCTCGGAATGAACAGCAGGATGCAGAGCATGATCAGCAGCTCAATCGAAATCAGTACCATCCCGATGCTCATGCCGGCGCGCAGCGGAATCTGGTAGCAGGGGTAGGGAAGTCCCCGCAGACTGGCGAATGCGGTCCTCGAATTCGCGAAGGTGTTGACGCGAATCCCGTACCACGCCACGCCGTAGCTCCCGGCGATGCCGAGCAGACTGAACGCCAGGACCACAAGTACCTTCAATGCGCTGAACGCCCGGAAATAGCCGAAGTACACCAGAATGATCGCGCCGATGAAGAGTTCCAGGATCAGCAGAAAACGGCCCTGCGTGAACAGATAGGTTTTACAGGTTTCCCAGATCAGCTCGGAAACGTCCTTCATCGATTTGTGCACCGGCAGATCGCGAAGCTGGCGATACGTCATGAGTCCGAACAGCAGACCCGCCGCGCAGATCAGCAGCCCCACCATCAGCAGGTTCCGCCCATCCACGCCGAAGAAGGTTCCGATACTCAGATCCGGAAGAACCAGATTCGCTTCGCCGCCGCCACCGCCGCTCGGAGTGGGCACAGTCGTCGTTAAATCGGGATCCTGCGCAAAGCTCAGCACAGGAAGTAAAAGAAGGAGCAGGAAAGGAGCACAACTCAAAAGCCGTCGAACCTGCGCGTACACGGTGGCACTGCATCGGCTGAAATTCATGCGCGAAAATTTCCCCAGTTAGATTTTCCGGCCTTTCCCCTTGCGGCCGGTGATTGCATCGCATCCCAGACTATCTAAATAAGTTATGGCATCGCAAGAACGGGGCAGGGCAATGGTCCGAAATGGACGACTGCGTGGCCGGAGCAGGTCTCGGGCCACATCCCATTGCATAATAAGGGTGTATGCCGATTTACGAATACCTCTGCGAATCCTGCGGAACCAAATTTGAGAAGCTCGTACGCCGCAGTGAAGAGCAGTCAGCCCTGACCGCGGGCTGCCCGTCTTGTGGAAAAAATGACCTCAAACAGGAATATTCGACTTTCGCCCCGAGGGCCGGAAATGCGTCTCCGATGCCCGAAATGGGCGGTTGTCCGGCCGGAATGTGCGGAAATCCGGGTCTCTGCGGCCGAAATTGACCCTCCGGAGCCAGTTTTCCATCAATTCCGGCGATAGGCCCTATTCAAAAAAACGATTGCCTGGGCCTTCACCAATCCGCCATAATCGGAATTCATCGGACAGAATGAAAACGGCGGACAAAAGACCGTCCGAACGCTCATTTTGGCCCCCAAATCAATCGAACACGGAGTAGCATGTCAAATCTTACGGACTTTCTCAGCCTGAGCTACGGCGAACTCGAAGACTTGAACCTAAAGGCGAAGGAGCAGCGGTTAGGCCGTGTCGATCCGGGCAAGGTGCAGGAAGAGCGCATCAAGTACCTGACCGATGAGAAGCGCGTCAAGGCTGTGACCGTGCTGTTCAGCGACCTCGAAGGCCGTCTGCACATGCTCGACTACGACAAGAAGTTCCTGCTCAAGAGCTTCGACAACCTCACGTTCGACGGTTCTTCGATCCGTGGCTTTACGGCGCAGAAGGAAAGCGACCTCCGTCTCCACATGGATTGGCACGCGTTCTACTGGACCCCGGCGGACTACTTTGGTCCCGGCAAGGTGCTGGTGTTCGGCGAAGTCATCGACAAAGACGGCAGCCCGTACGGCGGCGATATGCGCGGCATGCTGAAGGAGTACGCGCGGAAGCAGCACGAAGCGAACGGCTACACCCTCAACGCGGCCAACGAAATCGAAGGCTTCCTCTTTAAGGGTGTGGACGCCGAGCGTCACTATCACGACACCCACAAGTTCGAATATGTGAACACGGGCGGCTACTATCATTCGCTGCCGGGCGACGATCTCCGCCTCTTCATTGACCGCGCGGCCGAAGTCCAGCGCGCGATGGGTTTCCAGAACGAAAAGGATCACCCCGAAGTTGCGCCTTCGCAGTTCGAAATCAACTACGGCTATGGCGACGTCGTTTCCGCCACGGACCAGATCCAGCTCTACAAGTTCCTGTGCCGCCAGGTGGCGCGCAATATGGGGATGACGGCATCCTTCCTGCCGAAGCCGGTTGTCGGCGTCAACGGCAGCGGCATGCACACCAACGTGTCGATTTCGAAGGACGGCAAGAATCTGATGTGGGATCCGAGCGGCGAAGAAAAGCTCAGCCAGTTTGCGTGGAGCTTCGTCGACCGGATTCTGACCGCCGGCAACGATATCTGTCTCACGCTCAACGCCAGCGTCAATGCTTATCGCCGTCTCGATCCGCACTTCGAAGCGCCGAACCAGATCATCGCCTCCGCCGTTGACCGCGGCTCGATGGTTCGCATTCCGATCGGCAATGAGAAAAGCTCGCGCGTCGAAGTCCGCTCGGTTGGTCCGGACGCGAATCCCTACATGGCGCTGCTTTCGATCTTCAAGACCGGTATCGACGGTAAGATCGACGACGTGAAGAACCTGCGCACCGCGAAGCGCTATCTGCCGGACAATATCTACACGGCGATCGACAACTTCCGTAAGTCGAAGTGGACGACGGAACTGTTTGGAGAAGACGTGAAGAACCGCTACATCGACCTGAAGCTCGCTTCAGCCGACCGTTGCGCGCGTCTCCTGGGCACGGTCGTGAAGGTGCCGGAGGTGCAGTTCCACCACGAAGTCTACAACCAGTACCTCTGGAATCAGTTCTAATCGAGCTGAATCCGCGATTCGAAAAAGCCCCGGCCTTACGGCTGGGGCTTTTTTATGATAGAAGCCGATGCGTGTGCCGGTTCTTCTCCTGCTCGCCGTAGTTGCGTTCGCGCAGCCTGCGCCCAATTCACCTGCTTTCGAAGTAGCCTCCATCAAGCCTTCGCCGCCGGCCGGTCATCTCGGATACCTGACGTATCCTGGGGGCCGCGTGAACTTTGGTCACTGCACCCTGGAAATGCTGATCACATACGCATTCGACATCCAGAAATTTCAAATCTCCGGAGGGCCGGACTGGATTCGCACCGAAAGGTACGAGATCGACGCGCGCGTGCCGGCCAACTCAGAATCGAGCAAGGCAAACCCGTCCATGACGAACGCGCCCATGACTTCAGAGCAGCGTGCGATGCTGGCAACC
>DASYCD010000540.1:0-4050 GCA_036500405.1 Bryobacteraceae bacterium
AAGCGATACCAGCCCGCCAACATCGCGTTCGATTTGCTGCCGCCGCTCGAAAATCCGTCGCGTGACCGACGGGAGCGGCAGATCGCGGTTTGCGAGCGGGCGGCGCGGAGTTTCGAAGCCTATGTCGCAGCTCAGTGACGCGATTCGCGATTACCTCGATTCACTCACGGCGCGCGACGATTCGCCGCACACGCTGCGAAACTACGGCGCCGACTTGCGGGAGTTCTCGGAATATTTTTCGCCGCCGGGCGCGGAACCGCCGGCGCCTGAGGAATTCGATCTCCTTGCTCTGCGCGAGTGGCTGGCGCACCTCTATGAGAAAGATCTGAAACCCACCACGCTTCGGCGCAAACTGGCGGCGGTGCGCGGGCTCTTCCATTTCCTTTCGCGGGAACGGCGAATTACGCGAGATCCAGCGCGTTTGCTGCGGCTGCCAAAGATGCCGAAAACACTTCCGGAGGTACCGAACGCCGAGACGACGAACGCTCTGGTGGATGGGACCTCGCGCGAGGATCTGGAACGCCCTTACCCCCGGCGCGATCGGCTGCTGTTTGAGCTGTTATACGGCTGCGGGCTGCGCATCAGTGAAGCGGTGGGGCTGAATACCGACGATATTGATCAGAGCGACCGCTGGCTGCGGATTCGCGGCAAGGGGAAGAAAGAGCGGCAGGTGCCGTACGGGTCGAAGGCTGCCGAAGCGCTCGAAGCCTATCTCACCGAACGCGATGTGCCGAAGGATGAATCGCGGGCTGTGTTTTTGAATCATCGTGGGAGGCGGATTACGGATCGCGGCGCGCGGGGCATCGTCGAATTCTATGCACGGTTTGTGGCGGGCGATTCGTCGATCCATCCGCACACGCTGCGCCACGCGTTCGCTACGCATCTGCTGAGCGACGGCGCCGATCTGCGATCGATTCAGGAACTGCTGGGACACGCGCGGCTTTCGACGACGCAGAAGTATACGAAAGTGTCGCTGGAAAACTTGATGAGGGTCTATGACGACGCTCATCCTCACAGCGCGTCACCTCTCGGAGAGAACAAACACTGACCACCCGGCCGCAAGCGCGAGCAGCGGGTCGGTGATCTCGGCAACGTGACCTGGAATCCGGATCTGGGCAATCTCGATCCCCAGCAGAATAATGGCGACCAAAGCGAGCGACGCGGGTTTCGAAACGCGCACTCGACGGAGCAACCAGATGGCCGTCCCATACCAGAAGAATTTTTCGGCGGCCATGATGGTTCCCTGCTGCCACGCCACATCCAGGAAACCCGAGAAAGGAATCCAGGAGAAGCGCTGGGATTCACGCGCGAAGACGAAAGGCGTGAGGCCGCGCAGGGCGATCGTTACCAGGAAAAGGATAGCCGTGACCCAGCGGTTCGGCTTCCGCAACTGCGAGTAAGCGATTGCGCCCAATGCGGCTCCGATCATGTCAGCCGGCGACGGCCGTTGTGCAACGATCAGAAAACGCGCCGGGGCGATCAGGATAGAGAACAGAATCACCTTCCGAACGGCCGGGACGTGTGACGCCTGCATCAGTTCGCCCGCGGCAAACCAGACTACTGCCATGGAAAGTATGGCGAGCGGATCGAAGACAGGCGCGTGAAGGAAACTCGCGATCTTGAAGTGGAGAGCGTATCGTCCCGTGATCGGCATCAGCGGGAAAAGCATCCACAGGGCGCCGCAACCGAGGAGCGCGAGCGCCGAGTGGTCCGCCGGTTTTTTGGAACTCGACGAATGCGCGGCGGGCAGCACATCTTCCAGTACGATCGCCAGAATCATTCCCAGGATTGCGCCGGTCACGTTCACCACCAGATCGAGCAGACTGGTATCGCGCGATGGCACCCAAAGCTGAATCATCTCGATGGATGCGGAGAGCACCGCGCAGATGGCGATGGGCGCGATGAACGCCAGCCATCGATAGCCGCGGCGGCGGAACGCGAGGTGTCCTGTCAGGCCGGCGGGGATGTAGATGACGAGATTGACCGCAATATCGCGGAGCAGAAAGTGGGTGATGTGGGCGGGCCAGGAATGGAGAAGAATCCAGAACGGGCTATGCGTCAGCGAAATCGCCGCGAAATGCCACGGATAAAGGCATCCGTAGGTAATCAGCGCAAGGACTGCGATGAAAAGCGCGAACAGACTCCGATCTTAGCAATGCGGCCCCTTTGATATGATCGGCACGATTCGCCATGAAAAAAATCCTTCTCGCTGCGCTTGCGATTGCCGCTTCCTCCGCCTTCGCGCAGCCCCAGCCTATGCCCATTCAGGACGGTCAAATCATTCCGTTGTGGTCCAACGGCGCGCCGGGCGCGCAGGGGACCGAAGACAAAGACATCCCGACGATCACGGTTTACCTGCCGCGCAGCACGCCCCAGGGCATGACGGCGGTCGTCGTGGCCCCCGGTGGCGGATATGTGAATCTGGCGATGAATCATGAAGGCCGCCAGGTGGCGAGCTACATGAACTCGCAGGGCGTGATCGCCTTCGTACTCAAATACCGGCTCGGGCCGAAGTATCACCATCCAATCGAGCTGGGCGATGCGCAGCGCGCGATCCGGACTCTGCGCGCAAATGCCACGGCCTGGCACATCAATCCGGAGCGCATCGGCATGATGGGATTTTCAGCCGGCGGGCATCTGGCAATGAGCGCCGCCACGCATTTTGAAGAGGGGAAAGCGGACGCCCCCGACGCCATTGATCGCGTCAGCAGCCGTCCGGATTTTTCGATCCTGGGTTATCCCGTGATTTCGCTGATCGCGCCCTGGACGCACATGGGCTCGAAGAACGCGCTGCTGGGTCCAAACGCCGATCCTGCACTGGCGAAGAGTCTTTCAGGCGAAGAATCTGTTACGGCGAATACGCCGCCCACATTTATCTTCCAGACGAACGCCGATACGACCGTTCCCGCCGAAAACGCGACTTACTACTATCTGGCGCTGCGCAAGAACCACGTTCCGGCGGAGCTGCACATCTTCGAGAAAGGCCCGCATGGCGTCGGCCTTGCGATGGATGATCCGGCGCTCTCGGAATGGTCGAAGCTGCTGACCAACTGGATGCGCGTCCACCAGCTCATCAAGTAGCTCAGACGTTGACCTTGTAATTCAGGGAATGCTCGTCGCCGGGCAGGCCCCGGAACCCCCAGTTGTGCTTCGGGGTTTCGAAGATCGTGATCTCCACGTCGTTGGGACCGATGCCGAGTGTCGCTTCGAAGCGTTCGAACAGCAGCCGAATCAGCTTCTTCTTCGCTTCCACGCTGCGTCCTTCGAACATACTGAATTCGATGATCGTATAGCGCTCCGTCCGGCCCGCCGGATAGTAGAATTCGTCCGGCTCGAGCGGGAAAAAACGCTGGGCGCGCTTGTCCTGCGGGTATTGCAGCGCATCCACCACGCAGGAGTGAATGACGTCCGAAACCTGCCGCAAGACCGGCGCAAGAGACGCGCGCAGTCCGAAGATTTTGACCTGTGACATAGGATTAACGCCAGTCTCGCACGCGGGCGGCAGGCGTTGCGCTACGCTGATAGTTCATGTCAGGAATATTGCAGGGCAAGACGGCTGTGATCGCCGGAATTGCGAATAAGTGGAGCATTGCGTACGCGATCGCGCAGGCGTTCTCGCGGGAGGGCGCGGACATCGTTCTGACCTACCTGAACGACAAGCAGAAGGACGGAATCGAATCGATTTCGGGCGATATGCGCGTGGTGAAGATGCTGCCGCTGGACGTCTCGCGCGATGAGGATATTCGGGGCCTCGGCGAAGGGCTGAAGGAGCTGGGACGCCCGATTGACGCGCTGGTGCACAGTCTGGCGTTTGCGAATCGCGAAGACCTGAGCAATCCGTTCATCGAGACGTCGCGCGAGGGCTTTCTTCTGGCCCAGAACATCAGCGCATATTCGCTCGTGGCGATGGCGCGCGCTGTGGCGCCCCTGATACCGGAGGGCGGTTCGGTGATGACGCTTTCGTACCTGGGCGCGACGCGCGTGATGCCGAACTACAACGTGATGGGGACGGCCAAAGCGGCGCTCGAATCCTCGATGCGTTACCTGGCG
>DASYCD010000541.1:0-5118 GCA_036500405.1 Bryobacteraceae bacterium
CGCCGCTTTCAACGCCGCCGTCCAGGATTGGACGTCCAACGGCAAAGTCAACCGTTTCTGGAATCGCGATAAATCCCTCTGGACCTCCGCCGAAGGCAACACCGCGGAAGACAAATGGATGGGCTGGCTCGACATCGCCGAACGTCAGGCCGCCGATTCCGGCCGCTTTCGGGAAATCGCCGCGCAAATCCAGGCCGCCGGCTATCGCAACGCCGTGCTCCTCGGCATGGGCGGCTCCAGCCTCTGCCCGGAAGTCCTCTCCGTTACGTTTGGCCACCAGCCCGGTTTCCCCGCGCTTCACATCCTCGATTCCACCGACCTCGCCCAGGTCAAATCCATCGAGCGCCTCGCCAATCCGGCCGACAAATCCACGGTCTTCATCGTCGCCAGCAAATCCGGCACCACGCTCGAGCCCAACATCTTTAAGGAATACTTCTTCGAAAAATCCGGGCGCGACGGCTCCCGCTTCATCGCCATCACGGACCCGAAGTCGAAAATGCAAAGCGTCGCCGAATCCGATGGCTTCAGCCGCATCTGCTACGGCGATCCCACAATTGGCGGCCGCTTCTCCGCGCTGTCCGATTTCGGGATGGTTCCCGGCGCCGTCATGGGCCTCGATATCCCGCGCCTGCTCAACCGCGCCGTCGAAATGACCCATGCCTGCCGTGAAGCCGACGCCTCGGTCAACCCCGGCGTTTCGCTTGGTCTCGCGCTGGGGACGCTGGCGCGCCAGGGCCGCGATAAAGTCACGCTCGTCGCCTCACCCGCCATTTACGACCTCGGCGCCTGGCTCGAACAGCTCATCGCTGAATCCACGGGCAAGAATGGCCGCGCCCTCATCCCCGTCGATCGCGAACCGCTCGCCTCCGCCGAAACCTATGGCAAAGATCGCGTCTTCGTCCACATCCGCTTCTCGCCCATGCACGATCCCGCACAGGACGAAGCTCTCTCGCTGCTCGAAAAGTCCGGCCAACCGGTAATCCGTCTGGCCATCCATGACCGCTATGACATCGGCGCCGAGTTCCTCCGCTGGGAGGTCGCGGTGGCGGTGGCCGGCTCCGTCATCGGCATCAACCCGTTCGATCAGCCGGACGTGGAAGCCAGCAAAATCGAGACGCGGAAAATCACCGATGCGTACAAGGCGACACACCAGCTTCCCGCCGAAACCCCGATCCTCGAAGCGAACGGCCTGAAATTTTTCACGGATGACAAGAACGCCGTGGCGCTCCAGGCGACGGACGCCGCCGGCATTCTCCGCGCCCATCTGAACCGTATCGGCGCGGGCGACTACTTCGCCCTCCTTGCCTACATCGACATGACCAACCAAAACGAGGAGCGCCTCAGCGAAATGCGCCTCGCGGTCCGCGGCGCGAAGCACGCCGCCACCTGCCTCGGCTTCGGCCCCCGCTTCCTCCATTCGACCGGCCAGGCATACAAAGGCGGGCCGAATTCCGGCGTCATCCTGCAGGTCACCTGCGATGATGCCAACGATCTCGAAGTCCCCGGCGAAGGCTTCACCTTCGGCGTGGTGAAAGCCGCCCAGGCCCGCGGCGATTTCGAGGTTCTGACCACCCGCGGACGCCGCGCCCTCCGCGTACACCTCCCGGCGGACGTCGACGCCGGCCTCGCTGCCCTCGGCAAAGCCATTCGCGAGGCTTTGCTACACTAGATCTGTTATGGCAATTCCGAATGTCAAGCGTTTCCGCCCGTTCTGCCCGACGTGCAACGACAGTTTTACCGTGATGGCAGTGATCCCCCGCGAGACCAACATCGAGACGTATCTCGCTGACGCCGTGTCTCGTCACGACCACAAGGCTTTCCAGGACGCCAAAACCCTCCACACCAAGGTCCGCGTCGGTCAGCAGAAGCAGAAGAAAGCAAAGTAAGCTTTTTTCTCTATCCAAAAATCAAGCGGGGCGAAGGGGCCGGATGCTCTTTCGCCCCGTTTTTATTTCTACTGCGCCTGGGGTCTACAGCCGGGCGCGTAAACTCCGGAGCGCACGCAGGCCTTCCTGGGACACGTTGGTGTCTGAATCCCGGCTGGCCGCCTCCAGCCACGGAAGCGCGCTCGAATCTCCGCTGACCGCCAGAATCCGGACCAGCATGATCTTCTCGTCCCGCGTTCCCGTCGCCAGCGGCACTCGCAGCGCCGCCAGCACATTCGGCTTCCGCGCCGCTTCCACCAGATACGCTGACGCCGTGTCCCGCCAGGACGACGAATTCAGGGTATTCAGCAGGTACCGGAACGGCGATGTCTCCTCCAGACCCAGTTCGCCTTCCATCGTCAGGGCAAAAGCGGAAGCCAGACGCGGCGCCATCTTGTCATCGTCCCGCCAGACTTTCTCAATCGCCGCCTTGTCGCCGGGATCCCCCACGCGCGCCAACCCTTCCACCGCCGCCGCCCGCAGCCGCTCGTCCTTCGACGTCAGATAGCGCTGCAGCAGCGGCCGGTCGACCGCCTCCGGCATCATTGCAATCGCCGTCAGGGCCGCCCGCTCATCCTTGCTTCCCCGCGGCCTTGCCACAATGCCGCGCAGCGCCGGCAGTCCGTCTTTCGCCTGTAAAACGCCGACCGTCTCGATCGCCGTGGACTGCACTTTCTCGTTGAAATCCCGCAGCAGAAACACGATGTGCGAGCCCGCCTGCGGATCACGAATCTTCCGGATCGCCACGAGGGCTTCGTACATCACGTCGCTATCTTTGGTCCGGAGCGCCTCATAGAGGTCCGGCAGCGCCGCGCGCCCGCGCAGAATCCCGATCGCCCGGCACGCGCTCTCCCGCACGTCCATCCCGTTGCCGCCGCTCGCCAGCTTCCCGATAGCCGCGATCACTTCCGGCCGCACCGTCACAAAGCCGTCGATCACCTGATCGTTTGTATCACTGAATTTCGCTTTGATGGACGAGCCCACACGCGCGAGCGACGCAGTCGGTCCCGATTTCACGTAGCCCGGCAAATAGAAATCCACCAGCCCATCGATGGCCCGCATCTGCATCTCCGGATCGGCGTCGTGCGTCGCCTGGATCAGCGGATCGAGGGAATCCTTGCCGCCCAGATCCGTGAGCTGCTTGACGACTTCAATTCTGGTGTCGAGGGAAGGACTGTTGAGATACAGGGCCAGCTTCGGAATGGCGGATTGTCCGTCTTTCGCAACCAGCCGGACATCTTTAGGAGTTGGATTCTGCGCCAGTACGGACACCGGCAACAGCAGGCAAAGAACACCGATCGGAACACGCATCTACTTCTGATTATCGCTCCGCGCGATGGTTCAATTGTTCAACGGAGCTATCGGATAAACTCGACGTCGACCTTGTGCGGAATCAGCCCGGCCTCAAATCCCTTATCGAGCAGCAACCTCACCGCTTTCGGGATCTCATCGCCGGCGTCCACCGTGTAGTGATTCACGTACATTCCGACAAATTTCTCGGCCAGCCGCGGCTCCATATCGCGCGCAAACTGCATCGCGTACTCGAGCGCCTCCGAGTGATTGTCGAGCGCATACTGAATGCTCTCCCGCATCATCCGGCAGCATTCCGTCTTGATATCGTCCGGCAGCGATCGCAGCAGTACGTTGCCGCCCAGTGGCAGCGGAAGACCATAGGTCTCTTTCCACCACTTGCCCATGTCGAGCACGCGGTGGAATCCCGCCTTCGCATAGGTGAGTTGCGCTTCGTGAATGATCAGCCCCGCATCGGCCGACCCGTCCGTCACGGCATCCAGAATTTTGTCGAACGGGACCACCACGGGGGTGAAATCCGGTTCGAAAATCTTCAGCGCGAGAAAAGCCGTGGTGAGGGTTCCGGGAATGGCGATCCGCTTTCCCTTGATTTCTTCCGGCTCCATCGTGCGGGTGGCGACCACCATGGGACCATACCCGTCTCCCACGCTCGAACCGCTGGCCATCAGCACGTACTTGTCGGCGACATATGGATACGCATGATACGAAATCGCGCTTAAATCGTACACGCCTTCCCGCGCTTTGCGGTTCAGCGTTTCAATATCCGACAGCACGTGCCGGAAATTGACGAGCGGCGAACGGACTTTCTTGGTAGCAAGTCCGTAGAACATAAATGCGTCGTCGGAGTCCGGGCTGTGGGCGCTGACGATTTCGGTGGGTTTTTGTTGCGGCATACCAGGGGAGGAATTGTTCAGTATCTCATGGAGGATCGGACCGTTCGTGACCGTTTACCAGACCGTTTACCAGGGCGAATCTCTTTGGTTAACACCAGGTGAAAAGTTCTGGAACCCTGGTTCCAGTTCCTGCATAATGAAACCGCGCGGAGGGATTTGAATCCCATCCCGCGGAGACGAAAAGTATGAAACCGTTAAGAAGAAAAATGATCATCGGCGTGATGATCCCTGTCGTTATTGCGCTGATTGTTTTGCGCCGCACCATGAAAATGCCCGCCATGGCCGTAACGCCCATGGTTTCCGTCGAAAGCCTGCTGCTGACCGGCGCGCTTCTCGGCATCGCGCTGTCACAGGCAATCGGAGCCTTCCGGAAGACGCCGGCAAACAAACAGACAGAAACGCCGGTCGCGGTTTCCTAAACTGTTCCGGCCTTCATTAGTTCCGCCAGATGCTCGCTGGCGCGCATGGAAAGCGCGCTGATGGTCATCGTCGGATTTTGCCACCCGCACGTCACAAAGCAGGAGCCGTCCACCACGAACAGATTTTTCAAATCGTGGCTCTGGTTCCATTTGTTGAGCACGCTTGTCCTCGGATTGTCGCCCATCCGGCACGTGCCCACTTCGTGAATGCTGTATCCCGGCGGGTGGTATTTGTCCGTCTTCACGATCACGTCCCATCCGGCGGCTTTGAACAGCTCTTCCGCGGTGTCCGCCGCGTCCTTCGCCTGGTTCAGCTCGTTCTGCGAATCGCGAACGTCGATGTGCAGAGCCGGAATGCCCCATTCGTCGTTCACGGTCTTGTTGATGCTGACGTGATTCTCGAACCGCGGCACGCGCTCGCCATAAATGCTGGCCGAAACGCACGATCCCGCGTAGTGATCGAGCTTCTTCTGCAGCTCTTCCCCATACTCCGCGAAATCGCTCGCCACCGGACTCGCGGCCCCGCCGATCATCATGCAGTAGCCCTTGATGAAATTCCGCTTGTCGGTC